>NZ_JBSFUW010000014.1:0-186219 GCF_053591995.1 Streptomyces sp. NPDC002835 | reverse complement strand
CCACCGCGGCGCTGCTCAGCTGGGGCGTCGGCCTGGTCACCTTCTGGCTGGTCAACTACCCGGTCCACCGGGCCGTCACCCCGGCGGGGCCGTCACCCCGCCGATCAGGTCGGCCGCCGCCCCGGCGCACCCCCAGGCCACCGTGATGCCGGCCCCGCCGTGCCCGTAGTTGTGGACCAGCAGCGCCCCGCCCTGCAGGCGTCCGGAGCCGAGGCGCACACCGGCGTCCCGCGCCGGGCGCAGCCCCACGCGGTGCGCGAGGACCTTCGCCCCGGCGACCTCGGGCCGGATCCGGGCGCACCGTTCGACGATCGCGTCCGCCGTCTCCCCGCGCGGCGCGGTGTCCCAGTCGTCCTCCTCCGCCGTGCCGCCGAGCAGCAGCCGCCCGGGCTGCGGGATGAGATACGTCGTCGCGCTCGACGCGTGGTCCACCGCGGTGAACCACTCCTCGATCCCCGGGTTCTCCACGACCACCAACTGCCCGCGCACGGGCCGCACGGACGGGTCGGGCACCAGCTCCCTGGCGCCCAGTCCCGTGCAGTTGACCACGACGGCCGCCCCGCTCGCCGCCTCCGCCTGCGGCAGGGACACGGCCTCCCGCGCCTCCACGCGGCCGCCGGCGGCCTCCAGCCGCCGCGTCAGCCACCCGAGGTGGACCGGCATGTCGATCAGCGGAATCCGGGCCCACAGCCCGAAGCCGAATCCCGCCGGCAGCTCCGCGGGGCCCACCTCGCGCAGCCCGGCCACCTCGGCGGCCCAGGGCCCGAGCCCCGCGAAGCGCGTACCGGCGTGGACACCGGGCACCAGCCGTACGCCCGTCTCCCGCGGCCGGTCCGCCAGCCCCTCGTACACCCGCAGCGACGCCAGCGACCAGTCGCCGACCAGCGTCTCGGGCTCGATGCGGTACGGCCACCACAGCCCGCCGGCGACCGCCGAGGTCGTCGCCCCGGCCGGCTCCCGGGACCAGACCCGCACCCGCCTGCCGCTCTCCGCCAGCACCACGGCGGTCGTCAGCCCCGCCACCCCGCCGCCCAGCACCAGTACGTCGTCGCTCATGCCGGGACGCTAGCCGACGGCCCGCCCGGCCAGAAGAGCGCCCGCCCACCCCGGCAGGCCGCCCCGGCCCCGTCCACCTGCCCGGCCCGGCCCGGCCCGGCCGGGAAGCCTTAGAATGCACCCCCTGATGACTGCAACCCTCGTCGCCAAGGACCTCGCCGCCGCCCACGGCGACCGCTCGCTGTTCACCGGGCTCGACCTCGTCGTCGCCCCCGGCGACGTGATCGGTCTCGTCGGCGTCAACGGCGCGGGCAAGTCCACGCTGCTGCGGCTGCTCGCCGGCCTCGACCGGCCGGAACAGGGCGAGCTGCGGCTCTCCCCGCCGACCGCGAGCGTCGGCCATCTCCCGCAGGAGCCGGAGCGCCGCGAGGGGGAGACCGTACGGGACTTCCTGGCCCGCCGCACCGGCGTCGCGGCCGCCCAGATCGCCATGGACACCGCCGCCCAGGGGCTGGCCGACGGCGTCGCGGGAGCGGACGACGCCTACGCCGTCGGCCTGGAGCGCTGGCTGGACCTCGGCGGCGCCGACCTGGACGAACGCGCCGAGGAGGTCGCCGCCTCGCTCGGTCTCACCGTCGGCCTCGACGCGCCGATGACGTCCCTGTCCGGCGGCCAGGCCGCCCGCGCCGGGCTCGCCTCGCTGCTGCTGTCCCGCTACGACGTCTTCCTGCTCGACGAGCCCACCAACGACCTCGACCTGGACGGCCTCGAACGCCTCGAGAGCTTCGTCCAGGGCCTGCGCGCCGGCACGGTCGTCGTCAGCCACGACCGCGAGTTCCTCACCCGGACCGTCACCAAGGTCCTCGAACTGGACCTCGCGCAGCAGCAGATCACCCTCTACGGCGGCGGCTACCAGGCGTACCTGGAGGAGCGCGAGCGGGCCCGCCGCCACGCCCGCGAGGAGTACGACGAGTTCGCCGACAAGAAGGCCGCGCTCGAAGGCCGCGCCCAGATGCAGCGCAACTGGATGGACAAGGGCGTCAAGAACGCCCGCCGCAAGGCCACCGACAACGACAAGATCGGCCGCAAGCTGCGCAGCGAGGCGAGCGAGAAGCAGGCCGCCAAGGCACGCCAGACGCAGCGCATGATCGAGCGGCTCGACGCCGTGGACGAGCCCCGCAAGGAGTGGGAGCTGCGGATGGAGATCGCCGCCGCCCCGCGCTCCGGCTCGGTGGTGGCCACCCTCCGCGAGGCGGAGGTCCGGCGCGGCGGCTTCCGCTTCGGGCCCGCGTCGCTGCAGATCGACTGGGCGGACCGGGTGGCCATCACCGGCGCCAACGGCGCGGGCAAGTCGACGCTGCTCGCCGCACTGCTCGGCCGGCTCCCCCTCGACGAGGGGCACGCCGCCCTCGGTTCGGGTGTCGTCGTCGGCGAGGTCGACCAGGCCCGCCGACTGTTCTACGGCGACGAGACCCTGCTGGACGCCTTCTGCGCGGCCGTCCCCGACACCGAACCGGCCGAAGTACGCACCCTGCTGGCCAAGTTCGGGCTCAAGGCCGAGCATGTGCTGCGCCCCGCGACGACCCTCTCGCCGGGGGAGCGGACCCGCGCCGCGCTCGCCCTGCTCCAGGGCCGGGGCGTCAATCTGCTCGTCCTGGACGAGCCGACCAACCATCTCGACCTGGTCGCCATCGAACAGCTCGAGTCGGCGCTCGACTCGTACACGGGCACGCTGCTGCTGGTCACCCACGACCGCCGGATGCTGGACGCCGTCCGGGTGACCCGGCGTGTCGAGGTGGCGGACGGCAAGGTGACCGAGCTCTGACACATGACTCCCGGGCCGGGGCTCCTCGGCCCAGGAGTCATGTTGCTGTCAGCGGTTCTTGGGGTCCACCAGGCCCGCCTTGCGCAGGGCGTCCGCCATCGCGCTGTTGGAGGGGGCCGGGGCCTGACGCGCCGCGCCGCGCCGGTCGCCACCGCCGCCACCACTCCGGCGTTCGCGGCCACCGCCACCGCCACCGCCACCGCCACCGCCACCGCCCTGGCGCTGCTGCGGCGGCCGGCTGCCGCGCTCGCGCTGCGGCGCCGCGGCCGGCGTCGCCTCGTCGTCCAGCCGCAGCGTCAGCGAGATTCGCTTGCGCGGGATGTCGACCTCGACGACCTTCACCTTCACCACGTCGCCCGGCTTGACCACGTCCCGCGGGTCCTTGACGAACGTCTTCGACATCGCGGACACATGCACCAGACCGTCCTGGTGGACACCGACGTCCACGAACGCCCCGAACGCCGCCACATTCGTGACGACGCCCTCCAGCACCATCCCCGGCGCCAGGTCGCCGAGCTTCTCGACGCCCTCCTTGAAGGTGGCCGTCCGGAACGCCGGACGCGGGTCGCGCCCCGGCTTCTCCAGCTCGCGCAGGATGTCCGTCACGGTCGGCAGACCGAACGTCTCGTCCACGAAATCGGCGGGCCGCAACGACCGCAGCACCGCGGTGTTGCCGATGAGCGAGGCCACCTCGCCACCGCCGGACTTCACCATCCGCCGCACCACCGGGTACGCCTCCGGGTGGACGCTCGACGCGTCCAGCGGGTCGTCCCCGCCGCGGATGCGCAGGAAGCCCGCGCACTGCTCGTACGCCTTCGGGCCGAGGCGCGCCACGTCCTTGAGCGCCCTGCGGGAACGGAACGGGCCGTTGGCGTCGCGGTGCGTGACGATGTTCTCCGCGAGGCCCGCGCCGATGCCGGAAACCCGCGAGAGCAGCGGCGCGGACGCCGTGTTGACGTCGACGCCGACCCCGTTCACACAGTCCTCGACCACGGCGTCGAGCGAGCGCGACAGCTTCAGCTCGGACAGGTCGTGCTGGTACTGGCCGACACCGATGGACTTCGGGTCGATCTTGACCAGTTCGGCGAGCGGGTCCTGCAGCCGGCGCGCGATCGACACGGCGCCGCGCAGCGAGACGTCCAGGCCGGGCAGCTCCTGCGAGGCGAACGCGGAGGCCGAGTACACCGACGCGCCCGCCTCCGAGACCATCACCTTGGTCAGGCCCAGCTCCGGGTGCCGGGTGATGAGATCGCCGGCGAGCTTGTCCGTCTCACGGGAGGCCGTGCCGTTGCCGATCGCGATCAGCTCGACCGCGTGCTCCTTCGCCAGCCGCGCCAGTGTCGCGAGCGACGCGTCCCACTTGTTGGCGGGGACGTGCGGATAGATCGTGTCGGTCGCCACGACCTTGCCGGTCGCGTCGACCACCGCGACCTTCACACCGGTACGGAAACCGGGGTCGAGCCCGAGCGTGGCGCGGGTGCCTGCCGGGGCGGCGAGCAGCAGGTCCCGCAGGTTCGCCGCGAAGACCCGTACCGCCTCGTCCTCGGCCGCCGTGCGCAGCCGCAGCCGCAGATCGATGCCGAGGTGCACCAGGATCCGCGTCCGCCAGGCCCAGCGCACGGTGTCGGCCAGCCACTTGTCGCCCGGCCGGCCCTGCTGGGACACACCGAAGCGGGCCGCGACGATCCCCTCGTACGAGGAGGGGCCCTCCACCGGCTCCTCCGGTTCCAGCACGAGGTCGAGGACCTCCTCCTTCTCGCCGCGGAGCATCGCGAGGACGCGGTGCGAGGGCATCTCCGTGAAGGGCTGGGCGAAGTCGAAGTAGTCGGCGAACTTCGCGCCCGCCTCCTCCTTGCCGTCCCGCACCTTCGCCGTGAGCCGGCCGCGGGTCCACATCCGCTCGCGGAGCTCGCCGATCAGGTCCGCGTCCTCGGAGAAACGCTCCGCCAGAATGGCCCGCGCGCCGTCCAGCGCGGCGGGCGCGTCCGCGACGCCCTTCTCGGCGTCGACGAACGCCTCCGCGGCGGCGAGCGGTTCGACCGACGGGTCGGCCAGCAGCCCCTGCGCCAGCGGCTCCAGGCCCGCCTCACGCGCGATCTGCGCCTTGGTGCGTCGCTTGGGCTTGAACGGCAGGTAGATGTCCTCGAGCCGCGCCTTCGTGTCGGCGGCCCGGATCCGGGCCGCCAGCTCGTCGTCGAGCTTGCCCTGCTCGCGCACCGAGTCCAGGATCGCGGTCCGCCGTTCCTCCAGCTCCCGGAGGTAGCGCAGCCGTTCCTCGAGCGTGCGCAGCTGCGCGTCGTCGAGCATCTCGGTCGCTTCCTTGCGGTAGCGCGCGATGAACGGGACGGTCGACCCGCCGTCGAGCAGCTCGACGGCCGCCTTCACCTGCCGCTCGCGTACGCCGAGCTCCTCGGCGATCCTGCCTTCGATGGACGTCGTCACGGTTGTCCGACTCGCCTTCTCGTGCTCGCTGTGCATGAGTGAGCATTGTGCCGTGCCCTTGGGCGGGCGGCGGACCGGGTCACGCTCTCGGGCGTGGCCCGGTCCGTGTCGCCGCCCTGGGCGCGGCCCGGCGGGTCCGGGTCCGTGTCGCGTGCCTCAGACGCGCCGTGTTCCGCCGGCGCGTGATGCGCTGTGCGAGGCGCCGCCGAAGAGGCGGGCGAGGAGCCGGAAGGGCAGCGTCACGACGGTGGCGATCGCCGAGCCGACCATACGGAGAGCGTCGGCTATGGACCGGAGCACGATGGACCTCCTTGCGCGGGGTATCGGACCCCGTCGGGTAGCCCCGCTCACGTTCTCCTAAACATCCTGGCCAGGGGGGCGGGGGTACGCGCTCGGTCCGGGTCGGTTGGTATCCGGGCGTGGCCGGGTGGGTCCGGGGTACGCGTCCGGTCCGGGTTGCCTGCGTCCGGGTGCCGCGCGTCCGGGCGGGGCCCGATGGGTCCGGGTTACGCGCCTGGACCTGGCCCGGTTCGGGTTGCTTGGCGTCCGGGTGCCGCTCCGGGGGCACGTCCGGGACTGCTTTCCCGTACTTGCCGGTCCCTAGCTAACGACGCCTTACGTCCCGGACACGCCCCCTGCGCGTCCCCCTGCCCCGGGGCGGCCGTTTCGCCCCCGCCGGTGGGCCGGTGCGCGCACCCCGGCGAAGCCCGGGTCAGCCCTTGCCCACCAGGTCCGGCGGGAACGCGCCCGCCGCCGCGGTTGTCAGGAAGCCGCGGCCCAGTTCGGTGAGGCGCTCGACGCCGTCCGCGCCCAGGTGCTCGTACGGCGCGCGGTCCAGCCGGTCCGTGTGCTCCTCTACCTCGGCCCGCAGCGCGGTGCCCGCCTCGGTCAACTCGCCCTCCGCGTCCAGGAGTCCGCGCTCCCGCAGCCGCGCCTGCGCCGCCTCCCAGTCGGCCCGGTCCCAGCCGCGGGTGGTGAGGATCCAGCGCGGGGCCATGCCCCTGCCCGTCGCGGTGTGGCTCACCAGCGCCTCGAGAGGGTCGAGCCCGGCCGCCAGCAGCGCCGCGAGATGGCCGTCGCCGCGGTGCTCGCGCAGCAGCGTCGCGGCGTGCCAGTACGCCAGGTGCGGTTCCTCGGGTACGGGCAGGTCCGCGTGGGCCGCGTACAGCGGGCGGGCGTGCCGGGTGCATGCCTCGGCCGCGCGCGGCGGCCTCCGCCATGTCGGGGGAGGCGACCGTGTCGTCTCCGAGCAGTCGCCGCAGCGTGCTGTCGGCGGCGCGCAGCCGTGCGTCGAGCACCGTCCGCGGCGAGGCGGTGTCCCACACGGCCGGCAGGTGCTCGGCGATCAGGGCGTGGCTGAAGTTGTAGAACGCGGCGGCCACCGCGCCCGCCCCGACCGCTCCCATCGCGGCGCCGCGACCCGCGAAGTACGCGGCGTTCGGGTCCTCGATGCCGAGCCTGCCGAGTTCATCGGTGAAGTCGGGCGAGAAGTAGACGGTGGAGTGCAGCTGGTTGACGACGTTGTGGCAGCGGCGTCCCGCGCGCGGGTGCAGAGGGCTCATGCCCGGCACGTTACCGACTGGTCGGTACGTCGGGAAGCCCCGGGTCTCCTCGCGACCGGGCATGGCAGGAAAGGTGGGGTCCTCGTCATTGCAGCCATGTGCCGGTCCGCGAAGGATGAGGGCCATGACCGAGCGAACGCTGCTCGTCGTCCTCTTCGACGGCGTGCAGAGCCTTGATGTGACCGGCCCCATCGAAGTCTTCGAGGGAGCCGGCCGCAGCCGCGGCGACCGGTCCGCGTACCGCATCCGCACCGCCTCGCTCGACGGCTCGCCGGTACGGACCTCCAGCGGCCTCACCCTGGTGCCCGACGGCGGTCTCGCGGACGCGCCCGCCCCGCACACGCTCCTCGTCCCCGGCGGCGAGGGCACCCGCCGCCCCGACCCGCGCCTGATCGACTGGCTGCGCGACCACGCCCCGCACGCCGGGCGGCTGGTCTCCGTCTGCACCGGCGCCCTGCTGCTCGCCGAGGCGGGACTGCTCGACGGCCACCGGGCCACCACCCACTGGCGCGTCTGCGACCACCTTGCCGCCGCCTATCCGGGCGTCGAGGTCGAGCCGGACCCGATCTTCGTACGGGACGGCCGGGTGTCCACCTCCGCCGGCGTCACGGCGGGGATCGACCTGGCGCTGGCCCTGGTGGAGGAGGACCTGGGCAGGGACGTCGCCCTCGCCGTGGCCCGCAATCTCGTCGTCTTCCTGCGCCGCCCCGGCAACCAGTCCCAGTTCAGCGCCCAGCTCGCGGCCCAGACCGCCTCCCGTGAACCGCTGCGCGAGGTGCAGCACTGGGTCACCAGGCACCCCGAGGCCGACCTGTCCGTCGAGTCGCTCGCCGGCCGCGCGGGCCTGTCCCCGCGCCACTTCGCCCGCGCCTTCCAGGCCGAGACGGGCACGACCCCGGGCCGCTATGTCGAGCGGGTGCGGCTCGAACACGCCAGACGGCTCCTCGAGGACACGGCCGACGGGGTCACGAAGATCTCGCGCGCCAGTGGCTACGGCACCACCGAAGCCATGCGCAGGGCGTTCATGAAGTCCCTCGGCGTCGCCCCGGCCGAGTACCGCCGCCGCTTCCGCGGCCCCACGCAAGCCCCATAGAAGGGACACTCACGTGACCACCCGGATCGCGATCCTGCTCTTCGACCGCTTCACGGCGCTGGACGCCGTCGGCCCCTACGAAATGCTGTGCCGCCTGCCCGACACCGAGGTCGTCTTCGTCGCCGAGCGGACCGGCCCGGTGACGAACGACCGCGGCGAACTCCAGCTCGTCGCCGGCAGGACCTTCGCCGAGACGACCGCACCCGACATCGTCGTCGTCCCCGGCGGCCCCGGCCAGGACGCCCAGATGGACAACGGGGCGCTGCTGGAGTGGCTGCGCGCCGTGGACGTGACCAGCACCTGGACCACGTCGGTGTGCACCGGCTCGCTGCTGCTCGCCGCCGCCGGACTGCTGAAGGGCCGTGCGGCGACCTCGCACTGGCTCGCGCTGGACGAACTGAAGCGGCTGGGCGCCGAGCCGACCGGCCGCCGGGTCGTCACCGACGGCAAGTACGTCACGGCCGCCGGGGTCTCGTCCGGCATCGACATGGGGCTCACGCTGGTCGGCAGGCTGGCCGGCGACCGGCACGCCCAGGCCGTGCAGCTGCTCACCGAGTACGATCCCCAGCCGCCCTACGACGCGGGCTCGCCGGCGAAGGCTCCGGCGGACGTGGTGGAGGAGTTCCGCGCCGGGAGCCGCTTCATCCTCCGGTAGGCGTCCATTCGAAGCGCGGCGCGCGCCGCTCCAGGAAGGCGGCGACCCCCTCCGCGGTGTCGCCGCTGCCGCGTGCCTGCCCGGCCCAGTACGCGTCCCGGTCGGTGCGTCCGGCGGCGTACTCCTTGGCCGCGCACTGCGTGAGCTGCGAGCGCGACACCAGGACCCGGGTGAACTCGGCGGCCCGGCGGCCCAGTTCGTCCGCCGGCAGCACCTCGTCGACCAGCCCGGTCCGCAGTGCGCGCTCCGCGGTGATCAACTCGCCGGAGAACAGCAGGTACTTGGCGGCCGCCGGGCCGACCAGCGCGGTGAGCCGGCGGGTCGAGGCGGCCGGGTAGACGATGCCGAGCTTCGCCGGTGTCACACCGAACAGCGCGTCCTGCTCCGCGAACCGCAGGTCGCAGGCCGCCGCGAGCTGGCTTCCGCCGCCCACGCAGTAGCCGCGCACCACGGCGAGCGTCGGCTTGGGGAACGCCGCGAGCGCCTCCTCGGCGCGTACCGCCAGCGACTGCGGGTCCTGGCCGGGCTCCCGCAGCGAGGCGATGTCCGCGCCCGCGCAGAACGTGTCGCCCTCGCCGGTCAGCACCAGCGCCCGTACGGTGCGTTCGGCCGCGAGTCCTTCGAGCAGGTCCGGCAGCGCCTGCCACATCCCGGCGGTCATGGCGTTGCGCTTGGCGGGGTTGCTGATGACGACGGTGGCGACGCCGTCCGCGACGGTGTGCGTCAGCCGGGGCGGGCCGGCCTTCGGGGACTCCATGCGCGGATGCTATCCGCAGCGCGCCGGCGGGTGATCAAGGAGGGGGCGGGCCGCGGAGGCCACGGGCGATGTGAAACCTGAATAAGAGTGCTGAAACGATCGCCCAGACCAAGCGGGCAGAAGACGGTTTCGAGCAGTCACACAACTGACCCTGTCATACGCCTTCGGTCAAATAGAGCCGATAAGCGTGCACTTCCGATCAGGGGTGCGGCACGGACCACCGCACTACCAACACTTGTTACCCGAAGGTCAGTGGGACGAGCCGAAGGTGGGTGCCGGACTATGGAGAGCCGCGGGAGCGTGCCCGCCCGGCCGCTGTCGTACGAGGGTGTCTGGCGGTTCACCGCGCCGGCCCTCGACGTGTCCGTCCCCCAGGCCCGGCACGCCGTACGGGACCTGCTCGCCCGCCAGGGCGTGCCCGTCGCCGACGACGTGATGCAGGGCCTGCTGCTGATCGTCTCCGAACTGGTCACCAACACCGTGCGGCACGCGGCCCTGCTCTCGCCGGAGGTGGCCGTGGAGGTCGCCATCGGCGCGCACCGGGTGCGGGTCTCCGTCGAGGACAACCACCCCTACCGGCCCAAGGCGCTCGAGACCGACTCCGCGCAGACGGGCGGCCGCGGCCTGCTACTGGTCCGTGAGATCACCCGGGAGGCCGGGGGTGTCTGCGACGTCGAGCACACCGCGGGCGGCGGCAAGATCATCTGGGCGGAACTGCCGCTGGTGCCGCAGTTCCAGGGCGACGCGGCGGCCCTCTGAAACGACGTCCGGCGGCGCTGCGCCCGCGGCGCCGCCGGACGCACGGGCTACCAGCCGGCCGGTCCCGTCAGCTCCCTTACCGCGGGCCTGACCGCGTCCAGCACCGTCATGAACCAGGCGGAGAACGGCGCGGAGCCGTGCAGCTCGGTCAGCTCGTCCGGCGTCACGAAGGCCGTCTCCCCGATCTCGTCCGGGTCCGGTTGCAGCGGGGACTGCACCATCCCGACGAAGAGATGATTGAACTCCTGCTCGACCAGCCCCGATCTCGGATCCGGGTGGTTGTAGCGGACCGTGCCCGCCTCGGCGAGCAGCGAGGGCGACACGCCCAGTTCCTCGTACGTCCGCCGGGCCGCCGCCGCGAACGGGGCCTCACCCGGGTACGGGTGGCCGCAGCAGGAGTTCGACCAGACGCCGGGGGAGTGGTACTTGCCGAGCGCCCGGCGCTGCAGCAGCAGCCGGCCCAGCTCGTCGAAGAGGAACACCGAGAACGCGCGGTGCAGCTGACCGGGCGGCTGGTGGGCGGCGAGCTTCTCCGCCGTGCCGACGGTGTTGCCCTCCTCGTCGACCAGCTCGAGCAGGATCGCTGGTGATGTGCCGTTCGACGCACTGGTCGCCGCGGTGGCTGGTGTGATCGGCATAACCGTCCTTCGCATCGGTCCTCGGCCCTGCGGCCTTCCGGTGGAAGGGCCCTGGGCTCCGCTCAGTCTGCCGTACAAAAGCGGCTTGTCCGTACTTCGGTGGCCGTCTGGCATGTCCGCCCCGCCGTGCGCGTACGCGGCGGGGCCGACGGCCGTCAGACGCCGAAGGCGGCCGGATAACGGATCGTGCCCTGCGGCACCTCCCGGCTGCCGTCCGGCGCCAACACCATCAGGGCCTCCTCCGGTACCTCGAAAGATGTCCTGATCCCGTGCTTCGCGGCGACCTCGAAACCGAACGCCGGGTAGTACTCCGGGTGCCCGAGGACGACGACCGGTCCCTCGCCGCGCACCCGTGCCGCGTCCAGCACCGCGCGGACCACTGCCCGGCCCGCGCCCTGCCGCTGGTGGCGCGGCGCGGTCGCCACCGGCGCGAGGGCCAGCGCCGGCGCGCCGCCGATGCGGCACCGGGTGAGCAGCGCGTACGCGGCCACCGACCCGTCCGGCGCCTCCGCGACGTACGACAGCCCCGGCAGCCACGCCTCTTCGTCCCGGCGCAGCGCGTCCACCAGGTCCGCCTCGGCGGGGGTGGGGAACGCGGCGGCGTTGACGGCGTGCACCGCCGGGATGTCCTGCGCGGTCTCGGGGCGGGTCGGCCAGCGGGGGTCGGCGGGACGCAGCACATAGCCCGTGCAGCCGAACTCGGCGCCGTGCTCCCGGCGTACGGCGATCTCCTCCCGGGTCGCCGCCAGGGCCTCCGCCGTCCCCGGCGCGCCGGCGTCGGCGGCGTCGGCCCGCTCGGCCAGCGGGCCGTGGTACTCGTCCCAGTCGCTCGACGGCTGCCGGTACAGCCCGGCGATCCGGTAGCCCGCGGCGACGGCCGCCGCGCAGTTCTCCGCGGTCGTGCGCAGCCGGTGGTGCCGGTCCCAGAAGGCCCGGGCCGCCGCCGAGGGAGCGGTCGTCCACTCGCACTCGGTCATGACCAGGGTGCCGCCCGGGGAGAGCAGCCGGCGCCACCGCTCGAGCGCGGTGTCGAAGTCCATGCTGTGCGCGGAACTCTCCGCCCACACCGCGTCGAAGGAGCCGTCGGGGAGGTCGAGCGCGCCCATGTCGGCGCGTACGGTCCGGATCGCGCCACCGAGACCGCGCGCCTCGGCACTGTGCCGCAGCTCGTCGAGGAACGGTTCATGCAGATCGACCGCCGTCACCCGGGCGCCCGCCCGTTCGGCGAGCAGCAGGGCGCTGCGGCCGGGCCCGCAGCCCAGGTCGAGCACCCGCGGACGCGCGGGCAGCGGACCCGCCATGGCGAGCAGCCGGGCGGTGGTGTCGTCGGAACCGGGGCCCTGCCGCGGCAGACCCTGGCGCAGGGCGAAGAAAGCGTCGTGGAAAGCGTTGTCGGACAACGTCAAACCCTTGTTCGCGGGGGCTCCCGCCGACGGCGCGACCGCAGGACCGGGGAGACCGGACCGGGTCGGGTCAGGCTCGGACGGGAGCCCGGAGGAAGAGGAAGGACCGAGTGTGCGCAGGGCTGGGGGTACCACCGCGCCGCCAGGCGCAGGGGGACTCCACGGCGACGGTCATCAACCTCATCCTCTCGATACGCTCCGAAGGGTGGCGGGACGTCCGTGTCCCGCGCAGGAACCCTAGCAGCGGCCCGGCCGCCGCGTGACGGGCCTGGATCAATGGCAGAGCTTCGCCTCGTGCTCCGCGTGACCGACGGGCTCGAGCTGGAAAGTGCAGTGCTCCACGTCGAAGTGCTCGCCCAGGCAGCCCTGCAGATCGTGCAGCATCTTCTCGTGCCCCACCGAGTCCAGCAGGTCCTGGCTCACGACCACGTGCGCGGAGAGCACCGGCATCCCGGACGTGATCGTCCAGGCGTGCAGGTCGTGCACGTCCTCGACACCGGGCAGCGCCAGTATGTGGGAGCGGACCTCGCCCATGTCGACGCCCTTGGGGGCCGACTCCAGCAGCACGTTCAGCGTCTCCCGCAGCAGCCGCACAGTGCGCGGCACGATCATCAGACCGATGGCGAGGGAGGCGATCGGGTCGGCGTACTGCCAGCCGGTGGCCAGGATGACCGCTGCGGAGACCAGCACGGTCACCGAGCCGAGCGCGTCGGCCAGCACCTCCAGATACGCGCCCCGCACATTGAGGCTCTCCTTCTGTCCCCGCATCAGCAGCGTCAGCGACACCATGTTCGCCGCCAGACCGACGAGCGCGAAGACGACGGTCAGACCGCCCCGGGTCTGCGCGGGCTCGATGAAGCGCTCCACCGCCTCGAAGAGCAGGAAGCCGCCGACGCCGAGGAGCAGCAGGCAGTTGGCGAGCGCCGCGAGGATCTCGGCACGCGCGAAGCCGTAGGTGCGGTTCAGCCCGGCGGGCCGGTTGGCGAAGTGGATCGCCAGCAGGGCGAGCGCGAGCCCCACCGCGTCCGTCGCCATGTGCGCGGCGTCCGCGATCAGGGCCAGCGAGTCCGCCAGCACGCCACCGACGATCTCCAGCACCATCACGCCGAGCGTGATCGTCAGGGCGATCCGCAGCCGGCCCTGGTAGGCCGCGGCGGCGGTGCCCGTCGGTGGCGGGCCGCCGTGCCCGTGGTCGTGCCCAGCCCCCATGTCGGTGCCCTTCCGTGCGGATACGTCCGGCCCGTCGCTCGGTCGAGCCCAGTGAACTACGGGCGGGGGGTATCGGGCAACACGGCACTGAACACCGTTGTCATATGCTCTGACCTGCATAAATGCATGCAGGTCAGAGCCTTTGGGCGATCAGTGGGCCGCCGCCTCCGGGTGTCTGGCCTGCCAGCCCTCCCAGGCGGAGGCGACCATCTCACGCACCCCGTACGAGGCGCTCCAGCCCAGCTCCGCGGTGATCCGTTCGACCGAGGCGACGGCCTTCACGGGGTCGCCCGCCCGGCGCGGCTCGACCACCGGCTGCGGGCCGCGGCCGGTGACCTCGGCCACCACGGAAGCGAGCTCGCGGACCGAGACGCCGATCCCGCGGCCGATGTTGACGGTGAGGTCCTCGCCGCCCGCCGCCTTGGCGAGCCGCCGCGCCACCGCGAGGTGCGCGTCGGCGAGGTCGGCGACATGGATGTAGTCGCGGATGCAGGTCCCGTCCGGGGTGGGGTAGTCCGCGCCGAAGATCCGCGGGGCCTCGCCCCGGGTGATCCGGTCGAAGAACATCGGGATGATGTTGAACACCCCCGTGTCGGACAGCTCCGGGGCGGCCGCGCCGGCGACGTTGAAGTACCGCAGGCAGGCCGTCGACAGGCCGTGCGCCCGCCCCGCCGCCCGCACCAGGCGCTCACCGGTGAGCTTGGTCTCCCCGTACGGGTTGATCGGCTCGCACGCGGCCGTCTCGGGGACCAGCTCCGTGTCCGGCACCCCGTACACGGCGGCCGACGACGAGAACAGGAAGCGCCGCACGCCCGCTTCGACCACGGCCTCCAGCAGTGTGGTGAGGCCGCACACGTTCTCCCGGTAGTACGTCAGCGGCTGCTCCACCGACTCGCCGACCTGCTTCTTCGCGGCGAGGTGGACCACGCCCGTGACGGCGTGCCCGGACAGCACCCGGTCCACCACGTCGCGATCGAGCACGGAACCGCGCACCAGCGGGACGCCGGCCGGCAGCCGCCCGGGAATCCCCGACGAGAGGTCGTCGAGCACGACGACCTGTTCACCGGCAGCCGTCATGGCGTGCGCCACATGCGCCCCGATGTATCCCGCTCCACCTGTGATCAGCCAAGTCATGACGGTCACCCTATGGGGTGTCCGGCCCCGGTCCCCGGCACTCGGCGGGCGGGGCTGTGGATCCGCGCTCCGGCGGACGGTTTGGAAGGCGGGGCACCGATCGACAATGATGATCCCGGCGGGCCGCCATGGCGTGAACGGCCGGTGAAATCCCGCTTCCGTTCATCGGATAGCCTCAGCCGACGCGCCGCCGCCCCACTGCCGGGCCGGGCGCCGTGCTCCAGCATCCTCAGCTCCAAGGAGTGAGTTCGTCTGTCGACCGCCATCCTCACCGGTCCGCCGGTACCCGGATCGTCGCTCGAGGGCGATCTGCGGTCGCTGGGCTTCGACGTGCGGGTAGCCAACGGTCCCGAGCACACCGCCGCCCTCATAGCGGCCGTGCCCGGCGCCGAGCGCGTCGCCGTGGTCGACCCCCGCTTCGTCGGCCATGTGCACGCCCTGCGGCTGGCGCTCACCGACCCGAGATTCCCCACCGCCGCCGTCACCGGCGCGCTCACCGCCCAGCCGGCCGCCCGCGCCGCGCTGACCGGCGCGGTACGGGCGGTCTCCGCCACCGTGCCCGCCGGGGCGGGCGCCGTGGCCGGTGACGGCGTGGTCGACGGCGTCGTCGCCGAGCTCGAGGCCCGGGGCGTTGCCGTGCACCGCCCCGAGCTGGGTTCACTGGTCGCCGCCGTGCCCTCCGAGGCGGAGGCGCGCCACCGGGCGCGCGCCGCCGTGGAGGCCGTCGACGACGAGGCGGTACGGCTGCGCTCCGCGGTGAAGGCCCGCGACGGCTTCTTCACCACCTTCTGCATCAGCCCGTACTCCCGCTACCTCGCACGCTGGTGCGCCCGCCGCGGACTGACCCCGAACCAGGTCACCACCGCGTCCCTGCTCACCGCGCTGGTCGCGGCGGGCTGCGCGGCAACCGGCACCCGCCCCGGGTTCGTCGCGGCCGGACTGCTGCTCCTCTTCTCCTTCGTCCTGGACTGCACCGACGGGCAGCTCGCCCGCTACTCGCTGCAGTACTCGACGCTGGGCGCCTGGCTCGACGCGACCTTCGACCGGGCCAAGGAGTACGCCTACTACGCCGGCCTCGCGCTCGGCGCGGCGCGCGGCGGGGACGACGTGTGGGCGCTCGCGCTCGGCGCGATGGTGCTCCAGACCTGCCGGCACGTCGTGGACTTCTCCTTCACCGAGGCGAACCACGACGCCACCGCGAACACAAGTCCGACCGCGGCCCTCTCCAGCAAGCTCGACAGCGTCGGCTGGACGGTCTGGCTGCGCCGGATGATAGTGCTCCCGATCGGCGAACGCTGGGCCATGATCGCCGTGCTCACGGCCGTGGCCACTCCGCGCGTCGTTTTCTACGCCCTGCTCGTCGGCTGCTCCCTCGCCGCCTGCTACACCACGGCCGGCCGAGTGCTGCGCTCGCTGACCCGCAGGGCGCACCGCACCGACCGTGCCGCGCAGGCGCTCGCCGACCTCGCGGACTCCGGGCCGCTGGCCGAGGCCGTGGCCCGCGCCTCGGCGAGCCGCGCCCGGCGGCTGCCGGGCGCCGCGCCCCTGGCGGCGGCCGCGGCCGGTGCGACCGCGCTCGTGGCGACCGCCGCGTTCACCGGCTTCGGCAGCGTCTGGACGGTGGCCGCCGCGCTCGTCTACGCGGTCACCTCGGGAGTCGCCGTCGCCCGGCCGCTGAAGGGCGCCCTCGACTGGCTCGTCCCCCCGGTCCTGCGGGCCGCCGAGTACGGCACGATTCTCGTGCTCGCCGCCCACGCGGGGGTGAACGGCGCGTTGCCCGCGGCTTTCGGGCTGATTGCGGCTGTCGCCTACCATCACTACGACACGGTGTACCGCATCCGCGGCGGCACCGGAGCGCCCCCGCACTGGCTGGTGCGGACGATCGGCGGGCACGAGGGGCGGGTCCTCGCGGTCACGCTGCTCGCCCTCCTGCCGGCCACCACGGACTTCACCCTCGCGCTGACGCTCCTCGCCTCGGCCGTGGCCCTCGTGGTCCTGGTGGAGAGCCTCCGCTTCTGGGTGTCCTCGCAGGCACCCGCCGTACATGACGAAGGAGAACCCGCATGATCGGCCTCGTACTGGCAGCCGGTGCAGGACGGCGTCTGCGTCCCTACACGGACACGCTCCCGAAGGCCCTCGTGCCCGTGGACCCCGCGGGGGACG
This sequence comes from Streptomyces sp. NPDC002835, assembly GCF_053591995.1. Classification (NCBI taxonomy): domain Bacteria; kingdom Bacillati; phylum Actinomycetota; class Actinomycetes; order Kitasatosporales; family Streptomycetaceae; genus Streptomyces; species Streptomyces sp. NPDC002835. The sequence continues at coordinate 169,583 of NZ_JBSFUW010000014.1, read as the reverse complement.
GCTCGGCCACGGTCCTGGACCTGACGCTCGGCAACTTCGCGGAGATCGGGCTCACCGAGGCCGCGATCGTCGTCGGCTACCGCAAGGAGGCCGTGTACGCGCGCAAGGCGGAGCTGGAGGCCAAGTACGGGCTCAAGCTCACCCTCGTCGACAACGACAAGGCCGAGGAGTGGAACAACGCCTACTCCCTGTGGTGCGCCCGTGACGTCCTCGCCCAGGGCGTGATCCTCGCCAACGGCGACACCGTGCACCCCGTCTCCGTGGAGAAGACGCTCCTCGCCGCCCGCGGCGACGGCCGGCGGATCATCCTCGCCCTCGACACGGTGAAGCACCTCGCCGACGAGGAGATGAAGGTCATCACCGCGGACGGCAAGGGCGTCCGGCGAATCACCAAGCTGATGGACCCGGCCACCGCCACCGGCGAGTACATCGGCGTCACGCTCATCGAGCCGGAGGCCGCCGCCGACCTCGCCGACGCCCTCAAGGCCACCTTCGAGCGCGACCCCGACCTCTACTACGAGGACGGCTACCAGGAGCTCGTCAACCGCGGCTTCACCATCGACGTGGCGCCCATCGGCGACGTCAAGTGGGTCGAGATCGACAACCACGACGACCTCGCGAAGGGCCGTGAGATCGCGTGCCAGTACTGACCCGACTCATCCCCTCGCCGGTCGTCGTCGACATCCGCGCGGGCGCCCTCGACAACCTGGCCGGCATCCTCGCCGACCAGCGGATCTCGGCCTCCGGCCGGCTCGCCTTCGCGGTCAGCGGCGGCTCCGGGCAGAAGCTGCGCGCCGAGATGGCCCCGACGCTGCCCGGCGCCGACTGGTACGAGGTCTGCGGCGGCACCATCGACGCCGCGGTCAAGCTGGCCGACGACATCAAGGGCAAGCGGTACGACGCGGTCGTCGGACTCGGCGGCGGCAAGATCATCGATGTGGCGAAGTACGCCGCGGCGCGGGTCGGGCTGCCGCTCGTCGCCGTCGCGACCAACCTCTCGCACGACGGTCTGTGCTCCCCGATCTCGACGCTCGACAACGACAACGGCCGCGGCTCCTACGGTGTCCCGACGCCCATCGCCATGGTCATCGACCTCGACGTGATCCGTGACGCGCCGGTGCGGTTCGTCCGCTCCGGCATCGGCGACGCGATCTCCAACATCTCGGCCATCGCCGACTGGGAGCTCTCGCACCGCGTCACCGGGGAGCAGGTCGACGGCCTGGCCGCGGCCATGGGCCGCACCGCGGGCGAGTCCGTGCTGCGCCACCCCGGCGGCGTCGGCGACGACGAGTTCCTCACCGTGCTCGCCGAGGCCCTGGTGCTGTCCGGGATCGCCATGTCGATCAGCGGCGACTCCCGCCCGTCGTCCGGCGCGTGCCACGAGATCAGCCACGCCTTCGACCTGCTGTACCCCAAGCGCGCCGCCAGCCACGGCGAGCAGTGCGGGATCGGCGCCGCCTTCGCGATGCATCTGCGCGGGGCGGTCGACGACGCGGGCCTGTTCGCCGACGTGCTGCGCCGGCACGGGCTGCCCGTGCTGCCGGAGGAGATCGGGTTCACGCCGGACGAGTTCGCGCGCGCCGTCGAGTACGCGCCGCAGACCCGCCCGGGCCGCTTCACGATCCTCGAGCATCTCGACCTCACCCACGACCAGATCAGGGACGCGTACGCCGACTATGCCAAAACCATCAGTAGCTGAACTCCGCCCGGTCGTTCACCCCCCGGGTGTGAAGGACCGGCGCAGTGGTGAGCACTGGGGCGGCCGCCTCTACATGCGAGAGATCTCCCTGCGCATCACCCGTCACCTGGTCACCACCAGGGTCACGCCGAACCAGCTGACCTATGTGATGACCGTCGCCGGCGTGCTGGCCGCTCCGGCCCTGCTCGTGCCCGGCATATGGGGGGCCGTCCTCGGTGTGGTCGCGGTCCAGCTCTATCTGCTGCTCGACTGCGTCGACGGCGAGGTGGCCCGCTGGAAGAAGCAGTTCTCGCTCTCCGGCGTGTATCTGGACCGGGTCGGCGCCTATCTGTGCGACGCGGCGGTGCTCGTCGGCCTCGGCCTGCGCGCCGCGGACCTGTGGGGCACCGGCCGGATCGACTGGCTGTGGGCCTTCCTCGGCACCCTGGCCGCGCTCGGCGCGATCCTGATCAAGGCGGAGACCGACCTGGTCGGCGTCGCCCGGCACCAGGGCGGGCTGCCGCCGGTCAAGGAGTCGGCGGCCGAGCCGCGTTCGTCCGGGGTGGCGCTCGCCCGCCGGGCGGCCGCCGCGCTCAAGTTCCACCGGCTGATCCTCGGCATCGAGGCGTCCCTGCTCATCGTGGTGCTGGCCGTTCTGGACCAGCTGCGGGGCGACCTGTTCTTCACCCGCCTCGGCGTCGCCGTGCTGGCCGGCATCGCGCTGCTCCAGACGCTGCTGCACCTGGTCTCCGTCCTGGTGTCGAGCAGGCTGAAATGACGTCCTCGCTGAAGCTGGGCGCCGTCGTCATCACGATGGGGACCCGGCCCGACGAACTGCGCGCCCTCCTCGACTCTGTCGCCAAGCAGGACGGGGACCCGATCGAGGTGGTCGTCGTCGGCAACGGCGCCCCCGTGACCGACGTGCCCGCCGGTGTGCGCACCGTGGAGCTGCCGGAGAACCTGGGCATCCCCGGCGGCCGCAACGTCGGCATCGAGGCCTTCGGGCCCGGCGGCTCGGACGTCGACGTCCTGCTCTTCCTCGACGACGACGGACTGCTGCCCGACAACGGCACCGCCCGGCTGGTCCGCGAGGCCTTCGAGGCGGACCCGGGGCTCGGCATCGTCAGCTTCCGCATCGCCGACCCGGAGACCGGTCTCACCCAGCGCCGCCACGTCCCGCGGCTGCGCGCCTCCGACCCGATGCGCTCCTCACGGGTGACCACCTTCCTCGGCGGCGCCAACGCCGTGCGCACCAAGGTCCTGGCCGAGGTCGGCGGACTGCCGGACGAGTTCTTCTACGCGCACGAGGAGACGGATCTCGCCTGGCGCGCGCTGGACGCCGGCTGGTCCATCGAGTACCGCGCCGACATGCTGCTCCTCCACCCGACGATGCCCCCGTCCCGGCACGCGGTCTACCACCGCATGGTGGCCCGCAACCGGGTCTGGGTCGCGCGCCGCAACCTGCCCGCGCCGCTGATCCCCGTCTACCTGGCGGTGTGGATCCTGCTCACCCTGCTGCGCCGCCCGTCGCTCCCGGCGCTGAAGGCCTGGTTCGGCGGCTTCGCGGAGGGCTGGCGCACCCCGTGCGGAGCGCGCCGCCCGATGAGATGGCGTACGGTGTGGCGTCTCACCAGGCTGGGCCGACCTCCTGTCATCTGACATGCTCGGCTCTGAGAGCATCGGGACCACAGGCCGGTGAGACCGCGCCCCGAATTGCCGCGCATCTTGAACACGAAAGTTTCAACTTGTGAGTGACACAACCCATGACGGCGCCGTCGCGATGAGTTCCGTACCATCGCCCGACGACGGCCTGTCCCCGTCGCAGCTCGCAGCCAAGTACGGGCTGTCGGTCAGCGGTGCCCGTCCGGGCCTGGTCCCGTACATCAAACAGCTCTGGGGCCGGCGACACTTCATCATCGCCTTCTCGCAGGCGAAGCTGACCGCCCAGTACAGCCAGGCCAAGCTGGGCCAGCTCTGGCAGGTGGCGACGCCACTGCTCAACGCGTTCGTCTACCTGGTGATCTTCGGGGTGATCCTGAAGACCAGCCGCGGGATGGCGATGGACCTCTACATCCCCTTCCTGGTGACGGGCGTGTTCGCGTTCACCTTCACCCAGAGCTCGGTCATGGCGGGCGTGCGCTCGATCTCGGGCAACCTGGGACTGGTGCGGGCCCTGCACTTCCCACGGGCGTCGCTGCCGATCTCCTTCGCGCTCCAGCAGCTCCAGCAGCTGCTGTTCTCGATGATCGTGCTGCTGGCGATCGTGATCGGCTTCGGCAGCTACCCGGCGCTGTCCTGGCTGCTGGTGCTCCCGGCGCTCGCCCTGCAGTTCGTGTTCAACACCGGCCTTGCCATGATCATGGCCAGGCTGGGTTCGAAGACGCCCGACCTCGCGCAGCTGATGCCGTTCGTCATGCGGACGTGGCTGTACGCATCGGGCGTGATGTTCTCCATCCCGGTGATGCTCGCCGACAAGCCGGCCTGGATCGCGGACGTGCTCCAGTACAACCCGGCGGCCGTCTACATGGACCTCATCCGGTTCGCGCTGATCGACGACTACGGCTCCGGGTATCTGCCCTCGCACGTGTGGGCCACGGCCCTGGGCTGGGCCGTCCTCATCGGCTTCGCGGGCTTCGTGTACTTCTGGAAGGCTGAGGAGCGGTACGGCCGTGGCTGAGAACAAGGACAACCGGGCCGGAGCACGCGTCCCGACGGTCATCGCCGACGACGTGCACATCGTCTACCGCGTCAACGCGGGCGGCGGCGGCAAGGGCAGCGCCACGGCGGCGCTGAGCCGGATACTGCGCCGCGACAAGGGCGAGTCGCGCGGCGTGCGCAAGGTCCACGCGGTGCGGGGCGTCAGCTTCACCGCGTACCGGGGCGAGGCGATCGGCCTGATCGGCAGCAACGGCTCCGGCAAGTCGACCCTGCTGCGCGCCATCGCCGGTCTGCTGCCGACCGAGAGCGGCAAGGTCTACACCGACGGCCAGCCCTCGCTGCTGGGCGTCAACGCGGCGCTGATGAACGACCTGACCGGCGAGCGGAACGTCATACTCGGCGGCCTGGCCATGGGCATGACGCGCGAGGAGATCCGCGAGCGGTACCAGGGCATCGTCGACTTCTCCGGCATCAACGAGAAGGGCGACTTCATCACCCTGCCGATGCGCACCTACTCCTCCGGCATGGCGGCCAGGCTGCGCTTCTCCATCGCCGCGGCGAAGGACCACGACGTGCTGATGATCGACGAGGCGCTGGCCACCGGCGACCGCCGGTTCCAGATCCGCTCGGAGCAGCGCATCAGGGAGCTCCGCAAGGAGGCCGGCACCGTGTTCCTGGTCAGCCACAGCAACAAGTCGATCAGGGACACCTGCGACCGCGTCCTGTGGCTGGAGAAGGGCGAGCTGCTGATGGACGGTCCGACCGACGAGGTCATCAAGGCGTACGAGAAGGAGACCGGCAAGTAGCCGCCTCCGCACGGACGGCCGGGCCCCCGCCGCGGCGGGGGCCTTCCTGTGCGCCGCGTCCGTGTGTGGCTGCGCGCGCCGGGCCGGTTGGTCAAGGTACGGTCAAGTTCCGCACCGCGCGGGGAGGTTGGGCCGGAAGGCCGCGCTCCGCCGATGCGCGGCCACCCGGGGGCGTCGCGGAGCGTTGTGCAACGTAAGCTGTACCGGTACTGAACGCGGCAACTCGGGTGATATGCCGTGGTCCGACCGGCCGAGTCCGTCGCCGCCGCGCGATGGACATGGGGGCGCAGCGTGCTGCGGCGTGTCCGAAATGAGATGTATTGCGTCGGCAGTGTAGAACGGGAGATGTGACGGCCATGACGGGAAATCTCCAGCTCCGGGAGTGCTGCGCCGTCCCCGCCCATGGCGGTGCGCCGTACCCCGCTCCCGGCAGCGCCCAGTGACGGGCGCCGCGCAGGCCCCCGCCCGCGCCACCCTCGACAAGGCGGCCGACGAGAACTTCCCCGTCGCCCCCTTCTTCCTGCCCCGCGCCTGGCGCGCCGACCTCATGGCCGTCTACGGCTACGCCCGCCTCGTCGACGACATCGGCGACGGCGACCTCGCGCCCGGCGGCGCGGACGCCCGGCACCTGGGCGTCCCGCCGGACCGGGCCGACGACCGGCTCGCCCTGCTCGACGCCTTCGAGGCCGACCTGCGCCGGGTCTTCGCCCCCGCCGGCGACGCACCCCGGCACCCGCTGCTGCGCGCGCTGCGCCCCACGATCGACCGCTGCTCGCTCACCCCGGAGCCGTTCCTCGGGCTGATCGCCGCCAACCGGCAGGACCAGCAGGTCCGCCGCTACCAGACGTACGGCGACCTCGCCGCCTACTGCGCGCTGTCCGCCGACCCCGTGGGCCGGCTGGTGCTCGGCATCACCGGCACCACCACCCCCGAGCGAGTGCGCCGCTCCGACGCGATCTGCACCGCGCTGCAGATCGTCGAGCACCTCCAGGACGTCGCGGAGGACCTGGCGCGCGACCGGATCTACCTGCCCGCCGAGGACATGAAACGTTTCCACGTGACCGAGGCCGACCTGGCCGCGCCGACCGCCAACGCGTCGGTGCGCGCCCTCGTCGCCCACGAGGCGCGGCGCGCCCGCGCACTGCTCGACGAGGGCACGCCCCTGGTCGGCAGCGTCGAAGGCAGACTGCGGCTGCTGCTGGCGGGATTCGTCGCCGGCGGGCGTGCCGCGCTCGCGGCGATCGCCGCGGCCGGACATGATGTGCTGCCCGGGCCGCCCAGAGCCACCAGGCCGCATCTGCTGCGTGAAGTGGCAGCCGTCTTGCGAAGAGCGCGTAGAGAGGGATGAGCCGGACGATGGAGGGACCGACCGTGGTGCCCGCGCCGGTGCAGGCCGCGTACAGCTACTGCGAGGCCGTCACCGGGCAGCAGGCCCGTAACTTCGCCTACGGCATCAGGCTGCTGCCGGCGCACAAGCGCCAGGCGATGTCGGCGCTGTACGCGTTCTCCCGGCGCGTCGACGACATCGGCGACGGCACGCTGACGCCGCAGGCCAAGCAGGACCGCCTCGAAGGCACCCGCGCCCTGCTCGAACGCGTCAGGAGCGGCGCCGTCGACGAGGACGACACCGACCCCGTCGCCGTCGCGCTCTCCGACGCCGCCCGCCGCTTCCCCCTGCCGCTCGGCGGCCTCGACGAACTCATCGACGGCGTACTGATGGACGTACGCGGCGCGACGTACGAGACCTGGGACGACCTCAAGGTGTACTGCCGGTGCGTCGCGGGCGCGATCGGCAGGCTCTCACTCGGCGTGTTCGGCACCCAGCCCGGCGCGCGCGGGGCGGAGCGCGCCGCCGAGTACGCCGACACGCTGGGGCTCGCGCTGCAACTGACCAACATCCTCCGGGACGTGTCCGAGGACGCGGCCAACAGCCGCACCTACCTCCCGGCGGACGACCTCGCCAAGTTCGGCTGCTCCGACGGCTTCCGCGCGACGGTCCCGCCGCCCGGCGCCGACTTCACCGGCCTCGTCCACTTCGAAGTCCGGCGCGCACGGGCCCTGTTCGCCGAGGGCTACCGCCTGCTGCCGATGCTCGACCGGCGCAGCGGCGCGTGCGTCGCGGCGATGGCCGGCATCTACCGCCGCCTCCTCGACCGCATCGAACGCGAGCCGGAGGCGGTGCTGCGCGGCCGGGTCTCCCTGCCGGGCCGCGAAAAGGCGTACGTCGCCGTTCGCGGCCTCTCGGGCCTCGACGCCCGCCTCATCGCCCGCCGTCCCCACGGCGGCCCCCGATGACCCCCCGCCCGGGACCGCCCCTGGCCTGGACCGGGCCGGCCCTGCGATGCGCGGCGCCCGCCGCGCGGACCGGGTCCGGGCAGCGGGCCGGTGCCGTTCGTTCGTCCGCCGGTGGAGCCGCTGGTGGCCGGTGGGGTCGCACGCAGGGCGGGGCCGTAGTGGGCAGGGAGGCGAGGGTATGACCATGTCCGACAGTGCGGCCGCGCGGCACGTCGTGGTCGTCGGTGGGGGGATCGCCGGGGTCACCGCCGCGCTGCAGCTTGCCGACGCCGGCGTGCGGGTCACGCTGCTCGAAGGACGGCCGCGGCTCGGCGGGCTCGCGTTCTCCTTCCGGCGCGGGGAGCTCACCGTGGACAACGGCCAGCACGTGTACCTGCGTTGCTGCACCGCCTACCGCTGGTTCCTCGACCGGATCGACGGCGCTCATCTCGCCCCGGTCCAGGACCGCCTGGACGTGCCCGTGCTCGACGTGGCCGCCAGGCGCGGGCCCCGGCTCGGCCGGCTGCGGCGCAGCGCGCTGCCCGTACCGCTGCACCTCGGCGCGAGCCTCGCCCGCTATCCGCATCTGAGCCTCAAGGAGCGCGCCGGCGTCGGGCGGGCCGCGCTCGCCCTCGGCAGGCTCGACCCGGCCGACCCGGCGCTGGACGGCATCGACTTCGCGACCTGGCTCGGCCGCCACGGCCAGTCGCCGCGCGCCGTCGCCGCCCTGTGGGACCTCGTCGGGGTGGCGACGCTCAACGCGAGGGCGCCGCAGGCGTCGATGGGGCTCGCCGCGATGGTGTTCAAGACCGGGCTGCTCTCCGACCCGGGCGCCGCCGACATCGGCTGGGCCCGGGTGCCCCTCGGCGAACTGCACGACACGCTCACCCGCAAGGCCCTCGACTCGGCCGGTGTCCGCACCGAACTGTCCACCCGGGTACGGGACATCACCCCGACCGAGGGCGGCTGGCAGGTCGCGGTGGACGGCGAGGAGCTCGACGCCGACGCCGTCGTGCTCGCCGTACCGCAGCGCGAGGCCCACGCGCTGCTCCCGGACGGCGCGCTGGAGGACCCGGACCGGCTGCTCGACATCGGCACCGCTCCGATCCTCAACGTTCATGTGCACTACGACCGCAAGGTGCTGCGCCGCCCCTTCTTCGCCGCTCTCGGCACCCCCGTCCAGTGGGTCTTCGACCGCACGGAGGCGTCCGGGGCGAACCAGGGCCAGTATCTGGCCGTGTCCCAGTCGGCCGCGGAGGACGAGATCGACGAGCCCGTGTCCGTGCTGCGGAAGCGGTATCTGCCCGAACTGGAGCGGCTGCTGCCCGCGGCCCGCGGCGCCGGAGTGCGGGATTTCTTCGTCACCCGTGAGCGGACGGCGACGTTCGCCCCGTCTCCGGGCGTCGGCAGGCTGCGACCGGATGCCCCAACTCGGGCTCCGGGCCTGTACCTTGCTGGCGCGTGGACTGCCACCGGCTGGCCTGCGACCATGGAGGGTGCGGTCCGCAGCGGGTTCAGTGCCGCGGCCGCCGCGCTCTCCGCGCTCGGCCGCCGCCATGTACATCCGCTCGAGGAGGCGGCGTGAGCACCAGTACTGGAACCAGAGGAGAAAGCGTGCCGACAGTGCACTCGGCGTATCCGGCTGACGACACCGCGCAGAGCGCGGAGGGCGTCGACATCTCCGCGCTGCTGGAGCGCGGACGGACCCTGTCCACGCCGGTGCTGCGCGCCGCCGTGGACCGGCTCGCGCCGCCCATGGACACCGTCGCCGCCTACCACTTCGGCTGGATCGACGCACAGGGCCGGCCGTCCGACGGCGACGGCGGCAAGGCCGTACGCCCGGCGCTGGCGCTGCTGTCGGCGGAGGCCGCCGGCGCGGCGCCCGAGGTCGGCGTCCCCGGCGCGGTCGCCGTCGAACTGGTTCACAACTTCTCGCTGCTGCACGACGACCTGATGGACGGCGACGAGCAGCGCCGTCACCGCGACACCGTCTGGAAGGTGCACGGACCCGCGCAGGCGATCCTCGTCGGCGACGCGCTCTTCGCCCTCGCCAACGAGGTGCTGCTGGAGATCGGCACCGTGGAGGCGGGGCGGGCCACCCGCCGGCTCACCACCGCCACCCGCAAGCTCATCGACGGCCAGGCCCAGGACATCTCCTTCGAGCACCGCGAGCGGGTCACCGTGGAGGAGTGCCTGGTGATGGAGGGCAACAAGACCGGCGCGCTGCTGGCCTGCGCCGTCTCCATCGGCGCCGTGCTCGGCGGCGCCGACGACGAGACGGCCGACACGCTGGAGGCGTACGGCCACCACCTCGGCCTGGCCTTCCAGGCGGTCGACGACCTGCTCGGCATCTGGGGCGACCCGGTCGCCACGGGCAAGCAGACCTGGAGCGACCTGCGCCAGCGCAAGAAGTCCCTGCCGGTCGTCGCGGCGCTCGCCGCCGGCGGCCCGGCCTCCGAGCGGCTGGGCGCACTGCTCGCCGCCGACGCCAAGATCAGCGACTTCGACAGCTTCTCCGAGGAGGAGTTCGCCACCCGGGCGGCTCTGATCGAGGAGGCCGGCGGCCGGGAGTGGACCTCCCAGGAGGCCCGCCGGCAGCACGCCGTCGCGATCGAGGCCCTCAGCCGTGTCGACATGCCGGAACGGGTCCGCGCGCAGCTCGTCGCGCTCGCGGACTTCGTCGTCGTACGAAAGAGATGATCACCATCGTCACCGTCCTCGCCGCCGCCAGGCCGTGCTCCGCACGGCCCAGGACCTACCGGAGCAGCAGCCGCACCATATGAAGCGCGTCGCCGGCCGGTGACCCTCTCGTGTCACCGGCCGACGTCAGACCCCAGCTCAGCAGAGACCACTGCCACGAAGGGGAGACACATGACAGCGACGACCGACGGAAGCAGCGGGCCCCTGCGGGGCGGCGCTGCCACTGCCGGCGGAACCACTCCTACGAGCGCCCCCCGGACCACCGGGCCGGGAGAAGACGTACGGGACGCGGCCGGCCGGGCCGCGGAACGCGCCGTGGAGCATCTGCTCGCACGGCAGGACGCCCAGGGCTGGTGGAAGGGCGACCTCGAGACCAACGTGACCATGGACGCGGAGGACCTGCTGCTGCGGCAGTTCCTCGGCATCCAGGACGCGGCGACCGTCGAGGCGTCCGCCCGCTTCATCCGCGGGCAGCAGCGCGACGACGGCACCTGGGCGACCTTCTACGGCGGGCCGGGCGACCTGTCCACCACCATCGAGGCGTACGTCGCCCTACGGCTGGCCGGCGACCGGCCGGACGACCCGCACATGCGGCGCGCCGCCTCCTGGGTCCGCAGCCGGGGCGGCATCGCCGCGAGCCGGGTCTTCACCCGGATCTGGCTCGCCCTGTTCGGCTGGTGGAAGTGGGACGCCCTGCCCGAGCTGCCGCCCGAGCTGATCTTCCTGCCCAAGTGGTTCCCGCTGAACATCTACGACTTCGGCTGCTGGGCACGGCAGACCATCGTGCCGCTCACCGTCGTCTCCGCGAAGCGGCCGGTGCGGCCCGCGCCCTTCGCCTTGGAGGAGCTGCACACCGACCCCGCCCGGCCCGACCCGGGCAGGCGACTCGCGCCCGCGGCGAGCTGGGACGGCTTCTTCCAGCGCGCCGACAAGGCACTGCACGCCTACCGGAAGGTCGCGCCGCGCCGGCTGCGCCGGACCGCGATGAACGCGGCGGCCCGCTGGATCGTCGAGCGCCAGGAGAACGACGGCTGCTGGGGCGGCATCCAGCCCCCGGCCGTGTACTCGGTGATCGCGTTGCGCCTGCTCGGCTACGACCTCGAACACCCGGTCATGCGGGCGGGGCTGGAGTCGCTGGACCGGTTCGCCGTGTGGCACGAGGAGGACGGCCTGCCCGTCCGGATGATCGAGGCATGCCAGTCCCCGGTGTGGGACACCTGCCTGGCCGTGATCGCCCTCGCCGACGCCGGACTGCCCGCCGACCACCCGGCGCTGGTGAAGGCGGCCGACTGGATGCTCAGCGAGCAGATCGTCCGGCCGGGCGACTGGGCGGTGCGCAGGCCTGGAGTCGGGCCGGGCGGCTGGGCGTTCGAGTTCCACAACGACAACTACCCGGACATCGACGACACCGCCGAGGTGGTGCTCGCCCTGCGGCGGGTGCGGCATCCGGACCCGGAGCGGCTCGACGCCGCCGTGGCGCGCGCCACCCGCTGGAACCTCGGCATGCAGTCCCGTAACGGCGCCTGGGCCGCGTTCGACGCGGACAACACCAGCCCGTTCCCCAACCGGCTGCCGTTCTGCGACTTCGGCGAGGTCATCGACCCGCCGTCGGCGGACGTCACCGCGCACGTCGTCGAGATGCTGGCCCACGAGGGCATGGCCCAGGACCCGCGCACCCTGCGGGGCATCCGGTGGCTGCTCGCCGAACAGGAGGCGAGCGGCGCCTGGTTCGGCCGGTGGGGCGTCAACTACGTCTACGGGACGGGGGCGGTGGTGCCTGCCCTGACGGCGGCGGGGCTGCCCGTCTCCCACCCGGCGATCCGGCGGGCCGTCGGCTGGCTGGAGTCGGTGCAGAACGAGGACGGCGGCTGGGGCGAGGACCTGCGTTCCTACCGGGAGGAGAAGTCGATCGGCCACGGCGCGTCCACGGCCTCCCAGACCGGCTGGGCGCTGCTCGCCCTGCTGGCGGCGGGGGAGCGGGAGAGCAAGGCGGTCGAGCGGGGCGTGGCCTGGCTGGCCCGGACCCAGCAGGCGGACGGCTCCTGGGACGAGCCGTACTTCACCGGCACCGGCTTCCCGTGGGACTTCTCCATCAACTACCACCTGTACCGGCAGGTGTTCCCGCTGACCGCACTCGGCCGCTACGTGCGCGGGGAGCAGCTCCCCGGCCGTACGGGCGCCCGTGAGGGGGGCTGATGGGGGACACCCGGGAGCCGGCCGGCTCCGCCGTCCCGCTGCTGATCGCCTGCGCGCTCGGCATCGAGAAGCTGGCCCTGCGCGCCGGCGGCGCCGCGGGCGACGTGACGATCCTCCGCACCGGGATGGGGCCGGTCAACGCGGGGCGTGCCGTGCGCGCGGCCTGCGGGACGGGCTCCCTCGCGGACGCGGCGGTCGTCGCGTCCGGCTTCTGCGCGGGACTGGCGCCCGGAATGCACCCGGGGGACCTGGTGGTCGTGGACGAGGTGAGGCTCGACGGGACGCCCACCGCCTGCACCCACACGGACCTGCTGGTCGAGGCCGTCGCCAGGGCCGTCCCTGGCCGCACGGTGCACACCGGACCGCTGATGGGCGTCGACCACGTCGTACGCGGTCCCGAACGCGCGCGCCTGCTGGCCACGGGCGCGATCGCCGCGGACATGGAGTCCGCGGCCACACTGAACAGCGCCTTGGAGGCCGGACCGCGCCCGGTTGCCGCCGTACGGGTGGTCGTGGACGCCCCGGAACACGAACTGGTACGTATCGGCACGCTTCGCGGTGGAATATCGGCCTTCCGTGTCCTTCGTGCCGTCATGCCCGCTTTTTCCGAATGGCACCGTTCTTTGCTGCTCCCCAGGAGGTGAGCCAGATGGCCATGCCGCTCCGCCAGACCATCAGGGTCGGGACATATCTCTTCGAACAGAAGCTCCGCAAGCGCGAGAAGTTCCCGCTGATCGTCGAGCTCGAGCCGCTGTACGCCTGCAACCTCGCCTGCGAGGGCTGCGGGAAGATCCAGCATCCGGCGGGGGTGCTCAAGCAGCGGATGCCGGTGGCGCAGGCGGTCGGAGCGGTGCTGGAGTCCGGCGCCCCCATGGTCTCCATTGCCGGCGGCGAGCCGCTGATGCACCCTCACATCGACGAGATCGTCCGCCAGTTGGTGCGCCGCAGGAAGTACGTCTTCCTGTGCACCAACGCCCTGCTGCTGCGCAAGAAGATCGAGAAGTTCACCCCCTCCCCGTACTTCGCCTTCGCGGTGCACATCGACGGGCTGCGGGAGCGGCACGACGAGTCGGTGGCGAAGGAGGGCGTGTTCGACGAGGCGGTCGAGGCGATCAAGGAGGCCAAGCGCCGCGGCTTCCGGGTCACCACCAACTCGACCTTCTTCAACACCGACACCCCCCAGACCGTCGTCGAGGTGCTCAACTACCTCAACGACGACCTCAAGGTCGACGAGATGATGATCTCGCCCGCCTACGCCTACGAGAAGGCCCCCGACCAGGAGCACTTCCTCGGTGTCGAACAGACCAGGGAGCTGTTCAAGAAGGCCTTCGCCGGCGGCAACCGGCGGCGCTGGCGGCTCAACCACTCCCCGCTCTTCCTCGACTTCCTCGAGGGCAAGGCCGACTTCCCCTGCACCGCCTGGGCGATCCCCAACTACTCGCTCTTCGGCTGGCAGCGACCCTGCTATCTGATGAGCGACGGCTACGTCCCCACCTACCGCGAGCTGGTCGAGGACACGGACTGGGACAAGTACGGCCGCGGCAAGGACCCGCGCTGCGCCAACTGCATGGCCCACTGCGGCTACGAACCCACCGCCGTGCTCGCCACCATGGGCTCGCTCAAGGAGTCCCTCCGGGCCGCCCGCGAGACGGTCTCCGGCGGCCGGTGAGCGACCCGCCACGGCGGACGACTGATCAGGAGGGGCGAGGAATGACCGAGCAGCCCAAGGGCTTCGACCTGGCGGACCTGCTGGCTCGGCGCGGCGGTGAGCGCTATGAGCTGCACGCCCGGCACCTCAACCACCAACTGCCGCGCATGCTCCGCACCCTCGGGTTCGACAAGGTCTACACCCGGGCCGAGGGCGCCTACTTCTACGACGCCGAGGGCAACGACTACCTCGACATGCTCGCGGGCTTCGGGGTGATGGGCCTGGGCCGCCACCACCCCGTCGTGCGCAAGGCCCTGCACGACGTGCTCGACGCCTCGCTCGCCGACCTCACCCGCTTCGACTGCCAGCCGCTGCCCGGGCTGCTGGCGGAGAAGCTGCTCGCCCAGACCCCGCACCTGGACCGGGTGTACTTCGGCAACAGCGGGGCGGAGGCGGTGGAGGCGGCGCTTAAGTTCGCCCGGTACGCGACGGGCCGGCCCCGCGTCGTGTACTGCTCGCACGCCTTCCACGGGCTGACGACGGGCGCGCTGTCGGTCAACGGCGAGGCGGGCTTCCGCGACGGCTTCGCCCCGCTGCTGCCCGACACCGCCATCGCGATGGGCGACCTCGCCGCGCTGGAGCGCGAGCTGGTGCGCGGTGACGTGGCGGCCTTCGTCGTCGAACCGGTCCAGGGCAAGGGCGTGCACGCCACCCCGCCGGGATTCCTGCGCGCCGCCCAGGAGTTGCTGCACACCTACAAGGCCCTGCTGATCGTGGACGAGGTCCAGACGGGCCTGGGGCGCACGGGCGACTTCTACGGCTTCCAGTACGAGGCCGGCGTCGAGCCGGACCTCGTGTGCGTGGCCAAGGCCCTGTCGGGCGGCTATGTGCCGGTCGGCGCCACGATCGGCCGGGACTGGATCTTCAAGAAGGTCTACTCGTCGATGGACCGGGTCCTGGTGCACTCGGCGAGTTTCGGCGCCAACGCCCAGGCGATGGCGGCGGGCCTCGCCGTGCTGTCCGTGCTGGAGGACGAGCACGTCGTGGCGAACGCGCGGGTGACCGGTGAACTGCTCCGCTCCCGGCTGGCGGCCCTGGTCGACCGGTACGAGCTGCTGCACGCGGTGCGGGGGCGCGGGCTGATGATCGGGATCGAGTTCGGCCGCCCGGAGTCGATCAGGCTGCGCAGCCGCTGGACCGTGCTGCAGGCCGCCCGCAAGGGGCTGTTCGCGCAGATGGTGGTGGTTCCGCTGTTCCAGAAGCACCGCATCCTCACCCAGGTCTCCGGCGACCACATGGAGGTGATCAAGCTGATCCCGCCGCTGATCATCGGCGAGCGGGAGGTGGACCGCTTCGTGGCGGCTTTCACGGCTGTGATGGAGGACGCCCACGGCAGCGGCGGTCTGATGTGGGACTTCGGCAAGACCCTCATGAAGCAGGCGGTCGCCAACCGCTGACTCTTCCGGGAGGCGGCGGGCTTTTGCCCCTGAGGCAAGAAAGTTGCCTCAGGGGCAATGCTCTGGCCCAATGGACGCATGACCACCTCCGCCGACCCGGCGGCCGGGGGCCTGCCCGAGATGGCGCCCCGGCTGCGCGAACTGCGCCGCCGCCGCGGGCTCACCCTCGAGGCCGCGGCCCACCGGGCCGGCCTCTCGCCCGCGCACCTCTCCCGGCTCGAGACGGGGCTGCGGCAGCCCTCGCTGCCGATGCTCCTCGCCCTGGCCCGTATCTACGGTACGACGGTCGCCGAGCTGCTCGGCGAGCAGCCGTCCGAGCGGGAACCCGTCATCCGCGGCCGCCGCCCCGAGCCGGTGGCGGCCGGCTCCTGGGACTACCACCGGGCGGGCAGCCCCGGACGGGCCATGCAGGCCCTGCGGGTGTTCGTCCCCCACGGCGTCCAGGGCGATCTGGTGCGGGTGCACCCCGGCGAGGAGTGGCTGCACGTCGTCGCGGGACGGCTGCGGCTGAGTCTCGGGGAGGCCGCCCACGAGCTGGCCCCCGGCGACAGCGCGCACTTCGACTCGCTCACACCGCACCGTATCGAGGCGCTGTCGCCGGAAGGCGCGGAACTGCTCTTCGTCCACACTCTGCTGCAGGCGCCCGAGCTGCATCCCTCATCCGACCGGCAAGGAATGTGATCCACGACATGTCGCACGACCCCTTGGACCGGCGCGGCTCCGCCGGCGACAGCCCGCGTGAGGAGCGGTTCCCCCGCGGGCTGGTGATCCGGCTCTTCGTCTATCTGATCGCGGGCCACGTCATCGCGGGCTTCCTCTATCTACTCTTCCTGGTCGGCGGCCAGAACCAGTAGCCCCGGCCGAACCAGTGGCCCCCGGCAGGAACCGCAGCCCTCGGCTCAGCCCTGCTCGACAAGCCGATCCCGCAGGCGCTCGCGCGTCTCGGGGGCGAGCCGCAGGCCCTCGGCGAGATAGCGCTCCGTCGTGACCCAGGTCTGCTCGATGGCGTCGAACGCCGCGGCCAGATACTCGGCGCGGGCGTCGAAGAGCGGGCTGAGCAGCTCCATCACCTCGGGGGACATCGCGTCGGGCGAGCCGTCGCCGCGCCGGATCTTGTAACGTCGGTGCGGGTCGTTGGACTTGAGGTAGTCCGCCTCGATGGCGTCCCGCTCCACCCCGACGGCGAGGAGGGAGACGGCTATCGACAGGCCGGCCCGGTCCTTGCCCGCGGCGCAGTGCATCAGGGCCGGGACGCTGTCCTCGGCAAGGGCGTGCAGCACCCGGCTGTGCTCCGCCGTCCGCTCCGTGATGATCATCCGGTACGAGTCGATCATGCGACCGGCGCCCTTGCCGTCGGCGAGGATGGCCTTCAGCTGGTCCAGGTTGCCGTCGCGGACCATCTTCCAGAACTCGGCCCCGTCCGCCGGGTCGCTCAGCGGCAGATTCACATTGCGCACGCCGGGGAGCTCGACATCCGGCCCCTCCAGCCGCTGGTCGGCGGCGTTGCGGAAGTCGAAGATCGTGTGGAGGCCGAGGGACGACAGGAACGCCGTGTCGGTCTCGGTCGCGTGCGCCAGGTGCCCGCTGCGGAACAGCCTGCCGGACCGCACCCGCCGTCCGTCCACGGTCGGCAGTCCGCCCACGTCGCGGAAGTTGCGCACCCCGGACAGTTCGGGCTCTGACGAGGTCGTCTGCGGCAGCTGCTGCGTCACGTGGACTCCTTCGGGGGGCGGTGGCCGGCGCTGCTCGCCGACGACGGCGCGGCCTTCGACCATACGACACGCATTCATCGGGCAATCATCTTGTCCACTGTTGGCGGGCGTTGGTGAGACTCCCTACTTCCCGGCGTTGCCCCGGGCGCCCCGCACGGCCGATGATGTTCGAGTCTGTGTGGGACTGTGAGTATCTGAGGGGCGAGATGATCGAGAACCTGAGCGACGGGCGTACGTGGATCCTCTCCGGGCCCGCGAGCAGCTACGCATTCCATCTCACCGACGCCGACGAGCTCGTCCATCTCCACTGGGGCGCCCGCATCACGGCCGCCGACGCCGAGGCGCTGGCGGCGCAAGGGCCGCCGCCGTACTGGCCGTTCGAGTCCCAGCTCGACGGGCGCGAGGAGTACCCCGTCGAGGGCGGCCCCCGGTTCGTCCGCCCCGCGCTGTCGGTCCGAACCGAGTCCGTGCGCGGCACCGAATGGGCCTTCGCCGGCTGGGCCGCGGAGGACGACGAGCTGCGGCTGCGCTTCACCGACGCACAGGTCGGCCTCGGCCTGACGCTGCACTACCGGATGCGCGACGACTCCGACGTGATCGAGCGCTGGACCACCGTCGCCCACGACGGCGCCGGGCCGGACCTCGAACTGCTCCGGGCCGACGCCGCCGCCTGGACGCTGCCGCACCGGGACGCATGGCGGCTCTCCCAGCTGCACGGCCGCTGGGCCGCCGAGTCCCGGCTGGTCCGTTCCGAGATCAGCTACGGCGAGAAGATCATCGGCAGCCGGCGCGGCCACACCGGCCACCAGCACCTGCCCTGGGTGGCCCTGGACGCGGAAGGCGCCACCGAGGAGCGCGGCGAGGTGTACGGCTGCGCCCTCGGCTGGTCCGGATCGTGGCGGATCGCCGTACAGCAGCTCCCGGACAAATGCGTACAGATCACCGGCGGGGCCGGTCACGACGACTCCGGGCTGGTACTGCTCGCGCCGGGGGAGACCTACACCTCGCCCGTCTTCGCGGGGCTGTGGAGCGACGGCGGGTTCGGCGGCGCCAGCAGGGCGTGGCACGCCTGGCAGCTCGCCCATGTGATCCCCGGCGCCCAGGAGGCGCGTCCGGTGCTCTACAACTCCTGGGAGGCCACCGGCTTCGACATCTCGGAGCAGCAGCAGCTGGCCCTCGCCCGGCTGGCCGCGGGGATCGGCGTCGAGCTTTTCGTCGTGGACGACGCCTGGTTCGGGCGGCGCACCAGCGACCGCGCCGGACTCGGCGACTGGACGCCGAACCCGGACCGCTTCCCCGGCGGCCTCGCGCCGCTCGCCCGCGAAGTCCACGGTCTCGGCATGCGGTTCGGGATCTGGGTGGAGCCCGAGATGGTCAACGCGGACAGCGACCTCTACCGCGCCCACCCCGACTGGGTGCAGCACCATCCGGGACGCACGCGCACCGAATTCCGCAACCAGCTCGTACTGAATCTCGCGCGCGAGGACGTCCGGGAGCATCTGTGGAAGCAGCTCGACGCCCTGCTGTCCGGCGCGCCCGTCGACTATGTGAAGTGGGACTTCAACCGCTGCTTCACCGACGCGGGCTGGCCGGGGGAGCCGTATCCGCAGAAGCTGTGGACCGGGCACGTCGAGGGCTTCTACGCCCTGCTGGACCGGCTGCGGGCCGCGCATCCGGGCGTCGCCTTCGAGTCCTGCTCCGGCGGCGGCGGCCGGATCGACCTCGGGGTCCTCGGCCGCACCGACCAGGTGTGGACCTCGGACAACACGGACCCGCTGGACCGGCTCGCCGTCCAGCACGGCTTCAGCCAGCTGCACCCGGCCCGGGTCATGGCGGCCTGGGTGACCGACAGCCCCAACGCCCAGCTCAACGGCCGCCGGAGCAGTCTGCGCTTCCGCTTCGTCAGCGCCATGGCCGGGGTACTGGGCGTCGGGGGAGACCTCGCACAGTGGAGCGAGGCGGAACTGTCGGAGGCGGCTGACTGGATCCGGCTCTACAAGGAGATCAGGCCGCTCGTCCAGCACGGGGAGCTGTACCGGCTGCGGGCCCCGGAGGGCGGGCTGAGCGCCGTGCAGTACGTCCGGGGCGACGAGACGGTCGTGCTCGCGCTGCTCGAGGCGCAGCGGTACGGCGAGCGGCCGCCGGCGCTCCGGCTGCGCGGCCTCGACCCGGCCGCCGCCTACGCGTGCGTGGACACCGGAGCGGTCCATCGGGGCGCGGTGCTGCTGCACCACGGACTGCACACCGGACTGAAGGGTGACATGGACGCCACCGTGATCCGGCTCAGGCGGGCGTGGACCGCGGTCGTAGTGCGGCACTAGATGGCCAAATGCTTCTTCTGTCCGAATTGGCTGGTTCGGCATAACGTGCCCCGTAAGCGGGGGAGATGGTCCCCGGCTGGTGAGCAGCGTCATATTCGTGACGTTGTGTGGCCGGGACCGGCGGGCCAATTCCGTAACCGGCAAGGCAATTGAAGGACCGTCGTCCACGGAGGGTGACCGGAAATCCCCGGTGATATCGGGCTCTGCATTGATCGTGGAAAATCCTCGCTTGTCCACGACTGCCCGACTCGCCTACGGTCACGCTCAATCCGGACGGAACGCCTAATCCTGCCGCCGCCCGGAATTCGAACCCACCCACGTGTGGCAGGAGCGGGGGACCCAGGTAGTACGCCGATTCCGGGAAAACCGGACGGCTTGGGGTGAAGTCGTACAAGCAGTGCGACCGGGCATCTCCAGCCCGAACCCGACAGCTCACCTCGTAGGCGCCGGAGAGGAATGCGCCATGCCCGCGAAGGGTAAGCACCGTCGTCCCAAGTTCAACCCGTTCACCCGCGGCTTCGTCGTCGCCGGCACGGGCGGCGCCGTCATCGCGCTCCCGCTGATCGGCGCCACGACCGCCACCGCGGCCCCCGCCCCGGCGGCGGCACCGGTCGCCGCACCCCAGCAGGCCGCCGCCCCGGCGCTGGCCGCCCCGGCCCTCGCCGAGTCGGCGCTGCCGGCCGCCAAGAAGGCCCCGAAGACGTACACCGTCGTCGCCGGCGACTACCTGTCGAAGATCGCCGAAGAGCAGAGCGTCCGCGGCGGCTGGAAGCAGCTCTTCAACGACAACCGCCGCGCCATCGGCTCCGACCCGTCGCTGATCCACCCGGGTCTGGAGCTGACGATCGGCGCCAAGTCCAAGGCGAAGAACGACCCCGAGCCCCGCGCCGAGTCCAAGCCGCGCCCGTCGCGCGACGACTCGCGGGCCGCCGCTCCGCAGGCCCAGGCCCCGGCGAAGAAGGCGCCCGCGAAGCCGGCTCCCGCGAAGGAGGCCGCGGCCCCGGCGTCCGCGTCCGGCTTCAGCGCCCCGGTCGACGCGGCCGTCACCACGCCGTACCGCGCCTCCGGCGCGATGTGGTCCAGCGGTTACCACACCGGCGTCGACTTCGCCGCCCCGACCGGCAGCTCCGTCAAGGCCGTCGGTGCGGGCACCGTCGTCTCCGCCGGCTGGAGCGGCGCGTACGGCAACGAGGTCGTCATCCAGCACACGGACGGCACCTACTCCCAGTACGCCCACCTCTCCTCCCTGGCCGTCTCCGGCGGACAGTCCGTGAGCGGCGGGCAGCAGATCGGCCTGTCCGGTTCCACCGGCAACTCCTCCGGCCCGCACCTGCACTTCGAGGTCCGCACCGGCCCGTCCTACGGCTCGGACATCGACCCGCTGGCCTACCTGCGGGAGCACGGCGTCTCCCTCTGACCCGTGCGGCCCACCGTCCGGCAATTCCGGAAATCCCCGTTCCGTCCTGGCGGAGCGGGGACTTCCGCGTATTCCGGCCCGCCGGAAACTGACGGGTGGTAAAGATCACCCCCCGTCAACCCCTCCTTACGGTCGCGTAGGTCACATCCATAAAGGAAAGATGTGCCCTTGTGGCAGACGATTCGAGAACAGAGAACAGTGGCGCATTCGGGTCGTACGCGGCGATCGGTGACAGCTTCACCGAGGGCGTGGGCGACCCGGGGCCCGACGGCGGCTTCGTCGGGTGGGCGGACCGTTTCGCGGTCCTGCTCGCCGACCGAAGGCCGGAGCACAGCTTCCGCTACGCCAACCTCGCCGTGCGCGGGCGGCTCCTCGACCAGATCGTCGACGAGCAGGTGCCGAGGGCCCGGGAGCTCGCGCCCGACCTCGTCACCTTCTGCGCCGGCGGCAACGACATCATCCGCCCGGGCTCCGACCCGGACGACGTGGCCGAACGCTTCGAGCGGGCCGTCGCCGACCTCACGGCCTCGGTCGGCACGGTCATGGTGACGACCGGCTTCGACACCCGGAACGTGCCCGTCCTGCGCCATCTGCGCGGCAAGATCGCCACGTACACGGCGCATGTGCGGGCCATCGCCGACCGGTACGACTGCCCGGTGCTGGACCTGTGGTCGCTCAAGTCCGTCCAGGACCGGCGGGCCTGGGACGCCGACCGGCTGCACCTGTCGCCCGAGGGGCACACCCGGGTCGCGCTCCGCGCGGCACAGGTCCTCGGACTCGACGTGCCCGCCGACCCCGACCAGCCGTGGCCGCCGCTGCCCCCGCGCGGGGCGCTGGAGGTGCGCAGGGACGACATCCAATGGGCGCGCGAGTACCTGGCGCCCTGGATCGGACGACGGCTGCGCGGCGAGAGCTCCGGCGACCACGTCGAGGCCAAGCGCCCGGACCTGCTGCCGCTCTGAGGGCGGCGGAGGACGGCGGATGACGGGGAGGTCAGGGGAGGTCAGCGGGGGTCCGGGCGGGGGTCCGGTCGAGTGCGGCCGGGGCGGGGATCCGTTCGAGGACGCCGCCCGCGAAGACGTCGTACAGCGGCAGCGTCTCCAGGTGGACATAGCCGATGTGGCAGTCGCACACGGCGAGCGGGCAGGCGCGGGGGCGCAGCGCCCGGCGGTACGAACCGTCGTAGAGGTTGCCCAGTTCGGCGGGGACGAAGTGGCAGCGGCGGACCGTCCCGTCGCCGTCCACCGAGACCACCGACTCGCCGGTGCGGCACGGCAGCCCGGCGGATCGGTGCGGACGGCGGCTGAACGGGAAGAGCGGGTCCAGCTCGGTCCAGGCGTCGGCCTCGGCGTCGGAGAGTTCGTGCCCCTCGGGCGCGTTCACCCAGAGGTAGACGTGCGCAGGCAGCTCGGCGCGGAGCCGGCGCGCCTCCGCGAGATGGGCGGGGAAGCCGACGATGCCCACGCTGAACCGGATCTCCCGCCGGATCAGATCCCGGCATTTGCCAACGAACCGGTCGTAAGGAGTCTGTCCCGGGTGATAGGTGCACCACAGCGCGAGCTTCGCCGGGTCCGCGTCCGCCACCCAGTCGGTGCGGCCGCTGAGATTCGTCTGGATCGCCACCCGGCGGATGTGCGGCAGCCGCGACAGCTCGGTCAGCGCCTTCCGGTACCAGGAGCGCACCAGCCCCTCGCCCCACGGGGTGAACAGCACCGACAGCCGGTCGTCCCGCTGCGCGGCGGCCCAGGCCGTGAACCGCTCCAGCGCCGCGCGGTCGGCGCGCAACTGCTCGCGGCTGTCGCGCCGCTTCGCGAACGGGCAGTACGGGCAGTCGTAGTCGCAGGACGCCAGCGGGCCCCGGTACAGCACGGTCAGGTCCATGGGCCCGGTCACTTCGGCTCGTACGCGGCCATGGCGGCGCGCACCGCGGGTGAGAACAGCTCCGGGCCCAGGGCGTCCGAGTGGGCCAGGCCCTCCGGCGACAGCCGCAGCCGGCCCGGGGCGGCGGCCGGGTCCAGCCAGCCGAGGGCGGCGAACCGCTCCAGCTCCACGGGGAAGTCGTCGGCGGGCGCGGCGCCGAACCGCTCCCGGTAACCGGCCACTTCCATCCCCTCGGCCTGGAGCAGCGACTGGAGAAGATGGCGGCGGCGCGCCTCGTCCCCGTCGACCCACCGGCCCACCTCCGGGTGGGAGAAGTCCTCTGTGGTCGTGAAGTCGTCGATGATGCCGCGTATCTCGCCCATGCCGACGGCGTAGTCGAAGGAGTAGTGCAGGGACGAGGTGTAGGAACGGGCGCCGCAGCCCAGACCGATCATGCCGTCCGTCTGGCAGGCGTGGTCGTCGGCGGCGGACTGCGGCGCATCGGCGCGGCGGAACATGCGCATGGACACCTGCTCGTAGCCGTGGGCGAGCAGGTGGTCGCGGCCTGCGCGGTACAGCCGCAGCCGCTGCTCGTCCCAGGCGAGGTCCCAGGCCGCGTGCGCGTCCCCGTCCGCGCCGGCGCTCAGCCGGCCGAGACCGGTGAGCGGCCGCACGTACAGCGGATACAGATACAGCTCCTCCGGCTCCCAGCCGAGGGCGGCGTCCAGCGAGGAGAGCCAGCTGCGCTCGGTCTGGCCGTCGATGCCGTAGATGAGGTCGATGTTGAGGACGGGTATCCGGGCGTCCCGGATCCGGCCGAGGGCCGCGTCCACGTCCGCGCGGCGCTGTGGGCGCACCGCGGCGCGCGCCTCCGCGTCGACGAAACTCTGCACGCCGATGCTGACGCGGGTCGTGCCGCGCCCCGCGAGCACGGCCAGCCGGTCGGCCGTCGCCGTCGACGGGGACGTCTCGACGGAGAGCGGCACCGCCGCCAGGTCCGCGCCCATCCGCTTCTCCGCGATGTCGCAGAGCCGCTCCAGCTCACCGGCGGTCAGGAAGGTCGGTGTGCCGCCGCCGAACGCTGCCGCCGCGAAGCGGACGGACGAGCCGTCCCCGAGGGCCTCGCGCACGGCGGTCGCCTGGCGGTCGAGGGCGTCCAGATAGCGCCCGGTCAGCTCGTCGGGAGCGCCGATCCTGGTGAACAGGTTGCAGAAGCCGCAGCGCACCTCGCAGAACGGGATGTGCAGATAGAGCGAGAGCGCGTCCTTCGGCTCGTTCGCCCACAGCTCGCGCAGCGTGGGCCGGTTCCGGTCGAGCGGGCGGTAGGCCGTTTTGTGCGGATAGGCGTAGACGTAGCTCTGGTACGGGCGCGGGGCCGCGGTGCTTGGTGTGTTTGTCGTGCTCATGTCGCTCATGGTGCTCATGCGGTGGCCTCGAGGAAGAAGTGGGCGTAGGGGACCGTCCAGACGGCCTCATGGCCGAGCCGGTGGCCGGTGAAGCCGCCGTCGCCGTAGGCGGTGCCGTGGTCGGAGCAGACGATCGCGAAGCACCGGCGGCGGCTGCTGGCGGCGGCGAACAGCCGGCCGATGTGCCGGTCCACGTACTCCAGGGCCGCGGCGTGTGTCGCACGGGAGTCGCCGTCGGCGTCGGTCGCGCCCGGCAGATGGAACCAGTTCGGCTGGTGCAGCGACGGCACATTGACGAACAGGAACAGCCGGCGCTCGGCCGGCAGCGAGGCGACCACCTGCTCGGCGCGCCGCACCTGCGCCTCGAAGGACGTCGGCGAGGCGACCCCGAACTCGGGCTCCCAGTGGCTCTCGTCGAACAGCCCCGGCAGCACCGAACCCAACGGGCCCTGCTTGTTGAAGAATCCGACACCGCCGATGCACACCGTGCGGTAGCCGGAGTCCGCGAGCGCGGAGACCAGATCGGGGCTGTCGAAGACGAAGGTGCGGCCGGCGGTCGTCTCGCTGCCCGCGAACCGGGAGGCGAACAGCCTCGGGTGCGGGCCCTGCACCGCGGGCGTGGGCAGGAAACCCGCGAACATCGCCTGGTGGGAGGCGTAGGTGAAGCTGCCGGGCGCGTGCCTCTTCTCCCAGACGCCACCGGGCAGATGACGGGCCAGGTTCGGGATGCGGCCCTCGGCCGCCAGCTCGGCGGCGACGTCGTAGCGCAGGGTGTCGAGCGTGACGAGCAGCAGGTCGTCCCGCCCGACGACCTCGTTCATGTCGGGCGGCTCGGCGGCGGCCTTGACGGCGGCGGCCTTGACGGCGGCGGCCTCGATGGCGGCGGCCTCGATGGCGGGGGCGGTGTCGTGGCCGGTGTCGCCGGCTGCGTGGTCGGCGGTGTCGGTGGGTGTGTCGTGGTCAGGCATGTGCACGGTGCTCGTTCCTCGTCCCGCTCAGTGTCCCGCTCAGTACGGCGGCGACCTGCGCCGCATAGGTGTCCAGGCTCTCCGCGCCGCTCCCGGGCAGGCCGGTCAGCCGCGGCAGCAGGTCGCCGAAGGCATTGACCTCCCCGACGGAGAAACGCCGCCAGCCCCGCCCCGGCAGCAGGTCGACGCCGACGCGCGACATTCCGGGGAACCGTTCCGCGGCCCGCTCGCAGACCGCGAGCGTCTCCGCCCAGCTCCCGCCGGCCGCCTCCGTGGCCGCCCGGGCGGCCGCCAGATCGCCGCGCCCGCCGCCCAGATGGAGATTGGTCATGGGGGAGCGGCTGGTACGCACCACCGCGTGGGTGGCCCGGCCCGCGACCACCACCACCCGGAGATCGGCGACCCGGCCGTCCTGCGACGCCTTCGGCACCCAGCGCTCGATGTGCAGACCGTCCGGGGCGAGGGCGTCGATCAGGGGGGCGACCTCGCGTTCGCCGCTGTAGCGCCGGACCCGCAGGGAGTTGAAGAGCCGCCCCCGCGCGTCCCGTTCCACCGAGGTGGTCGCCTGCACCCGGCCCCGGCTCGCGGTCTCCAGGGCCAGCACCCCGGAGGCGGACGAGCCGTGCGCGAGCTTGACGAACACCCGGCGCAGCCCGGTCGCGGCCTGCAGCGCGCACACGTCGTCCCAGCCGCGGACCTCGGGCGCACCGGCGCCGGACGTCGGCGACTCGGGCACCGGAACGCCCGCCGCCGACAGGCCCCCGTGGCACAGGCGCTTGTCGAACAGCACGGCCAACTGGGCCGGATCGTCGAGCAGCGTCGCCCCACCGGCCCCGGCGAGAACCCCGATCTCACGGACGGCCGCGGTGAACCGCTCGTACCAGAGCCGGGTGCCCTCCACCCGGGTCGGGTCGTCCGCCCCGCGCAAGGCCCGGTCCACCTCGGCGTCCTCGCCCGGCGAGTCGATCCGCACCAGCTCGCCCGGCCGGAACTCCGCCCGGCCGCCCAGCACATCGAGCCACGACACCACACGCGCCGCGGGCAGCCCCGCGGCACGCATCGCGTCCTGGAACAACGTGACCCGGCGGCCCGCCGGAACGCCGACGACGGCGAGGCGGGGACCGGTGCGCCGGGTGGGCACGCTCACTCCGCGACAGCCGTGTAGCGGTCTTCCCTGTCGCGGGAGCCGCCGCCCTCCGACTGCGACACGTCGAGCTCCACACCGGCCGGCACCAGGGCGTCGGACAGCCGCTGCACCATCGCCTCGCTCATGAAGTGGTGGTGCAGGTCCAGCTTCTTGAGGTGGGTCAGCGGCTGGCCGTTCAGCAGCGCCTCCGCGCCGTCGTCGCCGAGGGTGCCCATCGACAGGTCCAGGACCTCCAGGCGGGCGACCACCGGTGCGCCGGCCGTCGCGACCGCGATCTCGTCCTGTATCTCGCTGTTGCGGAGCGCCAGATACCGCAGGCTCGGCAGCCGCGTACCGGACAGGAACGGTTCCAGGTCCGACACGTCCGCGTTCGCCCCGTACCACGACGTGCCGAGCCAGAGGTCGAGGTTCTCCAGTGCCGGCAGGTCGCTCGCGGCTATGCCGCGGACCACGCCCACGTCCAGCCCGCCCGTCTCGACGACCAGCGAGCGCAGCCTCTCGTGCCGCACCGCGGGGAACAGCAGCCCCTCCCCGCCGCGCACACCCAGGTCCTCGAGGTCCGGGAAGGCGCCGAGCAGCCCCGTGACGTCTCCCTGGTGGATCCAGGAGATCTCGCACTCCTCGTACGTGATGTCACCGAGGAACAGCCCGCGCAGCCGCGGCAGTTTCTCCTTCGCCCCGATCAGCGCCTCGAAGATGCCGTCGGGCCCCGAGTCGTACGCCTCGCTCCACGAGCCGACGACCAGCGCCCGCACCCGCGTGGTGTCCACCGCCGCGGTGAAGCGGGCGAACGCCTCCGCCCACTCCTCCTCGGCTTCGTAGCTGTCGACGGAGACCCGCCACGCGACACTCTCCGCCGCCGGCAGCCCGGTCGTCGACGCGGCCTGCGTCTCGGAGTCGGGGAAGTCGAACACGGGCAGGCCGTACCACTCCTGCAGATGGTCCGAAATGGTCATGACGGGCTCCAGACACCGGTGAGGCTTGATCGCTGACGTGCGAGCAAGTTCTACCAAGTGCCACTGACATCGCCGCCCGCGGGCCCGGTTCGGCGCGCGGACGGACGGCGTTGTCAGTCCCTCGCCCTAACGTCGTGAGCAGGTCGGAGGCACACGGCGTCCGGCGGGAAGGGGAGAGCCATGTACCGGCAGGGAGACGTGCTGATCGTGCCCGTCGCGCAGGAGGCCGTGCCGTCGCACGTCGTCGACGCGCCGGGAGAGGCACGGGACGCACGCGGCCGCATGGTGCTCGCCCTCGGCGAGGTCACGGGCCACGCCCACGCGGTGACCGGGCCGGGCCGACTGGTGCGCGAGCCGGGGCCGTTCGGGCCGATGCTGCTCCATCTGCCGGAAGGCGGCCGGGTCGTGCACGAGGAGCACGCCGCGATACCGCTGCCGAAGGGGTGGTACCGGGTGGTGCGCCAGCGGGAGTACCTGCCGGGAGCGGTGCGGATCGTCGCCGACTGACCCGCGGCGACCGGCACGGCCCACAACGCGGCACGCGGGCACGGAACAACACACGACACGGCACGCGGCACGACACGGCGCGACGCAGAACGACGACAGGGGACGGGACTTTCACATGCAGTATGCGGACAAGTGGCGGGCCATCGCGGCGGCGACCGGACCGGCGGACCGGGCGGCCGCGGAGGAGGGCGTACGGCTCGCGTACCGCACGGCCGGGCTCGCCGCTCCGGACCGGATCGTCTGGGCGGGATCGCCCCTCGCGGGCGTCGAGGCGGTACGGGCCCTGGAGGATCCGGGACGCTCCGTGCGCGACGACGTGCGCACCCGTCCCTGGGCGGACGAACGAAGGCGGGTGCACGACGAGTTGGGGCCCGGCGGCTGGACCGCGCTGTGGAGCACGACCGGCGCGCTGCTGTGGGACGGCACCCGCTCACTGGCCGAGCGGATACGCGCGGGGATCGTGGACGAGCTCCTGGAGAAGACGCCGGACGACACGGCGGCCCGTTCCCAGGCGGAGACGGACATCCGCGTCGTGCTGCTCGACGCGGTGCTCGGGCAGCACGACGCCGCATGGCTCGCGGCGTTCGACGGCCGCAGCGACCGGCTGGAGGGACTCGCGCGCGTCGCGGCCCACGCGGGCTGGTGGTGGCCCTTCGAGAACGCGGTCGTGATCTGCGAAAGGCCCTCGCAGCTCCACCGCGACGAGGCGGGTCGCCTCGACAACGGCGACGGCCCCGCGCTGGTCTTCCCCGACGGATTCGCGCTCCACGCCTGGCGCGGCATGCCGGTGCCCGCCGAGTTCCTGTGCGAGCTGGCGGCGCTCACGCCGGAGCGGATACGCACGGAGGAGAACGCGGAACTGCGCCGCGTGATGCTCGAGTACTACGGATACGACCGGTATCTCGCCGAGTCCGGCGCCGAGCCGGTGCACCGCGACGAGACCGGCATCCTGTGGCGGATCGCGCTCGCCGACGACGAGGACGTGGTGATGGTCGAGGTGGTCAACTCCACGCCGGAGCCCGACGGCACCCACCGGACGTACTGGCTGCGGGTGCCGCCGACGACGAGGACGGCGAAGGAGGGTGTCGCCTGGACGTTCGGCCTGGACGCCACGGTCTACGAACCACTGCGGCAGACCTGAACGGCGGGCGTGGGGCGGGGGCTTGGCGTCGGCGGTGCCCGGCGGGCCCCTGGCCGGGGTCACCACTCGGGGCGCGTCCCGCCGACCCGGGTGTTCGCCGCGTCTGCGGCCGGACGCCGTGCGCAGGTGCCTCCGCCGACCGCGGTGCGCGCATCCGCGGGCTCGCGGTGGTCGACGGGCCCGCAACCGGGCGCCGTACTCGGCGTGCCTCGCCGGCCGGGGCGCTCGGCGCGCCTCCCGGCGGGCTTGTGCTCAGCGGGCCGATGGGTTCAACTCGCTGCGGTCGATGCCCAGTTCACGGGCCAGCGCCTCATCGGCCCACTGAAGCATCGCCGCACGGGACAGCGACCCGGCGTACGACGTCATCTGGACGGCCAGCCCGTCCAGGAACGCCGTCAGCCGCCAGGCCGCCGCCGCCGGGTCCTCGCACGGGAACTCGCCGGCGGCCGCGCCCTCCGCTATGACCTCCGTCAGCGCGGACTTCCACTGCTGGTCGAGGTCGCGGAACACGTCCCGCAGCGCCGGTTCGCGCAGCGCGGCGGCCCAGGCGTCGATCCACAGCCGCCAGCCCTTGGCCTGGCCCGTCGGCGCGTACCAGCGCACCGCGGCGCGCAGCCGGCGCAGTGCGCTGGTACGCCGGCCGAGCAGCTTGCGCAGATGGGCCAGATCCGCGTCGGCGGCATGCGTGAAGGCGGCCGCGACCAACTTCTCCTTCGTGGAGAAGTGGTAGAGCACCAGCGCGCTGCTCACGCCGAGGGCGGCGGCGACGTCGGCGATCCGTACGGCCGCCACACCCCGCTCTTGAATCTGCTGGACGGCGGCGCCGAGCAGTTCCTCGCGCCTCTCCGCCACGCTCAACCGGACTCTGGCCACGGCGTCACAGTACACAGCCGATCTTGGATGAAGTCCAGCCCTGCAACAGCATCACCTCACACCACGCCGGTACCTGTTGTGCGTGTCCGTGGCGTGCCCGTGGCGCGTCTGCGGGACGCCGGTGAGATGTCCATGGGCTCTCATGCGGCGCCCACACCGTCCGCGGCGGCCGGGGCCGCGGTCTGCTCGGGAGCCGGGACCTCGCAGTGGTCGTTGAAGCCCTGGCTGGTCAGGCCGAGCGCGGTGTTCATCCGGGACCGCAGGTTCTCCACCGCGACCATCGTCGTGAGCTCGACGAACGCCGCCTCGCCCAGCGTGGCGACCAGCCGCGCGGCGAGGTCGTCGTCGATCTCGGGCGGGTTCGCGGTCACGGCCTCTGCGAACTCCATCACGTCGCGCTCCAGCGGTGTGTACGCGTCGCTCTCCCGCCACCGGGGCACCTCGCGGATCTTGCGGGCGTCCATCCCGCGCTGCCGGCTCTCCCAGTGGCCGAAGTCCATGCACCAGCTGCAGCCGATGGACGCGGCGGAGGCCATCACCGCGAGCGCCTTGAGGTCGGCGTCCAGCTTCTTCCACTTGCCGACCGCCAGCTCGAAGCGCAGATCCGCCCACAGCACCCCGGGGTGGTGCCCCAGCGCGCGGACCGGGTCGAGAACCTTGCCGTAGGTGCGCCGGGAGTACCACTCGACGGCGCGCAGGAAGAGAGTGGGGCGCGGTTCGAGGGAAATGCGGGCCATGACGTGCTCCTCGTCGTCTGAAATCCGTGTGCTGTCACGGGTACGACGGACCTGGCGGCGCCGAATGTGACATGGCGGCGGACCGTTTCGAGGAACACCGGAACGCGGGCGGGCGTTGCCAGGTCAAGGCGGAGTGTCCGGGCCGGGCGGCCTGCGGACCGGCCCGAACCGCATCCGAACCGCACATAATGGAATGACTTCCGAGCATCAGGAGGTGCCGTGTCCGGCGCTGGTTCCCCCCACTCGCTGCGCTCGCGGCTGCGCTCGCACAGGCCGGCCGCCTTCGGGGCCGACCCGGCCGGAGAACGCATGGCGCGCATCCGCCGCTCGCCGAACTTCGTCGACGGCGTCTTCCGGAACCCGGAAGGGTCCAGGACGGCACCGTCGGGCAGCTCCATGATGGAGTTCGCCAAGGTCTACTTCGCCAGGGAGTCGCGGGCCCGCCGGGTGCCGGCTGGTCCCGTACCCGTGCATCGGACCACGGCCGCCGACCTCGCCCGGCCCGCCGCGTCCGGGCTCCGCCTCACCTGGATGGGGCACTCCAGCGTCCTTGCGGAGATCGACGGCCGCCGGGTGCTCTTCGACCCGGTCTGGGGAGAGCGGTGCTCTCCGTTCCCCTTCGCCGGGCCCAAGCGCCTGCACCCGGTGCCCGCCCCGATCGCGGCCCTCGGCAGCGTCGACGTCGTCGTGATCTCCCACGACCACTACGACCACCTCGACCTGCCCACCATCCGTGCGCTGGCAGCAAGCGACACGGTCTTCGCCGTGCCGCTCGGCGTCGGCGCCCACCTCGAGCGCTGGGGCGTCTCCCCGGACCGGCTGCGCGAGCTGGACTGGAACGAGTCCACGGAGGTGGCCGGCCTCCGGCTGACGGCGACCCCCGCGCGCCACTTCTGCGGGCGCGGACTGCGCAACCAGCAGCACACCCTGTGGGCCTCGTGGGTCGTCGCCGGGCCCGAGCACCGGCTCTACCACAGCGGCGACACGGGGTACTTCCCCGGCTTCAAGGACATCGGGGCGGAGCACGGACCCTTCGACGTCACGATGATCCAGATCGGCGCGTACTCCGAGTACTGGCCCAAGAACCACAACGGTGTGCCCGATCCGGGGCCGTGGCCGGACATCCACATGACGCCCGACGAAGGGGTCCGGGCCCAGCTCGACCTCCAGCGGGGCAAGCCGCACGGCGTCCTGCTCCCCATCCACTGGGGCACGTTCAACCTCGCGCCCCACCCGTGGCACGAGCCCGCCGAACGCACCCTGCACGCCGGGCACAAGGTCGGCCAGACCGTCGCGACGCCGCGACCGGGGCAGCCGTTCGAGCCGTCGGCCATGGACTCCGCCCACCCCTGGTGGCGCGAGGTCGCCGGGACCCCGTCCGGCGGCTGGGCTGCCTGGCCGGCCGTCGCGACGACCACGATCAAGGACCACCGCGAACCCGACCTGGCGGCCGACCGCTAGCGCCACGACGGCTGCGCAGGCAGCCCGCAGCCACCGACCGGACCGGCGCCGCGGACGGCCTACGGCCGGCAGCCCCACCACCGACCGGGCAGCGCCTCCGCCGCCCCACCCGGCGGCCCCGCCGCCGACCAGGCAACGTCGACCCCGACCGGCCAGCGCCGCCCCGACCGGCCAGCCCGCCGACAAGGCAGCTGCGCCGCTGGCCTGCGGCCGGCAGCCCCGCTGCCGACACCAGCCGGGTGGGGCCGGCGCTTACCCCAGCCGGGCCGGTGCCGCCGGCAACGTCGCCGCTGACCGGCCAGCGCCGACCCGGCCGCCCCGCAGGGCCCGTCACCCCCGTGGCGGGGCCGTGCTGTCCCTCAGCACCAGCCTCGTCGGGACGAGGGCCGTGCCCGGTTCGGCGCTCTGGAGGCGCATCTGGCGCAGCACGCCCGCCACGCAACGGCGACCCACCTCGGCGAAGTCCTGGTGGACGGTGGTGAGCGGTGGCAGGAAGGAGCCGGACTCCGGGATGTCGTCGAAGCCGATCACGCTCACGTCCTGCGGGACCCTCCGGCCCCGTTCCTGAAGCGCCCTCAGCAGCCCCAGGGCCATCTGGTCGTTCGCCGCGAAGACCGCCGTGCAGTCGGGTTCGGCCGCCAGCCGCAGGCCGGCGCGGTAGCCGGACTCCGCCGACCAGTCGCCCCGCACCAGCGGCGGCGGGACGCGTCCCGCCTCGGTGAGCGTGGCGCGCCAGGCCGCTGCGCGGCGTTGCGCGGCGAAGGACTCCTCGGGGCCCGCGAGGTGCCACACCGTGCGGTGGCCGAGGTCGAGCAGGTGCCGGACGGCGGCGCGCGACCCGCCGGCCTGGTCGGTGTCGACGACGCTGTAGCGGTCGCCCGCGTCGGAGTCGGCCACGACGACCTGGACGTTCGGCGGCAGGGCGACGGTCGCGGTGTCGAGGAGGTGGACCTCCATGATGACGATGACGGCGTCGACGGCCAGTTCCCCCAGGCGGGAGAAGGCGCCGCGCACCTCGTCCTGGGTGGGCACGGCGACCGGCAGCAGGGTGACGGCGTACCCCTCCTCCGCGGCCGAGGTGGCGATCGCCTCCAGGGTGCGGACGTTGCCGGTGGTGGAGAGGGAGAACAGGATGACGCCGATGGTGCGGAACTCGCCGCGCTTGAGGGCGCGGGCGGCGCTGTTGGGCCGGTAGCCCAGCTCCTTCATCGCGGCGAGGACCTGCTGCCGGGTCTCCTCCGTCACGCCGGGAAAGCCGTTGGAGACCCGGGAGACCGTCTGTGAGGAGACGCCGGCGACGCGTGCGACGTCGGCCATGGAGGCCGTACGGGTACGCCGCGTGGTCGGTCCGCCCGGGTGCTTCCGGGTCTGCCGCCCGCCCACTGGTGTGCTGTCCGCGATGTCCACCCGGCTCCTCCCACCTACCGGCGTCGAATCCGCCCGCCGACCCTTGACGCTCGTCCTGGGGGCAGTGTAGACATTCCGCCATCCGATGTTTACGTAAACATAACAGCTCTCCGGATCGCCGGTGGCCTCTATGTTTGCGTAAACATCGAGTCGCCCCGAGAGCCGGCGCCCGGTTCCCGGACACCCGAGCGAGGAACGACATGACGACGCTACGACCCCCACCTGCCGAGGAGGTCGGTGCCGACCGGCCGGAGCGGCGGATGCGGCCCGTGAAACGGCAGAGGTACGCGTGGACCGGCTGGGGCTTCATGGCCCCGTTCGTGATCGTCTTCGCCCTCGTGTTCCTCGCCCCGATCGCCTATTCGCTGTTCCTGAGCCTCTTCCGGGAACAACTCATCGGCGGCAACCAGTTCGTGGGCCTCGACAACTACCGACGCGCCCTCGAGGACCCGCAGTTCTGGTCCGGGCTGGGCAGGGTCACGCTCTTCCTCGCCGTGCAGGTGCCGATCATGCTCGGCATCTCACTGCTCGTGGCACTCGCGCTGGACAGCGGCCGCCTCTACGGCAAGAGCTTCTTCCGCATCTCGGTCTTTCTGCCGTACGCGGTTCCCGCCGTCGTCGCCAGCCTGATGTGGGGCTTCATGTACGGCACCCGCTTCGGGCTCCTCGGGGACGTCAACGACGCGCTGGGCACCGCGCTCCCGGACCCGCTCTCGCCGGACCTGGTGCTCGCCTCGATCGGCAACATCGTCACCTGGGAGTTCGTGGGCTACAACATGCTCATCTTCTACTCCGCGCTCCGGGTGATACCCCACTCCCTCTACGAGGCCGCGGAGATCGACGGCGCCGGCCAGATCCGCGTCGTCACCGCGATCAAGCTGCCCGCCATCCGGGGCGCGCTGGTCATCGCGACGATCTTCTCCGTCATCGGCAGCTTCCAGCTCTTCAACGAGCCGAGCATCCTGCGGAACCTCGCCCCCAACGCGATCACGACGTACTTCACGCCGAACCTCTACACGTACTCGCTGGCCTTCTCCGGCGGGCAGCACAACTACGCCGCGACGGTCGCCATCGTGATGGGCCTGGTGACCATGGTCATCGCCTACGCGGTCCAGCTGCGCGGCATCCGGAAGGGAGCGTGAACGATGGGCAGCCCCACCGTGACCGCGTCCGGCGGCACCCCGAAGTCCACCGCCCGCGGCGCGCCGAGACTGCGGACCAGGACCCCGCGCCGCGTCGAGCCGGGACCGCGCCGCACCCGCCGCAGCGTCCTGCTCACCGTGCTCACCGGACTGGTCCTGCTCTACAGTCTGGTGCCGCTGTGCTGGCTGCTGATCAGCGCCACGAAGACCCAGGAGGGCCTGTCCGGCTCCTTCGGCCTCTGGTTCAGTGACGACTTCGCGCTCTGGGACAACATCGCCCAGACCTTCGGCTACGACGACGGCGTCTTCACCCGCTGGCTGCTCAACACCCTGCTGTACGTGGTCGTCGGCGCCGGCGGAGCCACCTTCCTGGCGGTGCTGGGCGGCTACGCGCTGGCGAAGTTCCAGTTCCCCGGCAAGCGCGCGGTGTTCGCCGTCGTCATCGGCGCGGTGGCCGTCCCGGGGACGGCACTGGCGGTGCCCACCTTCCTGATGTTCAGCAAGCTGGGCCTGACCGACACCCCGTGGGCGGTGATCATCCCCTCGCTCATCTCCCCGTTCGGCCTCTACCTCATGTGGGTCTTCGCCACCGAGGCGATTCCCACCGAGCTGATGGAGGCCGCCCGCATCGACGGCGCGAGCGAGGCGCGCATCTTCTTCCGGGTGGGCATGCCCCTGCTCGCGCCCGGCCTCGTCACCGTGCTGCTGTTCACGATGGTCGCCACCTGGAACAACTACTTCCTGCCGCTGATCATGATCAAGGACCCGGACTGGTACCCCCTGACCCTGGGCCTGAACGCATGGAACGCCCAGGCGGCGACGGCCGGTGGCGAAGCCGTCTTCCACCTCGTGATCACCGGATCGCTGATCACGATCCTGCCTCTCATCGCCGCCTTCCTGCTGCTCCAGAAGTACTGGCGGTCCGGGCTCGCCGCCGGAAGCGTCAAGGAATAGCCGCCCGTCGCCCCGGCCCCCCAGCTCCAACCCGCGCCGTTTCGGACCTCGACGAAATGGAATCACCTCATGTCCCTGAAGACCCGCCGCGCCCTGAGCGGCACTGCCCTCCTCTGCGCCCTCGCCCTGCCGGCCACCGCCTGCGGCGGCTCGTCCGACACCTCGGGCCCGCAGGCCCTGTCGGAGAAGGACATCCAGGCGGCCCTGGAGAAGGGCGGCACCATCAAGGTCTGGGCCTGGGAGCCCACGCTGAAGTCGGTCGCCGCCGACTTCCGGAAGAAGTACCCGAAGGTCAAGGTCGAACTCGTCAACCCCGGTACCTCCAACGACGCGTACACCGCCCTGAGCAACGCCGTCTCCGCCGGCAAGGGCGTGCCCGACGTCGCCCAGATCGAGTACTTCGCCCTGGGCCAGTACACCCTGGGCAAGTCCCTCACCGACCTGTCCGCCTTCGGCGCGAAGGACCTGGCCGGCAAGTACACCCCCGGCCCCTGGAACGCCGTCGCCACCGAGCAGGGCGTGCATGGCCTGCCCATGGACTCCGGGCCGATGGCGCTGTTCTACAACAAGAAGGTCTTCGACAAGCACGGCATCGACGTGCCGACCACCTGGGACGAGTACGTCGAAGCCGGCCGCAAACTCCACAAGGCCGACCCGGACGTCTACATCGCCAACGACACCGGCGACGCCGGGATGACGTCGAGCATGCTGTGGCAGGCCGGCTCCCGCCCCTTCAAGACCGAGGGGAGCGACATCACCGTCGACTTCTCCGAGCAGACCACCACCACGTACACCGCGACCTGGCAGAAGCTGATCTCCGAGGACCTGCTCGCCCCCATCACCGGCTGGACGGACGAGTGGTACCAGGGCCTCGGCGACGGCACCATCGCCACCCTGGTCTCCGCCGCCTGGATGCCCGCCAACTTCGCCTCCGGCGTCAAGGGAGCCTCCGGCGACTGGCGCGCCGCCCCGCTGCCCCAGTGGAAGGCGGGCGGCAAGGCGAGCGCCGAGAACGGCGGCAGCTCCCTCACCCTGCCGGAGACCGGCAAGAACGAGGCCCTGGCCTACGCCTTCGTCCGGTACGCCAACGCCGGTGAGGGAGTGAAGACCCGCATCTCCGAGGGCGCCTTCCCCGCCACCAGGGCGGAGCTGGAGTCGGAGGAGTTCCAGAACACCGAGTTCGAGTACTTCGGCGGCCAGCAGGCCAACAAGATATTCGCCGAGTCCGCCGCCATGGTCGCCGACGACTGGACCTACCTCCCCTACCAGGCGTACGCCAACTCGGTCTTCAACGACACCGCCGGCCAGGCCTACGTCTCCGGCACACCCCTGGCCGACGGGCTGCGGAACTGGAAGCAGGCCATCGTCAAGTACGGCACCGAGCAGGGCTTCAGCGTCAACAAGTAGCCGGCACGCCACCCCCGCCCCCGCGGGCGCATCGGAAGGACCATCATGATCAGCACCCTCCTGTCCCAGCGGCACCCCGGGCCGGACGGTGAACCCACCCGCCGGATCGCCTACGGCGCCGACTACAACCCCGACCAGTGGCCGCGCAAGGTATGGGACGAGGACGTCCGGCTGATGCGCGAGGCCGGCGTCAACATCGTCTCCCTCGCCATCTTCTCCTGGGCCCGAATCCAACCGGCCGAGGACCAGTGGGACTTCGGCTGGCTCGACGAGGTCATGGACCTGCTGCACGCCCACGGCATCGGCGTCGACCTGGCCACCGCCACCGCCTCGCCGCCGCCCTGGCTCACCACCGCCCACCCCGACGTGCTGCCCGTCACCGCCTCCGGGGAGACGCTCTCGCCGGGCGCCCGCCAGCACTGGCGGCCCACCTCGCCCGTCTTCCGCACCCACGCGCTGCGCCTGGTGACCGCCCTCGCGACCCGCTACGCGGACCACCCCGCCCTGGTCGCCTGGCACATCTCCAACGAACTCGGCTGCCACAACGTCCACGACTACTCCGACGACGCCGCCCGCGCCTTCCGGGACTGGCTGCGCGGCCGCTACGAAACCCTCGACGGTCTCAACAACGCCTGGGGCACCGCCTTCTGGTCCCAGCGCTACAGCGACTGGGAGCAGATCCTGCCGCCCCGGCTGGCCGCCTCCCACCCCAACCCGACGCAGCAGCTCGATTTCAAGCGCTTCTCCTCCGACGCGCTGAAGGAGTATCTGCGCGCGGAACGCGACGTACTGCGCCGGCTCACCCCCGACGTCCCGGTCACCACCAACTTCATGGTGATGCCCGGCATCAAGGGCATGAACTACGCCGACTGGGCCGACGAGATCGACTTCGTCTCCAACGACCACTACACCCACCCGGGCCCGCAGGCGCGCGACGAGCTGTCCTTCTCCGCCAACCTCACCAGCGGCATCTCCGGCGGCCGCCCCTGGTTCCTGATGGAGCACTCCACCAGCGCGGTCAACTGGCAGCCCGTCAACCTGCCCAAGAAGAAGGGGGAGCTGGGCCGCGACTCCCTGCTGCACGTGGCCCACGGCGCCGACGCCGTCTGCTTCTTCCAGTGGCGCCAGTCCGCCGCCGGCGCGGAGAAGTACCACTCCGCGATGGTGCCGCACGCCGGCGCCGACAGCGACGTCTTCCGCTCCGTCGTGGACCTCGGCACGACCCTCGGCGAACTGACCCCGGTCGCCGGGTCCGTACGGGAGCCGGCGCAGGCCGCGGTCCTCTTCGACTGGGAGTCGTGGTGGGCGAGCGAACAGGACTCCCATCCCACCTCGCGGCTCAGCTACCACCAGGAAGCCCTCGACTGGTACTCCGCCCTCCTCGACCTCGGCATCCGTGCCGACGTCGTCCCCGCGGACACCGACCTCGACGGGTACCGGCTCGTCGTCGCACCGGTCCTGCACATGATGCCCGCGGCCCTGGCCAAGCGGCTCACCCGGTACGCCGAGAACGGCGGCCACCTCGTCACCACCTACTTCTCGGGCATCGTCGACGAGAACGACCACATCTGGCTCGGCGGCTACCCCGGCGCGCTGCGGGACCTTCTCGGCGTCCGCGCGGAGGAGTTCGGTCCGCTGCCCGACGGGGAGAGCGTTGCCCTGGACGACGGCACCACCGGCACCCTGTGGACCGACCGCCTCGCCGTCACCGACCCCGCCACCGAGGTGCTCGCCCGCTACGCGGCCGGCGAGCAGGCCGGCCGCCCCGCCGTCACCCGTCGCACCACCGGCGCCGGTTCGGCCGGTTACGTCTCCACCCGCCTCGGCCGGGACGGGCTCACCCGGCTGCTGCCGCGGCTGCTCGCCCCGGCGGGAGTGGAGAGCGAACTGCCCGAGGAGGCCCGTGGCCGCGTCGAAGCCACCGTGCGCACCGCCGCCGGCAGCCGCTACCTCTTCCTGGTCAACCGCACCGACGACCGGGTGACCGTGCCGGGCCTGGCGGGCGAGGTGCTGGTCGGCGAGGCCGCCGTCCCCGGCGCGCTCACCGTGGCCCCGCGCGGAGTGACCGTACTGCGGCAGCCCGCCGGCTGACCCGCACGCCGTCCGTCCGCCGCGCGTTGCGGCACACCGGGCCGCGGCCTCGTAACTCAGAGGCCGCGGCCCGGTCGCGTGTGCGCCGCCGGTCGGGGAAGTACGCCGGGCCGACGGCCTCACCCTCCGTATTCGTGCTGCCGTGCGAGTCCTCATACCGGAGTGGGACGAATGACGGGGAACTTCGACAACTGACCGTCGGACGCCTTCCCCGCGCGGCTACCGTGTGTGTCCGGTGATCGACGGTGGGTTCCCGTCCGCGTGCCCGGAGCCCGCCGTGGAGTCATGCCGACCGGACGTCGGCCGGACGCCGACCGACAGCACTGTGCCGATCCCTGGGGCCCCACGTACCGAGGACGCTGATGTCTCAACTACGCGCACCCGCCGCGCGGTCCGACCGCCGCGAGGGCGGACGTCACGGCCGGCCGGGCTCCCGCGCCCTGGCGGCCGCGAGCCGGACGCCGTCCGCGGCCGCGCCGCCGGAAACCCGTATACGAACCCGCCTGCTGCGCACCGCTGTGCTGCCGACCGTGGTCGCCGCCCTCAGCGGCGTGATCGCCGTCGCTCTCACGGTGCATGCCGCCGGTCCCGGGCCGTCCGCCGGCCTGTGGGTGGCGCTGATCCTGCCGGCTGGGGTCGCCCTGGCTGCCGTGGCCGTCGCCGCACGCGGCGCCGAACGCACGGCCAGGTCCGTGCTCGACCGCTGCTCGGAGCTGCGCCGCACCACCGCCCGCGCCCAGAACGACCTGCGTACCGCCGTCGACAGGCTCCGGCGCGGCGAGGGCCCGCCGCCCCGCCCGGCGCCGCCGCAGCGGGCGCCGGGTGGCGGGGACGAGTTCGACCTGCTCGCCCAGGAGCTGGTGCGCTCGCACGACACCGCGCTGACGGCCGTGGTGCAGGCGTCCCGGCTCTCCAGCAGCGTGGGCAACGAGCAGAAGGTCGAGGTCTTCGTCAATCTGGCCCGCCGGCTCCAGTCCCTGGTGCACCGTGAGATCCAGCTCCTCGACGACCTGGAGAACGACGTCGAGGACCCGGAGCTGCTCAAGGGCCTGTTCCATGTCGACCACCTCGCCACCCGGATCCGCAGGCACGCCGAAAATCTTGCAGTCCTCGGCGGCGCCGTCTCCCGGCGGCAGTGGTCCCACCCGGTCACCATGACGGAGGTGCTCAGGTCCGCGATCGCCGAGGTCGAGCAGTACCCCAGGGTCAAGCTCGTGCCGCCGATCGACGGCACACTGCGCGGACACGCGGTCGCCGACGTGATCCACCTCCTCGCGGAACTCGTCGAGAACGCCACGCTGTTCTCCGCCCCGCACACCCAGGTGCTGCTGCGCGCCACGCACGTCACCGCCGGCCTCGCCGTCGAGGTCGAGGACCGGGGCCTGGGCATGCCGCTGTCCGAGCAGGACAGGATGAACGCCCTGCTCGCCGACCCCGACCAGGTCAACGTCGCCCATCTGCTCCAGGACGCCAGGATCGGCCTGTTCGTCGTCTCCGCGCTGGCCCGCCGCCACGGCATCGTCGTACGGCTCCAGTCGAACATCTACGGAGGCGTCCAGGCCGTACTCGTCCTTCCGCAGGGGCTGCTCGGCGGCGACCGGGAAGAGGCCGGGCAGAGCGCGAGCGCCGCCGCACCTGAAGCGCCCACCACCGGGCCCCACTTCGCGGCCATGTCACCGCCCACGCTGCCCACTTCCGCACAGCCGGACCGGTCCGCACAGTCCGACCGGCCCCGCCCCGTGCCGGCGCAGCGCGAACCGGCCGTCGGCGGTGCGCCCGCCGAGCCGCCGCCCGTACAGGTCGAGCACCTCGAACGCCCGTATCCCGGCGCGCCCGGCCCCGGCCCGGACCATCCACCGCACGAGCCTGCCCCCGGCCCCGCTCCTGTCTCCGCGCCCGACCCAGATCCCGAGCAGGCCCGTACCGCGCCGCAGGGCCCCGCCCCACAGGTCGTCCGCGGCACCGTCGGCCGACCCCAACTGCCCAGACGCCGCAGCCAGGAGCACCTCGTCCCACAGCTGCGGGACACGCCCGCCCCGCGCGGGGACGACGAGCCCGCCCTGCACGACCCCGGACTGATGGCGGCCTTCCAGCGGGGCATCGACCTCGCGGAGACCCGGCCGGAGCGCGCGCCCCGGCCCGCCGGCCCGACCGACGCCCCGCACACCGACCACACCAAGGAGTAATACGCCATGGCGAGCGATGTGCCGACCGGCCATGTCTCGGACCTCGACTGGCTGTTGAGCGGTCTGGTCCAGCGTGTCCCGTACACCCGCAGTGCGGTACTGCTCTCCTCCGACGGACTGGTGAAGTCGGTGCACGGCCTGGACAGCGACAGGGCGGACCACATGGCCGCCCTGGCCTCCGGCCTCTACTCCCTGGGCCGCAGCGCCGGCACGCGCTTCAGCGACGGGGGAGAGGTGCGCCAGGTCGTGGTCGAGCTCGACTCCACGCTGCTGTTCGTCACCACGGCCGGCTCCGGCTCCTGTCTCGCCGTGCTCGCCGGACGGGAGGCCGACGCCGCCGTACTGGGCTACGAGATGGCCATGCTGGTCAAGAGCGTGCGCCCGTATCTCGCCACCCCCGCCAGAGCGGCCGCGGGAGCCCCGGGCGCCGCAGGACGGTGACCATGCCCTCGCCCCTGGACGGGCCGCTCCTGGACGACGCGGCGGGCCGGCTGATCCGCCCGTACACCGTGAGCGGCGGCCGGACCCGTCCGACGGCCGCGCTGGACCTGCTCTCCATGGTGACGGCGACCGGGGCGGCGCCGCAGGCGCATCTCGGCCCGGAGCACACCACGGCCCTCGGCCTGTGCCACGGACCGGTGTCGGTGGCCGAGATCGCCGCCCAACTGCGCCTTCCGGCCGCCGTCACCAAGGTGCTCCTCTCCGACCTGGTCGACTGCGGCGCCGTCACGGCGCGCGCGCCGCGCGGCCACGACACACCCACGGACCGTTCACTGCTGGAGGCGGTGCTCGATGGCCTACGACGACGGCTCTGACCGCTACGGCGCCGGGGGCGACGACCGGTTCCCCACCGCGCTCAAGGTCCTCATAGCGGGGGGCTTCGGGGTGGGCAAGACGACCTTCGTCGGAGCGGTCAGCGAGATCGACCCCCTCAGTACCGAAGAGGTGCTCACCCAGGTCAGCGCGGCGACCGACAGCCTCGAAGGCGTCGAGTCCAAGACCACGACCACCGTCGCCATGGACTTCGGGCGGATCACCCTCGACGCCCGCCATGTGCTCTACCTCTTCGGCACGCCCGGGCAGGAGCGGTTCTGGTTCATGTGGGACGAGCTGTCGACGGGTGCTCTGGGCGCCGTCGTGCTCGCCGACACCCGAAGGCTGGAGGCCTCGTTCTCCGCCGTCGACTTCTTCGAGCGGCGCGGCATCGGATTCGTCGTCGCCGTCAACGAGTTCGAGGGCGCCTACCGCTACGAACCGGACGAGGTGCGGGCCGCGATCGGTCTCGAACCCGCGGTGCCGATCGTGCTGTGCGACGCGCGGGCCGCGAGCTCCGGCATCGGGACCCTGGTCACGCTGGTCCAGCACCTGCTCACCACCACCACCGCCGTCGTGCCGGGCCCGGCACCGAGCCATGGAGCACCGACATGACGTACGACCCCACCGGCCATCTGCTGCTGACGCCGGTCGACCGCGAAGCCCCCGCCCGGGTCGAGCGCCTGCGCCGGCTCGGCCTCGGCGAGCGGCCCGACGCGGCCTTCGACGACTTCGCGCGGAACCTCGCCGAGGTGACCGGAGCTCCGTACTCGATGGTCAACTTCATCGACGAGAAGCGTCAGTTCTTCGCCGGACTGCATCCGTCATGGGCCCGGCGCGGCACCGATACGGGCGCCGCGCCGAGGGGCGAGGAGATCAGCCGGTTCATGGCGCGAGACCACGGCTACTGCCCTCATGTGGTGGTGCGCCGCAAGGCGCTGGTCCTGGAGGACGTGTGCGACTACCCGCGCTTCGCGGGCAACCCGGTCGTCGACGAGATCGGCATCCGCTCCTACCTCGGGGCGCCGCTGATCGACCGTACGGGCATCGCGCTGGGCACCGTCTGCGTGTTCGACACCCGGCCGAGGCCCTGGGGCAGGCCCGGGCTCGAGACGATCAAGTCGCTCGCGGCGGAACTGGTCGAGCAGATCCACCGCCGGGAGGACGGCCGCATCTGAGGCCCTGCGGCCCCCGTCGGGGCCGCGCAAGCGCGGGGCGACTCGGACGCCGGCGGGCGTTGTCAGCGCCGGCGTTTACGGTGGTGCCATGGCCACCGCCGATGACGTACGCAGGATCGCGCTGTCGCTCCCGGGGGCGATCGAGAAGCTCGCCTGGGGCATGCCCACCTTCCGGCTGCAGGACCGCGGCCTGGTCTTCGCGTCGCTGGACGACGACGACCGCGTGATGGGCGTGAAGTGCCCGAAGGAGGAACGCGAGGAGCTGACCGCCGCCGAGCCGGACAAGTTCTTCCTCCGCGGCGGACACGACGACCACTACGCCTGGGTGCGCGTGCGCCTCGAAGCGCTGGAGGACGACGACGAACTGCGGGCGATCCTGCTCGACTCGTGGCGCCAGGCCGCTCCCCGCAAACTGCTCGACGCCCACCCGGAGCTGGCCCCGCCGCCGCCGTGACACGCCCGTCTCCGCGCTGGAGGCGGGCCGGTCCGGGTGCCCGGCGGGCCGGATGGCCGCGCGGCCGGTGCCACGGTCGGGTGAGTGCGCGCCCGGGGCAACCACTTCCCGCGCGGACCGGGTACGGATTGCGGCGCCGTTCCACGACGCCGGGAGGACCCCCACCCATGCCCGTCACCAAGAGCGCCGGGAGCACGCTGGCCGCGGCGGTCTGCGCCGCACTGCTTCTCACCAGCTGTACGGACACCTCGTCCGTGTCGCCCGCATCCCCCGCGACTCAGGCGCCCGCGAAGAGCCCCGCCAGGCACGCCGGCCCCGGACCGCACAAGCCGTCGGCCCGTCACATCCCCGGCCTCGGCCCGGACTTCCGCTCCCGCATCCCCGGCGGCACCCGTCAGGCCCTGGTCGTGTCCGGCGGTACGGCCGACACCAACGTCGCGGAGACCACGCTC
The DNA here is from genome assembly GCF_053591995.1 of Streptomyces sp. NPDC002835. Lineage (NCBI taxonomy): Bacteria > Bacillati > Actinomycetota > Actinomycetes > Kitasatosporales > Streptomycetaceae > Streptomyces > Streptomyces sp. NPDC002835. The sequence continues at coordinate 125,576 of NZ_JBSFUW010000014.1, read as the reverse complement.
TACGAGAACGGGAGTGAGAGCGGGAAGGGAGACGACTGGCGGCGCGTCGCCGGCCCCTGGCCCGCCCACAACGCCCTGCGGGGCTGGACCCACGACCACAACGCCGGTGATCTGCGTACCCCCATCGGGGTCTTCGGCCTCGGCGACGCCGGCGGACTCGAACCGGACCCCGGGACCCGGCTGCCGTACGACCAGGACGAGGAGTTCGTCGCCCCGGGGACCGGATTCCTCGGGGAGCCCCTCGAAGGGTCCTTCGACTACGTGATCGCCATCGACTACAACCGGGTCCCGGGGACCAGCCCGCTCGACAAGGAGCGGCCGCTCGGCCCCGAGAAGGGCAGCGGGCTGTGGATCCACGTGGACCACGAGGGGCCCACCCAGGGGTGTATCTCGCTGCCGAGGGAGCGGATGCGCGAACTGCTCCGGCTGCTCGACCCCGGCAAGCGGCCGGTCGTCGTGATGGGACCAGCCCCCGAGCTCCGGAAGTGACCGCCCGGCGCCCCTGAGCCGCTTCCCGTCCCCGCGCCCGTCACAGGAACGCGGAGATGCGCGCCCGCAGGGACGCCGGGTCCAGTCCGTGCGCCGCGAGGTGCTCGTCGATCGCGCCGTAACGGCGCAGCTCCCGCCGTGCCACCCCGAGCCCCAGCACCCGGTGCGGCACGTCCGCCAGGGCGTCGTTCGCGGCCGTGGTCGACGTGCCCTCCAGATACGGCTCGACGATCACCACGTCCGCCCGGCCGCCCACGGCGGCGCGGACGGCGGCCCCGTCGAAGGGGCGCACGGTCGTCGCGTACAGCACGGTCACGTCGAGCCCCTCGGTCGCCGCGAGGACGTTGTCCAGCATCGGCCCGACCGCGATCACGACGCCGCCGCGTCCTTCGCGCACGGTGAGGAACCCGTCGCCCGTGACCGGCCGGGCCTCGGCGTTGCTCTGCAGCGACAGGCGCACGTACACCCGGTCGTCGCCGGCGGCCGCGTGCCGCAGCAGCGCCTCCGCCTCGTCCGGGTGGCCGGGCACATGGACCGTCCACCCGTCCAGGGTGTCCAGCAGGGCCACGTCCCCCGGCGACATGTGGGTGAAGCCGCCGGCCGGCCAGTCGTACGAGGCGCCGGCGCTCACCAGCACCCCGCCGGTGTTCTGGTGGCCGAAGTCGAGCTTCACCTGCTCGAACGGCCGCTCCACGAGAAAGCTGGCGAACGTGTGCATGATCGGCCGCATCCCGGTGAGGGCCATGCCGCCACCGGCGCCGATCAGCAGCTGCTCGCGGATGCCCACGTTGACCACCCGGTCCGGGTGGCGCCGGTGCGCCTGCTCGAAACCGGCGGCGCTGATCTCGGCGAGGACGAGGGCGAGGCGGGGGTCCTCGTCGAGCAGGCGGGAGGTGGTGGCGATGAAACGGTCACGCATGGTGTCCATGGTCGGAAGTCTCCTCTGCGGCGGCGCGATGAATGGCGCGATGAATGGCGCGGTGAAAGATGCGACGAAGGGGGCCGTCGGTCAGGCGCTCTTCGGTTCGACACGGGCGACGACCGCCCGCGGCCGCCCCGGGTGCGGCGCGGTGAACGCGGCGTACAGCGCCTCGTGGTCCCTGCCGTCGACCGCCTGCGCCGACCAGCCGGCCGCCTCGAAGCGGGAGGCGATGCCGCCGGGCCAGCCGTGCGTCGCGGACGAGTTGTCGACGACGAGCGTGTGGAGCTGCTCCAGGCCGGCCGGGCCCGCGTAGGCGATGGCCTCGTGGTTGCTTCCCTCGTCCAGTTCGGCGTCGCCGATCAGGACCCAGACCCGCGGGTCCGGCAGCTCCTGGGCGCGCAGGCCGAGGACGGAGCCGACGGCCAGCGGCAGGCCGTGGCCGAGCGAGCCGCTGCCGATCTCGGCGCCGGGCACGAGGACCCGGTCGGGGTGGTGGCCGAGCGGCGAGTCGTACGAGCCGAAGCCGGGCAGCCACTCCTGCGGGAAGAAGCCCTTGGCGGCGAGGACCGCGTAGTACGCCATGGGGCCGTGCCCCTTGGAGAGGAGGAACCGGTCCCGGTCCGGAGCGTCGGCGGTCTCGGGCGTGACGCGCAGGACGCGGTCGTACAGGACCCAGAGGGCGTCGAGCGTGGACGTGGCGGCCGGTCCGTGCTTCTCGTCGCCGGTCATCAGGGACATGAGCCGGTCGAGATCGCCGAAGTCGACGGGCGCCGGGCGCCGGACGGACACGGTGCCGGACACGGTGGTGGACGTGCGGACGGATGCGGTGGTGGATGCCGTTGTCGTCATGCCCACCACCGTGCAACCTCAAGTTTGCTTGAGGTCAAGCGTGTCGGTCCGCGCAATACGGGTTCGTGACCAGCGGTCCGAGTGCGGTATTCTTCTCGTGCACGTTCGGCCGGGGGAAACCCCAGGTCAGCGGGCACCGGGACGTGGCGCAGCTTGGTAGCGCACTTGACTGGGGGTCAAGGGGTCGCAGGTTCAAATCCTGTCGTCCCGACTCTGCTTCTGGCGGGTCGTAGGCCGTTCTCTCATCCAATGGGAGAGCGGCCTTTTTTCATGCCCGGACGGCGTGGCCGCCGTGCCCGGCGACGGGGCGAACGGGGCGATTCGTACAGACCGCACCGCTGGATGAGCCCGAATCCGGTACGGCTAGCATATGAGCACCGCCTAGCTCGAAAGATAAACCTGTGACTGTCAAAGACGACTCGTTCACCAACTGGAAGAACCGCGAGGAGATCGCGGAGTCGATGATCCCGATCATCGGGAAGCTGCACCGGGAGCGGGACGTCACGGTCCTGCTGCACAGCCGCTCCTTGGTGAACAAGTCGGTGGTCAGCATCCTCAAGACCCACCGCTTCGCCCGGCAGATAGCCGGCGAGGAGCTCTCGGTCACCGAGACGATGCCGTTCCTCCAGGCCCTCACCACGCTCGATCTCGGCCCCTCCCAGATCGACATCGGCATGCTCGCCGAGACGTACCGGGCCGACGACCGCGGTCTGACGGTGGAGGCGTTCACCGCCCAGGCCGTCGCGGGCGCCACCGGCGAGAACAAGATCGAGTGCCGCGAGGGCCGCGACGTCGTCCTCTACGGCTTCGGCCGCATCGGCCGCCTCGTCGCCCGCCTCCTCATCGAGAAGGCCGGCTCCGGAAACGGCCTGCGGCTGCGCGCCGTCGTCGTCCGCGGCGGCGGCGAACAGGACCTCGTGAAGCGGGCCTCGCTGCTGCGCCGTGACTCCATCCACGGCCAGTTCCAGGGCACGATCACCGTCGACGAGGCGAACAGCACGATCATCGCCAACGGCAACGAGATCAAGGTCATCTACGCGGGAGACCCGTCGGAGATCGACTACACGGCGTACGGCATCAAGGACGCCATCCTCATCGACAACACCGGCAAGTGGCGCGACCGCGAGGGCCTGTCCGAGCACCTGCGCCCCGGTATCGACAAGGTCGTCCTGACCGCCCCGGGCAAGGGCGACGTCCCGAACATCGTGCACGGCGTCAACCACGACACGATCAAGCCGGGCGAGCGCATCCTGTCCTGCGCCTCCTGCACCACCAACGCGATCGTCCCGCCGCTGAAGGCGATGGCCGACGAGTACGGCGTCCTGCGCGGCCACGTCGAGACGGTCCACTCGTTCACCAACGACCAGAACCTGCTGGACAATTACCACAAGGCCGACCGCCGCGGCCGCTCCGCGCCGCTCAACATGGTCATCACCGAGACCGGCGCCGCCTCCGCCGTCGCCAAGGCGCTGCCCGACCTGAAGGCGCCGATCACCGGCAGCTCGATCCGCGTCCCCGTCCCGGACGTCTCGATCGCGATCCTCAGCCTGCGCCTCGGCCGCGAGACCACCCGCGAGGAGGTCCTCGATCACCTCCGCGAGGTCTCGCTGACCTCTCCGCTGCGCCGCCAGATCGACTTCACCAACGCCCCCGACGCCGTGTCGAACGACTTCATCGGCTCGCGCCACGCCTCGATCGTCGACGCCGGCGCCACCAAGGTCGACGGCGACAACGCGATCCTCTACCTCTGGTACGACAACGAGTTCGGCTACTCGTGCCAGGTCATCCGGGTCGTCCAGCACGTCTCCGGGGTGGAGTACCCCACCTTCCCGGCCCCGGCGGTTTGATCCGCCGACCGTTCCGGTGTCGTCCCGGCCGCCCACCGCAGGTGGGCGGCCGGTGGCGTACGGTCAGCCCTGCCCGCCCACCTCGATCTCGGCCCACACCTGCTTGCCGCCACTGAGGGGCAGCGAGCCCCACGCCGCCGTCGTCGCCTCGACGATCAGCAGGCCCCGGCCGCCCGTCGCCTCCCAGTCGACGTTCGCCGGTTTGACGGGGGAGCGGGGCGAGGTGTCGTTCACGGCGATCCGCAGCCGGTCCGACGACAGGGTCAGGTCGAGGTCCACCTCACCTTGCGTGTGCGCGATGGCGTTGGTGACCAGCTCGGACACCACCAGCAGTGCCATGTCGATCTCGTGGGTCAGACCCCAGGAACGCAGTGTGCGCGCGGTGAAGCGGCGGGCGTGCAGCACGGCGTTGGTCAGCCGCCACACCGTCCAGTGGGTCCGCAGCGGACGCACCCGGGTCCCGTCGTAGCGCAGCAGCAGCACCGCGACGTCGTCGTCGCGTCCGGTCACGGTGCCGAGGAGTTCGTCGGCGACCCGGCCGATGTCGGACGGGTCGGCCGCGGCGAGCGCCTCGTTCGCCCGCCGGATGCCCTCCTCCAGCGGGAGATGGGCGGACTCCACCAGGCCGTCGGTGACCAGGGTGAGCAGGGTGCCGGGCAGCAGACCGGCCTCGGTCATGGAGAACTCAGCCTCCGCCAGCACCCCCAGCGGCGGCCCGCCGTCGACGGCCAGTTCCTCGGTCGTGCCGTCCGGGTGCCGCAGCAGCGGCTGCAGATGCCCGGCGCGCACGAAGATGGCGATGCCCTCCTCCATGTCCAGGTCCACGTACAGGCAGGTCGCGAAGAGATCCGTCTCCATGCCGACGAGCAGCCGGTTGGCGCGCGAGACCACCACGTCCGGGGGATGGCCCTCCACCGCGTAGGCCCGTACCGCCGTGCGCATCTGGCCCATGATGGTGGCCGCCGCGGCGCTGTGGCCCTGGACGTCGCCGATGACGAGTGCCACATGCGAGTCGGCGAGCGGAATCACGTCGTACCAGTCGCCGCCCACCTCCAGGCCGGCCGTCGCGGGCAGATAGCGGGCCACGGCGACCCCTCCCGACAGGAGCGGGAGTTTGCGGGGCAGGAGGCTGCGCTGGAGCATCCTGGCCAGCTCGTGTCCCGCGTCCAGGGCGTGCGCGCGCCGCAGCGCGCTGCCGACCAGGCCCGCTACCGCCGTCAGCAGCGACCGCTCCTCCGGGGCGAACTCGTGCGCCGCGTCCCAGCCGACCAGGCACACCCCGACCAGGCGCCCGTCCGCCGGCAGCGGTACGACCGCCAGCCCGCCAGGCCCGATACCGATGAGGCCGGGCTCCAGATCGGCTCCCGGCGGCCACAGGCTCATATGGCCGTCCCGCAGCGCCCTCTCCAGGGTGGGCAGCGCGTGGCACGACGCGTCCGGCCACTCGGACCGCCACTCCGTCTGCCACACGCCCGGCCACGCGTCCGGGTCCGGCGGATCCAGCACGGTGACCAGCAGCCGGTCGGCCTCCACCTCCGCGACGGCGATCCGGCTGGCGGCCAGCGGCTGGCGCAGGGTCTCGACGACCGTACGGCTGACGTCCCGGACCGTCGTCGCCCCCGCCAGCCGTGCCGAGAGCCCCTGCACGACGGCGACCTCGTCGTCCGTCGGGCGCAGGTACACGGCGTCGGCGACCACCCCGAGCACCCGCTCCGGCGCGCCGTCGGCACCGAACCGCAGGCGGCAGCGCAGGCCCAGCCAGCGCAGCTCGCCGCCTGGCCGGCGGATGCGGAACGCCAGCTGCTCGCCCGAGGAGGAAGAAAGCCGGCCAGGCTCGACCACGGCCATCAGCGCCGGGATGTCGTCCGGTACGGCGCAGGCGAGCAGGGTCTCCACCCGCCCGTCGAAGTCCTCCTGCGCGATGCCCAGCAGCTCCAGCACCCGAGCGTCCGCCTCCATCTCCCCGGTGTCCAGCGTCAGGGTGAACGCCCCGCTGTGGAGCGGCACCAGCGTCGGCCCCGGGTGCGCCCGCGGGGCCGTCCGGCCCGCGATCCGGGCCGGTACGGACTCCAGTCCGGCCGTCACCTGATCGGCGTAGAGCTCCAGGAGACTGCGGCGGTCGGCGTCGAAGCCGTCCGCCGTCTCACCGGCCACGATGAGGCAGCCGAGCTGGGTGGTGCCGTGGCCCAGCGGCAGCGCGCCGAGCGAGAACTTGGCGGGCAGCGTCCCGGCTCCGACGGGCGACACCCCGCGGGCGTCGGCCGAGAGGTACGCGGCCAGCTCCGCCGCGCTCAGCCACAGCGGCCGGGCGGCCCGGTAGGCGTCCGTGGCGGGGGAGCGGCCGCCCAGCGACACCACGGACGGCAGCCCGTACGACCCGCCGCGGTCGCCGACCACCTCGGCGAGCCGCAGCTCGTCACCACTCTCCGTGAGCACGTAGACAGCGGCCAGCTCGGCCCCGCAGAACGCAAAGTTCGCCCGTGTCAATGCGCGCACCGCCTCCGTACGCGGTCAGGTACCGCGCTGCTCCCATGCTGCCGTTGTTCACGTGGTGGGAGCTAGTCAGGAGACGACATTGATCGTGAGGCGGTGGCGCGGGGCGCGCCCACGGCGAAGGGCGGACTGCCGCCGGACAGCCCGGTTCCGGGCGTGAGCCCGGTCGCACTCACGCCTTCGGCCTGTGACGCTGGGGGGCATGCAGCGAGGCAGCGGCAAGGTGAGGCTCCGCAGGGTCTACGAGGCGCCGGACCCGGACGACGGGGTTCGCGTCCTCGTCGACCGGCTCTGGCCGCGTGGCCTGAGCAAGGACGAGGCGCGGGTCGACGAGTGGCCCAAGTCGGTGACCCCGTCGACGGAGCTCCGGCGCTGGTACCACGGCCCGGACGGCGAGTACGAGGAGTTCCGCCGGCGCTACGAGGCGGAGCTCGCGGACACCGCCGCGGCGGAGGCCCTGAGCCGGCTGCGCGCCCTGGCCGCCGAAGGCCCGCTGACGCTGCTGACTGCGGCCAAGGAGCCCGACCGCAGCCATGCCGCTGTGCTCCGGAGCCTCCTCCAGGCAGCTCCCCGGGGCCATGCCGGGCGGCCCCGGAAATGATCAGCCGTGCACGGCCTCTTCGGCTGCCGGCGCCGGCGGTTCGTCCGCCGTGATGCGGGCGAGCAGCGCGCGGGCCTCCCCGATGCGGGGATGGTCCGGGTGCAGATGCCGCTCGCAGTCGGTCAGCGCCCCGCGGGCCGCCGCTTCCGCCTCGCTCCGGTGGCCCAGACCGTGCAGGGCGGCGGCCGTTTCCATGTACAGGCTCCCGGCCAGGCTCCGGTCCCGGTGCGGGGCGAGCCGGCGCGCCTCGGTGAGCGCGTCCTGGTGGCGCCCCTGCCCGTTCAGGCTGTGCACCAGACCGCGGTGCAGAGCGGCGGCCGTGGCCCCTTCGGCCCGGGGCAGGTTCCCCCGGGCGACGGCCTCGGCCTCCTCGTAGCGGGACTGCCCGCACAGGGCGTCGACCAGGTTGTCCAGCACGCACAACTCGATGTTCCACACCGGCGTCAGATGTTTGAGGCGGGCCAGGCCGCGCAGTATGTCCAGCCCCTCGGCCTCCGCCTCGCCGTAGCGCCCCTCACTGTTGAGGGCCAGCATGTGGTTGCTCCGGACCATCAGCAGGAGCGCCCGCCCGCTCCCGGTCAGGTCCTTCAGCTCGGTCATGAGGGTCTCCAGCTCGTCCCGCACCTGCGGCCCGCGCCCCTGGACACAGGCCGCCGCCGTGGCCAGGGCCTTGGCATGCCATGCCACCGCGGTCCTCCGGCCTCGTTTGCGCAGACGCCCCGACTCCGCCTCGAGCGCTCTGGCCCCGGCCTCGACCTCCTCGTACCGGCCCTCCTTCCACAGCCGATGGAGGCCCTCCAAGGCGGCCGCTTGCCGTGAGCGGCCCCGTATCATCCGTGCGATCTTCACAGCGGGTGAGGCTAGGTGAAGACGCCTGGCCAGGAAAGTTCGGGCTGGTAACGAAGGCAAGGGCCCCGGGGCTTGGGGCGATCCGGTCCGCCGCAGGCGCGGCGCCTTCGACGAGGACGTACGCGAAGTGGTGCGTAGCGCCAGGGACTTCACGTCCCGCAGCGGCTGCTGAGCCGGTGCGCGGCGTCCCGTCAGGTCCGGCCCGTCAGCCGCGGCGCCTCCGCGGCCGGATCCACCGGGCCGGTCATCCGCTCCGCGAGTTCCCTGGCCCAGTGGCTCAGCCCCGGCACGTCGATGCCGTGCGGGCCCGGGAAGTCCACGATGCGCTCTGCGCCGCGCAGCAGCAGCCGGGCGCCGCCCGTGGTGTTGCCGCGCGCGGCGTGGGTGAGACCCACCGCGAGCTGCGCCAGGCCCCGCCACAGCTCGCGTTCCTCCTCGGGGCCGGACTTCCAGGCGTCCTCGAACACCTCGTGCGCGTGGAACGGCATACCCGCGTCGAGCAGCCGCTGTGCCTCGGAGAGCGTCTCGGCGGGCGTGCGCACCAACCCCTCCGGCTGGCGCTCCACGCCGGGCGCGCCGTGGGGGAGGGGACGGCCCAGGCCGTCCCGGGGGCGGGCGTTGCGGGCGCGGCCCTCGGCGTCGCGGTCTCTGCGTGCCTTGTCCATGCAGCAAGTGTCCCTCCTCCGCACCGGCCGGCGATGGCGGGCCACGGCGGAGTACCTGCGGCGACGCGGGCCGCGTCGGCCGGGCCGGGCGTTCGGCGGGCCTGCGGAGTGAGGTAATGTTCTCTTGCGCGCTCGGGCCGGGAAATCGGCCGGACGGCGCATCGGGACGTGGCGCAGCTTGGTAGCGCACTTGACTGGGGGTCAAGGGGTCGCAGGTTCAAATCCTGTCGTCCCGACTCTGCGGAGTCGCAGGCCAGAGGTCGTATCGGAGTCAATCCGATACGGCCTTTGGTCATTCTCGGGGGTCAGCCGGTCGGTCGGCCGTTCACGCAACATCACGAGAGGGACAGCACGATGGTGAACCGCGACGTCGTCGCACTCGACGAGCCGGTACGCGAGTCCTTGCGCGGTCATCACGCCCATCTCGCCCGCCAAGTCGGCCGGGCCGCCACCTATATGGCGGACGTCGCGACCTTCGCCGCGGTCTCCGCCGATCCGGATCCGGCGGAGTGGACCGACCTCGCCCGGCTCCTCGGCCCGGGCGCGTTCGCCGACATGTTCAGCTGCCCGGCGACGCCGCCGTCGGAGTGGGAGCCGGTCTTCGTGCTCGAAGGCCGCCAGATGATCTGGCCGGACAGCGGGCACCCGGCCGATCCTCGTGACGACGCCGGCGTGGTCGAACTGGGCGCGGACGATGTGCCCGAGATGCTCGACCTCGTGGCCCGGGCTCAGCCGGGGCCGTTCTGGCCGCGCACCTACGAACTCGGCACGTATCTGGGCATCCGTGACCACGGCAGGCTGGTGGCCATGGCGGGCGAACGTCTCCGGCCTCCGGGCTGGACCGAGATCAGCGCAGTCTGCACCGACCCCGCGTCCCGCGGCCAGGGCCACGCCGCCCGCCTGGCGAGCGCGCTCGTTGCACGCATAGTGGCCCGAGGCGAACGCCCCTTCCTGCACGTCGCCGAGGCGAACACCCGGGCGATCGCCCTCTACGAACGCATCGGCTTCGAAACCCGCAAGCCGGTGACCTTCCGCGGCTTCCGCACACCGTAACGGGCCCTGGCCCTCAGGCCGGCCCGCCGGTTTCGCGCCGAGCGCGCGACCGCCGGTGCGCACCCGCACCAGGCCCGGCCCGGCCCCAGGCCGGACCCGGCCCGGACCGCGCCGGGTCACGGGCTGATGCTGTTCCGGCAGGAGCGGGCCTCGATTTCCGCGCCGTTGGGTTTGTGGCTGCTGATCCAGGCGCGGTCCTGCTCCGTGAGGGCGGGGAGGGAGGTCTCTATGTCCCTGATCCACGTGCTGGTGCCCACATGCTTCTTGAGCCAGGTCTTGAGCCGGGTACAGTCCTCCTCGTGGCCCTTCGGGAGCCCGATGCCGTAGTACTGAGGTGCTCCTATCGTCACGTCCGGGACCACCCGGAGGCCGTCCTTCTCGTGCTGCCGGGCGAAGCCGTAGAGGATGGCCTGGTCGGTGGAGACCGCCTGTACCTGGCCGCTGATGAGCTGCTCGATGCAGTCGGACGCGTCGGTGTGGGTGACCGGGTCCGCGCCGACGGTCTCCCTGATGCCGTCGAGGGCCTCCTGCGAGGTGGTGCCCTGCCAGGTGCAGATCCGGCTGCCGCGCAGGTCGGACAGGCGTTCCACGTCGGCTCCCTGCGGGCCGACGAGGAAACCCTGCCGGGTCTTGAGGTAGGGGCCCACGAAGTCGATCAGGTCCATCCGGTCCGCCGTGATGGAGAACGAGGCGATCGTCATGTCGGCCTTGCGGTCCAGGAGTTGGGTCACCCGGTCGCCCGAGGAGACGTCGACGGGTTCGCTGAACGCGACGTCGAGCTCCTCCTGGATGTGCTGGAGCACCAGGAAGTCCAGTCCCGACCGGTCGTAGTTGGACGAGTACGACACACCGGGCAGGTCGTTGTGCATCGCGACCGTGATCCGTTTGACGCCCAGGAACTCGGGCGCCGGCTCGCCGGAGGAGCAGGAGGCGAGGTTCACCAGCACGGTCACGGCCGCGGCGATCCCGAGGACGCGTCTGAGGAGCCGCGGGGCGGAGCGCCGGGATTCAGGGGTGGCAGCCACTGTGTCCTCTCAGTCGTGAAGTACGGCGTCCGCGACGAACAGGCCCATCTCGCAGCCCTCGTCGGTGCTCAGGATGATCCCTACCTCGATCTCGCCCTGCAGGCCGCCGAGGGGGAACTCGATCGTCTGTCCGCTCTTGACCTCTTCGACGCGGGTGCTCGTGTTCCCCCGCAGTTCGGCGGAGTAGGTGGTCTCCGGCGCGCAGAACTGGGCGGCGCGGGCCGCGTCCCGAATCGCCAGCGTGATGCGCAGCCGGGAGCGGTCGACGGGGCTGTCGACCACGAGCCGGAGCCGGGAGCCGTTGGTGACCGTCTCGCCGCCCTTGATGTCGGTCCGGCCGGTGACATTGATCTCGCCGTGGTCCGCGAGATGGTCCATGCCGACCGTCCCGGCCACCGCGCAGATCAGCGCCGTCGCCGACATGAGAACGCGCCAGCGGCGGGCCCGTTTCTCGCCGGCGGGCGCGATGAGCCGGGTGAGCGCCAGGCCCACCGCGACACCGAGGGCGAGGTAGACCCATACGAACTGACGCAGCGGCCCGTCGGGCGCGGTGATCAGGGCGTAGCCGCCGAGCAGGACGATCAGAAGGAAAGGCGGCCAGTTCCAGCCGTTCCAGCGTTTCGCCTTGTCTGCGAACTTGTCGACGGCGTCTCCAGCGAAGAGGCTGAGAACCACCTTGCCGATGATGCCGATCGCCGGCGAATTGTCACCCGTCGTGGTGGCGCTGCCGCGTCGCGTCGGCGGGTCGCCGCTCAACTACCGCCCCCCTGCCCGGGCTGCGAGCCGTAGTTGAAGGTGGCCGTGTCCAGCCTGCCGATCGCGGGGGAGTTGTTGCCGTACGACGTCGCGCTGTTCCGGTCGCCCGCGTGGTACTCCTGATGGGCGACGCGGATGCGCGTACGCAGGGAATCCGCGCTCAGGTCGTCCCCGTCGGCCAGCCATTCGCCGACCGCGGTCTCCAGGATCTCCCGGTCGTCCGGGGCGAGTTCCTCGATGGCGGTGGCCGCCGCGGTGTCGTCCTCGGTCGGGACGGGGTCGTCGGCGCCCCGGCGCAGCACCCTGCCCAGCAGCACCCGCCCCCGCTCCACCGCGCTGTCCGCCACCGCGGTCTGCGCGGACTGGGCGACGGCGCCGGCGAACGACGTCGCCGCGGTGCTGATGAACGGCGCGATGAAAGCCGCGGCCGTCAGTAATTCGGACATGCGCTCTCCCCTCCTGGATCACCCACAACTCTACTGAACTCCCTGTGCAACGGAAGTGACTTGACGTCACACGGATCACAATTCCGCCCGCGCGCAGCGACGGAACCGGGCGGGCATCATGGGGGAGATGCCCGCCCGGCTCCGCGTGCCGGGGCCGCTCAGCGACGCGGCGGCGTCACTCGAGCAGCTCCGCGTACGCCCCCATGGCCAGCGCGATGTCCGCCTGGGCCCAGAAACGGTGGTAGGTGAACTCGGGCGCGGCGCCGCCCGCCAGATAGGCCTCGATCTTCGACCACGCCGGGTCGTCCTGGTAGAAGGAGCGCAGCGAGGCGAACGTGGACGACGAGTCGATCGTGTCGCCGTTCGGCATCGTGCCCGTGAAGGTGTCCGGCACGTACACCGGGTCGTCGAACCGGTTGTAGTCGGTCCGCGTCTCCGGCACCGCGATGCCCAGCGCGTCCTGGTGGTGGTCCCACATGCCGTCCAGCAGACCCTTCGCCACCCGCTTCGCGTCGGCGTCGCCCGACCGTGCCGCGTAGTACGTCAGCACCTTGGCGTACGCACCGGCCACGCCCACGTCCTGGGTGTAGTCGGCCACGGTCACGTGCAGGCCGGCGTTGGCGCCCGGCGACGAGGGGTTCCAGGTGTCGGGCTTGCCGGACCACTGGAGGGTGGAGGGCATCAGGAACGTGCCGTCGGGGTTGATGGTCGTCTCCGACACGGCCCAGTCGACCCACTTGTCGAGCACGGCCTTCGCCTTGGCGTCGCCCGTCTGCTGGTAGTACTCGGCCACCCGCTCCATCGACCACGCCTGGAAGCCGAACCACTGGTTCGACGGCGGGTCGTGGTAGACGGGCTTCTCGTCGTACGCCATGCCGTAGAAGGTCGGCGTGCCCGCCGCCGGGGCCTCGTAGCGGCCGCCGACGCTGTTGGTCGCGCCGCCCGCGATCGCGCCCTCGTCGGCCTGCAGCCAGCGGTAGAACTCGATCTGCCGCTCCAGGCTCTTCGCCCAGTCGGACTGGCCGGTCGCCGACTTGGGCTTCAGCGGTGCGTACGAGCTCAGCGCGTACGCGGCCATCGGGTTCTGGTAGCCGCCGTGCGCGTGACTGGAGCCGATGCGCCAGGCCCAGCCCGCGGAGGCGTCGTTCGCGCCGCCCCAGGCGTAGTACCAGGACAGCAGGTAGTGCGAGCTGTCCTTGCCGGTGCCGCCCGGGCAGGTCGTCGGCCCGACGCAGTCGCCGATCTTCTTGAAGTACTTGTCGAACATGGCGTAGCGCAGGTAGTCGCCCATCTTCGCGGCCTTGGCGACCGTCGCCGAGACCTCGGAGCCCTTGCCCTGCTCCTTGGCCCAGAGGTCCGCCCAGTAGGCGGCCTGCACGGCGCGGGCGTCCGCGTCCGGCGCGTTGGTGAACTTCCACTGCTTGGCGTAGGACGCGTCCTTGGTGAACAGGTCCAGATAGCCGTTCGGGCCGCCGTAGGCGAACCGGTCGCAGGTCGGCTGGGGCACGGTCTCCCAGACCGACTCCTGCGGCCCGCGCTGGAAGGTGTTGATGTACGAGGGCCCGGTGGCGCTCGGACCGGCCTCGCACTTGCCCGGCTCGTTGCCGTACCCGTAGACGTTGTCGACATCCTGGAGCCAGTGCATGCCGTAGACGTCGTCCGTGCCGTACGCGCTCTTCAGCTCGGCCGCGATCGGGTCCTTGCCGGAGGCCACGGAGGGCTGGAGCTCGGCCGGGTACTGGGAGGGCAGGTCGTGCTCCGGTGCGTAGGTCGCCGGCTTGTTCGGGTCGTAGAAGGAGCCGGTGGCCTGGTCGGCGTGGTTGGGGATCATGAACTTCTCCATGATCTCCCAGGCGCCGTTGAACTTCGTCCAGTCGCCGCTGATCCGGCCGTACATGGCCTGCAGCCAGATCAGATAGCTGTACGCCTCGGAGGTCGTCTCGTGCCCGTGGTCGGGGGCCTCGACGATCAGCGTCTCGACCGAGTGGTACGGGATGCCCTCGGGCGAGAAGTAGCCGTTGGCCGGGTCGGTGATCTTCCCGTACAGGTCGAGGAAGCGCTCGTCGTACTGCTTGGAACCGCCGAGCTGCGTCGCCGTCACCTCGGCGGCGGCGTGGCCGGGCGCCGTCACGGCGAAGGTGGCGGAGCCGGTGCCCTCACTGTCGGCGGCGATGGTGACCTGCTGCGCGGTGTTCCAGTTCGACGGGGTGAAGGTGAGGCTCGCGCCGCTGCTCACGCTCAGGCCGGAGTTGCCCGCGGTGCGGGCGACCGCGGCCGTGACGTTCGACGCCGGCTGCGTCGAGAGCTTGACGGCGAACGTGCCCGACTCGCCCTGCCCGACCGCCAGTTGGGACGGCGTGGCGACCAGGGCGGGGCCGGCGGCCACGGTGATCCCGACCGGGGAGGACTCGGCGGAGGCGCCCTGGCTGTCGTACGCCTTGGCGTAGAGCGAGTAGGAGCCGGCCGCGAGGCCGGTGGCGCTGAAGGTGTACGGCGAGGTGGTGTCCGTGCCCAGCAGGGCGGTGTCGCTGTAGAACTCGACCCTGCTCACCGTCGCGCCGTCGGCGGCCGCGGCGGTGGCGGCCAGCGGGACGGGGTCGCCGGCCGAGAAGACGGCACCGGCGGCCGGGCTGGTCAGGACCGCGATGGGCGGCTGGTGCGCGCCGGTGCACTTGGTGCCGTTGACGAAGAAGGAGGTGGGGGCGGCGTTGGTGCCGCTGTAGGAGAACTGGGCGCCGGTGCTGACGGCGGCACCGGCGGCGATCGTGCTGCTCCAGGCGGGCGCCTTGACGGTGACGGTGCTGCCGGACTGCGACCAGGTGCCGTTCCAGCCGTTGCTGAGCCGCTGGTTCCCGGCGTAGTCGTAGGTGAGGGTCCAGTCGTCGATGGCCTCTGAGCCGCGGTTGGTGATCGTGAGGTCGGTGGTGAAGCCGGAACCCCAGTCATTGGCCTTGTAGTCGACACTGCACTGCACGGCGGCGGCATGGGCCGGCCCGGTGCCGGTCGCGGTCAGGGCCAGGGGGAGCGAGAGGACGGCGGCGAGCGCCGTCAGTACGCGCCGCAGCGGGCGCCGTCTTCCTGGTGGGGACATGAGGGTGACTCTCCTAGCGGCTCTGGGAGTTGGGCATGTGGAGGCTGAGCACAAGCCTTGAACCAGTGGGAGCGCTCCCACGGTGGAGTGGCCGGGCAAGGCTGTCAAGAGGTGGCGCAGAAACCGGTGTACGGAGGTGCGCTCCGTCAAGAAATTTGCCAACTCCCCTTTTCTGGTGCGCGGTTCGGCGCTAGCCTCCGGTGCAACCAGTGGGAGCGGTTCCATCACTGGACACGCCGGTTTCGGCGGGTCCGAGCTGCAAGGAGTCGCTCATGCGTCACCCCCCGCACCTCCCCGTCGCCCCGTTCGGCGGCCCGCCGCCACCGGACGCCATCACCCTGCGGCGGCTTGCGCCATTGCGGGTCGAGCCTCCCGAGTCAGTGGATTCCTCCATGGAATCCGGCCACTTTGGCTGGGAGCGCTCCCATGGATTTGCCGGTTCTCGTGCGGCCGGCCGACCAGTCGCACGCCCCCGCTCTGCTCCGTCGACGAGAGGAAACGTCACCCCATGAGCCGCGACACAATGAGCCGCGACACCGCGCCACCACTGCGCAGAAAGCGGACCGCGCTGCTGGCTGCCTGCAGCCTGCTCGCCACCGGCGCCGGCGCGGTCACCGTGATGCAGACGCCGGCCGCCGCCGCGGCGCTCGCCTGCAGCGTCGACTACAAGACCAGTGACTGGGGCTCCGGCTTCACCGCCACGGTGGACATCAAGAACACCGGCACCTCCAGCCTCGACAACTGGGCGCTGACCTACGCCTACTCGGGCAACCAGCAGCTGGGCAACGGCTGGAACGGCATCTGGTCGCAGTCAGGGAAGACCATCACGGTCAAGGGCCCGGACTGGAACCGGTCCATCGCGGCCGGTGCCACCGTCTCGCCCGGCGCCCAGTTCTCGTACAGCGGCACCAACACCGCCCCGACGTCCTTCGCGGTCAACGGCGTGGCCTGCAACGGCGACACCACCCCGACGGACCCGCCGACCGATCCCCCTACCGACCCGCCCACGGACCCGCCGACCGACCCGCCGACCGGTGACAAGGCGGACAACCCGTTCGCCGGCGCCAAGCTGTACGTCAACCCCGAGTGGTCCGCGAAGGCCGCCGCCGAACCGGGCGGCAGCCGCATCGCGAACACCTCCACCTCGGTGTGGCTGGACCGCATCGCGGCGATCGAGGGCGTCAACGGCGGCATGGGCCTGCGCGACCACCTCGACGAGGCGCTCGTCCAGTCCGGCGGCGACCCGCTCGCCATCAACGTCGTCGTCTACGACCTGCCCGGCCGCGACTGCGCCGCCCTCGCCTCCAACGGTGAGCTCGGACCCGAGGAACTCCCGCGCTACAAGAGCGAGTTCATCGACCCGATCGCGTCGATCGTCGCCGACCCGAAGTACGCGGACCTGCGTATCACCACGGTCATCGAGATCGACTCGTTGCCCAACCTCATCACCAACGCGGGCAGCAGGCCCACCGCCACCCCGCAGTGCGACGTGATGAAGGCGAACGGCAACTACGTCAAGGGCGTCGGCTACGCGCTGTCCAAGCTCGGCCCGATCCCCAACGTCTACAACTACATCGACGCCGGACACCACGGCTGGCTCGGCTGGGACGACAACTTCGGCCCCTCCGCCGAGCTGTTCGCAGAGGCCGCCAAGGCCGAGGGCAGCAAGCTCGAGTACGTCCACGGCTTCATCACCAACACCGCCAACTACGGCATCCTCGACGAGCCGTACTACGACATCGGCGACTCGGTGAACGGCACCTCGGTGCGCCAGTCCAAGTGGGTCGACTGGAACCGCTACGTCGATGAGCTGTCGTACGCGCAGGCCTTCCGCGGGCGTCTGGTCCAGGCCGGCTTCGCCTCCGACATCGGCATGCTGATCGACACCTCCCGCAACGGCTGGGGCGGCGCCGACCGGCCCACCGGACCGGGACCGCAGACCAACGTCGACACCTATGTCAACGGTGGCAAGCTCGACCGCCGCATCCACCTCGGCAACTGGTGCAACCAGGCAGGCGCCGGAATCGGCGAGCGGCCGCAGGCGGCTCCCGAGCCGGGCATCGACGCCTACCTGTGGGTCAAGCCGCCGGGTGAGTCCGACGGCTCCAGCAAGGAGATCCCGAACGACGAGGGCAAGGGCTTCGACCGGATGTGCGACCCCACGTACACCGGTAACGCCCGCAACGGGAACAACATGTCCGGCGCGCTGGGCGACGCCCCCGTCGCCGGACACTGGTTCTCCGCGCAGTTCCAGGAGCTCATGAAGAACGCGCATCCCGCGCTCTGAGGACACTCCTGGAACACCCCGGGAATCTCCGGCACACGAGCCGGGTCACCGGGTCACCGGGTCACCGCGGTCCGGTGACCCGGTGGCCCGGCGCCACCGCGACGGACGCGCCCCGGCCGGCCTGGACACGCCTTGACCCGCAACTTAGGGTCATGGCCCAGGGCGCCGAGGCGCGTCCGTACGTCCCGCTGTGGAGAACGTGATGGTCACCCTTGCCGATGTCGCCCGCCACGCCGGAGTCTCGGCCAGCACCGTCAGCTATGTGCTCAGCGGAAAACGCTCGATCTCCGGGACCACCCGCGACCGCGTGAACCGCAGCATCGAGGAGCTCGGCTACCGGCCCCACGCGGGCGCCCGGGCCCTCGCCAGCAGCCGCTCGGACATCATCGCCCTGATGGTCCCGCTGCGCACCGACGTCTACGTGCCCGTGATGCTCCAGATCGCCATGGCGGTCACCACCACCGCCCGTGCCCACGGCTACGACGTCCTCCTCCTCACCGGCGAGGAGGGTCCGGACGCCGTGCGCCGCGTCGAGGGCAGCGCGGTCGCCGACGCGATGATCGTCATGGACGTCGAGCTCGACGACGAGCGTCTGCCGCTGCTGCGCGAGGCGCGGCGGCCCTCCGTTCTCATCGGACTGCCCGCCGACGCCGACCGGCTGAGCTGCGTCGACCTCGACTTCGAGGCGGCGGGGGCGCTGTGCGTGGAACACCTCGCCGGACTCGGCCACCGGCAGATCGCGTTCGTCGGCGAGGCGCCCGGGGTCTACGAACGCCGCACCGGCTTCGCCGAGCGCACCCTCGCCGGCCTGCGGTCCGCCGCCGGTGCGCGCGGAGCGCGGCTGCTCCACCGCCCCTGCGGGAGCGGCTGGACCGCCGTCGACGCCACACTCGGCAGAATCCTCGAGGAACGCCCCGGCACCACCGCCTTCGTGGTCCAGAACGAGGCCGCCGCCGACCCGCTGCTCGCACTGCTGCGCCAGCGCCGGCTGGCCGTCCCGGAGGACGTCTCCGTCGTGGCGATCTGTCCCGACCAGGTCGCCGAGCGGGCCTCCGTCCCGCTCACCGCCGTCGCCGTCCCGGCGCAGGAGATGGGCAGGCGCGCCGTGGAACAGGTGGTGGCCGTGCTCGACGGCCGCCAGGCCGCCGGTACCGTACTGCTGCCGCCCGAACTGACCGTACGGGCCAGCTCGGGACCGGCGCCCCGCTGACCGCCGCGCCCCGAAGACCCGGAGAGAGGACACCGCCGTGGGCACACCCGCCGCTGACGCGCGCGCGGAGTTCCAGGACTTCTTCGAGCGCCACTACGCGGAACTGGCCCGCCTCGCCCACCTGCTGACCGGCGAGGCCGACGCCGCCGACGACCTCGCCGCGGACGCGATGCTCGCGCTGTGGCACCGCTGGGACCGGGCCCGCGCCGCCGAGCATCCCGCCGCCTACGCCCGCGGCGTGGTCGCCAACCTCGCCCGCAGCCGCATCAGGAGCGCCGTCCGGGAGCGCCGCCGGGTCGCGCTGTTCTGGTCCCGGCGCCCCGACACGGTGGAGGGCCCCGACGTGCCCGGCGTCGTGGACGTACAGGAGGCGCTGCGCGCGCTGCCGTTCCGCAAGCGCGCCTGCGTCGTGCTGCGCCACGCCTTCGACCTGTCGGAACGCGACACGTCCCTGGTGCTCGGCATCTCGGTCGGCACGGTCAAGAGCCAGACCTCCAAGGGCATGGCGGAACTGCACCGGCTGCTGGGCCCCCAGGCGGCCGTCGATCTGGTCGGAGGCAGGAAGTGACGCACGACGAGGTACGCGGGCGGCTGCGGGAGGCGGCCCGGTCGCACAGCCCCGACCGGGCGCGGATGCTCGCCCGCGTCGAGCGCGGCATGGCCGAGGAGCCGCACCCGGTCGTCCGGCCGCCGCTGCCCAGGGCCGGCCGGGTGCGGATCGCCGGGGCGACGGCGGCCGTCGTCGCGGTCCTGGCGCTCGGCGGCTACGCCGTGGCGGCCATGGACCACGAGGGCGACGGGAGTGGCGTGGCGGCGCCCCCGGCCACCCCGTCCGCGCCGGCCGGCACCGGCGACGGCCGGCTGTGGACCGACGGCTCGGTGGACCCGCACAGCAACAGCTACTGGGCACAGTCCAACGTCACCGTGAAGAACGCCGGGGAACTCACCGCGCTCACCGTGGAGCTGCGCGTCGCCCGCACCGGCGGCGTCGAGAGCACCGGCAACTGGCGCACCCGCCCCGCCGCGGACTTCGACTTCTCCGTACGCGAGGACAGCGGCGCCCTCGTCTACCGCTGGGTGCTGCGCCCCGGCCGCACCGTCCCGCCGGGCCGGCACGTCTTCGCCGCCCAGTACAACCACGCCGAGGGCGGGCGCGACGCGGGCGGCGACACGTACACCGTCCGGACCACGCTGTCGGGCGAACCGGTCGAGACCGGCGGGGAGTTCACCCCCGCCCGTAAGTGATCCGGATCACGGAGAAACCCCGGCCGACGCGGCAACCCCGGGCCCCTCGGCGGCGACCTGCGCATGTAGGTCTGCCCCCACATTGAAGGGACCGGAACAATGAGCCGACACAAGAGGAGCCCACGCCGCCGCAGGGCGGTCGCCGCGCTGGGCGCGGCGCTCGGGCTGACCGTGGCCGGCGTCGTCACCAACAGCATGCTCACGTCCGCCGGCGCGGCCTCCCCCTGGCCGACGCCCAAGGGCAGCAAGGCGGTGACCGCCACCATCGAGGTCTCCGGCACCTACGACGGCGGCCTGAAGCGTTTCTACGGCAGCGGCGGCCTCGGCGGCGGCGGCCAGGACGAGGGACAGGACCCGGTCTTCAAGCTCAAGGACGGCGCGGTCCTGAAGAACGTCGTCCTCGGCCCCCCCGCCGCCGACGGCGTCCACTGCATGGGCAGCTGCACCCTCCAGAACGTCTGGTGGGAGGACGTCGGCGAGGACGCGGCGAGCTTCAAGGGCAAGTCGTCCGGCTCGGTATACACCGTCTACGGCGGCGGCGCGCGCAAGGCCTCCGACAAGGTCTTCCAGTTCAACGGCGCGGGCAAACTCGTCGTCACCAAGTTCCAGGTCGCCGACTTCGGCAAACTGGTCCGCTCCTGCGGCAACTGCTCGACGCAGTACCGGCGTTCGATCATCGTGAACGACGTCGACGTCACCGCGCCCGGCAAGTCGCTCGTCGGCATCAACAGCAACTACGGCGACACGGCCGCGCTGCGCAACATCCGCATCCACGGAGACGGCAGCCGCAAGATGGAGCTGTGCGCCCGCTACGAGGGCAACGACGACGGCGACGAGCCGAGGAAGATCGGCAGCGGCCCCGACGGAACCCACTGCCGCTACGGCTCCTCCGACATCAGCTACGACTGAGGACCCGGCCAACGGTGAACGCCCCCGCCGGGCACGCCCGGCGGGGGCCTCCTGCGCGGCCGTGGGTCAGTCCGCGCTCCGCCGGGGCGCCCAGCCGTCCAGATACACCTCCCGCGTCGCCGACGCAGCCCCGGCGCGGTCCAGTTGCGGCCGGTTCTCCGGCACGGTGATCCGCGCCCCGGGACCGGAGTTGCGGTACTCGGCGTACCGCTGCGCCTGCCACGGGTACGCGTCCCGCATGTTCGTGTACGGGGCGACGGCGTCGATGCCCGGCCCGATCACACTGTCGCGCACCACCAGCGACGGCCATGCCGTCGGGTCCGAACTGGGCACCCACGGCCGCGACAGTTTGTACGCGCCGTCCGGTGCGCCGCTGGTGAAGCGGCACCGCACGGCGAGGAAGCCGTACGGGTTCGCGCGGGCCGTGGACGGGGCGAACACCATGCCCTGGGGCGTGAAGTCCACGTCGCGCGCCAGGGTGTGGAAGCGGCAGTTCCCGAACACCGCGCGGGCCCGTCCGAAGACGAAGTCGACGTCGCCCTCGGCGTAGCAGTGCGAGAAGTACTGCCGCGCGACGGCCGACCGGGCGAGCGAGTCGGTGTAGAGGGTGTCCTGGTGGCCGAGGAAGCGGCAGTGGTGGAACGCCGAGCGGTCGCCCATCACCTTGAGCGCGACCGCCTGGGTGGAGGTGATCTCCGGATGGTCAGCCCGCAGCCAGTCGTTGGCGAAGGTGATCCAGCGGGCGGTGAAGCCGGCGGCGCGCACGGTGGTGGTCGCGGAGCCGCTGGTCCCGTAGGTGCCGGAGCCGTCCGGCCGCGGGGTGCCGGCCGCGTTGTCGTACACCAGGACGACGTCACGCGGGTCACGGCTCGCGCCGATGAGGGTGAGACCGGCGTGGGTGTCGGGGACCGTCACCACCTCGCGGTACGTCCCGGGGGCGATGACGAGCGTGCGGCCGGGGCCGTCCGCCGCGGAGACGGCGGCCTGGACGGTGGTGTGGTCGCCGAGCCCGCCGGGGTGGACGTACAGCGTGCGCGGTGTGAGCCGGGCCGTGGGGGAGCCGAACGGGCCGAAGGGCCCGGGCCGGCCGGCGGCGGCCGCCGGCCGCTGTACGGCGAGGGCGAGCGCCGCTCCCGCGCCGGCCGCCAGCAGGGACCGGCGGGCGACGCCGGTGGGATGTGTGGTCATGGTGGGCTCCTTTCGGCCGTCAGTGCAGCCGGCCGGCGCCCGCGCGGTACGTGACCAGCCACGGGACGGCCCGTGGGTGGTCGACCCGGGTCCGCAGGACCGGCGTCCAGCCGGCGTCCCGGCGCAGCGTCTCCTCCGGCACCTCCGCGTTGTGGACGGCCACCAGGTCCACCGGCCGGCCGTTGACGTAGTTGCCCTCCGTTGTGACGGGCGCGTCCTTCCACTTCTTCAGGATCCGGCCGGCGCCGACACCGTCCGGCAGCGAGAAGGAGTTCCGCTCGGCCACGAGCTGCGACTCCGCGCCGATCCCGAAGGTGTAGCCGTACGCGTCCCCGTCGACGACGTAGTGGTTGTTGTACGCGTCGACCTGGCCGAAGCGGACGCGCGGGGCGCGCTCCACGACGTCCTTGAAGAGGTTGTGGTGCAGGGTGACCCGGAGCTTCCCGCGGTCGGTGGCGCCGGCGCTGTCGCTGTTGCCGATCATCAGTGTCTTGTCGTGGTCGGCGAAGACGTTCCAGGAGGCGGTCACCAGGTCGGCGCCGCGCACGATGTCCAGCTCGCCGTCGTGCTGCTGGTACAGCTGGCCGTAGTAGCGGGGGAGTGAACTGTCGGGGTGGCGCCCGTCGGTGAAGGTGTTGTGATCGATCCACACATGGGTGGAGCCGTACACGACGAGGCTGTCGTACTCCGAGTTCCACGCCCCGTTGGCGCCGTCGGTGGGGTCCCACTGCGGGAAGCAGTCCAGCGGGCTCTCCAGGGTGAGGTTGCGGACGATGACGTTGTCCACGCCCTTGACCTGGAGACTGGCGCCGACGATGCCCGCGTCCCGGCCGAGGCCGACGATGGTGGTGTTCGGCGGCACGTACGCCTTGACGGCCTCGGCCTGGTTGTCGGCGGACTGCGCGCGCAGGTCCTCCTGCGGGCCGCTGACCTCGGTGTCGTAGCCCCACACGTCGGGGTGGTAGTCGGCGAGGTAGGTGTCGAAGTCGTACCCCTCGGCCTCGAACGCCGCGCACCCGGACTCCGTCGCGTCGAGGGTGCCCTTGACCTTGATGATCCGGGGAGCGTCGCTCTCGTCGGCGAGCGCCGCTCTGAACTGCTCCCAGGTGGTGACGGTGTGGACGTGCGCGCGGTCGGCGTGCGCGCCGCCCGTGGTGCCGCCGTCCAGCGCCGCCCAGCCGTCCTGGTCGGGCAGGGTCTGGCGGGCCGTGTCCCGGTGGTGGCCGTGGTGGCGGTCGCCGTGCGGTGCGGCCGCCGCCGTCGCGGTCACGGACAGGACCAGTGCGGTGCATCCCACGACCGCCGTGACGGCGCGTCGCCGGCTTCTGTTGCTTCTCTTGGTGGACATGGTGCGGCTCTCTTCCCTGTCAGCCGGCCGGTGGCCAGGTGATCCATGAGTCGGGGATCTCGTCGTCGAGACGGCGTACGTCGCGCGGGGCGAGCACACCGGCCCGCAGCAGCTCGCCGGCGACCATCCGTGCGACCGCGACGGCGCCCGGGGGATTGAAGTGCGTGTTGTCCTGTTCGGTGGGCGTCCAGTTGAAGTACGCCTTGGTCCCCTCGGGGCCCAGCTCCTGCCAGCGGGCGATCGAGCGGGCCTGGATGTCGAGGAGCGCGGTGCCTGTTTCGCCGGCCAGCGCCCGCATCGCCGCCGGGTAGTCGCCGTGGGTGGTGACCGCGTCGCCCCGCGCGTCGAACCTGCGCCGCTCGACGGAGGTCGCGAGCACCGGCACGGCGCCGCGCGCCCGCGCCCCCTCGACATAGCGGCGCAGCTGTTCCTGGTACGTCGACCACGGCTCGGTGTACCGCGCCGGGTCGGCGCTCTTGGCGTCGTTGTGACCGAACTGAACGAGCAGAAGGTCGCCCGGGCGGATCCGTTCCCAGACGGCGTCCAGTCGGCCCTCGTCGGCGAAGCTCTTCGAACTGCGGCCGTTCACCGCGTGGTTGTCGACCCGCACGTACCGGCCCAGGAAGAACGGGAGCGCCATGCCCCAACCGGTCTCCGGTGCGGCGTCGGCGTACTTCTGCGCGGCGGTCGAGTCGCCCGCGACGAACAGTGTGCGCGTCGGGCGGCCCGCCGCCGGGGCGGCGGGGGCCGCGGCGATCGTGAGCGGTACGCCCGCGACGGCCGCGACCACCTGGCGGCGGGTGGGCCTCACTTGTTCTGCTGCTTCCACTCGGCCTGCGCCTCGTTGAGCTGCTCGGCGAGCGTGTCGAGGAAGTCCTTCTCGGACATCTTGCCGAGCAGCACCTTTTGGAAGCCCGGCTCGTTGTCGGCCTTGGAGATGGTGTTCCAGTCGGGCAGGTAGTACGGCAGCTGCACGATCTTCGTCGTACCGCTGAACAGCGCCTCGGCCGCCAGCCTGGTGGGCTCCGCCTTCTGCACCCACGCGTCCTTCGCCGCGTCGGTGTGGGCGGGGATCGCGCCGGCCGACTCGTTCCACTTGCTGTTGGACTCGTGGGATGCGGCGAACTCGATGAACTTCCAGGCCGCCGTCTTGTTCTTGCTGGACTTGAACAGGCCGAGCCCGTCGACCGGGTTGGAGACCTGCACCCGGGTGCCGTCGTCGGCCGTGGGGAGAGGGATGCCGCGGAACTTCTCCGTGCCCAGCGCCTTCACATGGTCCTTGTACGAGCCCAGGTTGTGGTTGAGCATGCCGATCTCGCCGCTGTCCCACTGGGAGACCATCTTGGTGAAGTCGTTGTTCACGTCGGCGGCCGGCGTGTTCTTCTTGAAGAGGGCCGCGTACTTCTCCAGCGCCGCCACGTTCTTCGGGTCGTTGACGGTGGTGCGGTCGCCGTTCCAGAACGTCTCGATGCCGCTCTGGCCGTATATGGCGTCCAGCGCCTGGGCGATGGAGCCGGCGCCGCCGCGGATCGTGTAGCCGAAGCGGTTCTTGTCCCTGGCGGTCAGCCGGTCGGCGGCGGTGAAGAACTTCGACCAGGTGGTCGGCGGCTCCAGACCGGCCTTGTCGAACAGGTCGGTGCGGTAGTACAGCACACCGTTGCTCGCGGAGGTCGGCACCGTGAACATCTTGTTCTGGCCGCCCGCGGCCTTCACGCTCTCCACCATGCCGGTGTTCAGCTTGCCGTCGAGCGAGCTGGCGGCGATGCGCTCGTCCAGGGGCTCCAGCGCGCCCTGCGCGGCGATCCCGGCCAGCATCGCGGCCCCGACGCCGCCGACGTCGGGCAGGCCGCCGCCCTGGATGGCCGTGTCGTACTTGGACTGGACCTCGGTCGAGGCGACCCCGACGTAGTCGACCTTGATGTCCGGGTGCTTCTTCTCGAAGTCGGCGATGATCTCCTTCCACACGTCGGTGCGCACACCGCCGTTGTTGTCCCAGAAGGTGATCTCGCCCTTGCCGGAGCCCTCGCCGCCCTTGTCGCCGGCGGCTCCGCCACCGCCGTCGCCGCAGGCGGTGGCGGTCAGCGCGAGGGCCGAGGTGAGGGCGAGGACACTGGCGGCTCTGCCGTGTCCCCGGCGGAAGATGTTCATGGTCGGCTCATTTCTGCTGGTACGGACGTGCTGGGTGGGTTGGATGGGCTGGGGGTGCCGGGTGGGTCGGGTGCGCTGTCTGTGCCGGGTGTGTGTACGGGGGTGATGCGGAACTGTGTGAACGTCGCGGCGCCGGCGTGACCCGCCGCCGCGGGCCCGTCCCCCGGCGCCGCGGCGAACAGGCCGAGGAGGGCGCCGACCCAGCGCCACGGGGCGGCGGTGAAGACCTGGCCCGACGGCAGGAACCCGGGGTCGAGCGCGCCGGGCACCGCGGCCGAGAACCGGCACCGCGCCCCCGCCCCGACCGCGATCCGCAGCCGCGCCCGGCCCTCGGGCGCGGGCCGCCGGTGCGCGGCGTCCCGCTCCGCCTCCGCGGTGGCCTCGGCGAACCGGTGCACCAGGTGCACCGCCCCGCCGGGCGCCCGCTCGAGGCCGATCCAGGAGAACGCGTCACCGAGCACCGCGAGCCCGGCCCGCGCCCCCGGTTCCTCGCTGTCCAGGCGCAGTTCGACCTCGACGACGGCCTCGTGGCCCGGAAGCCGCTGGGTGAGTACGTGGGGCAGCCGGCGCAGATCGTGCGCGTCGCCGCCGCGTACGCACATCAGCCGCAGACCGTCGCCCGAGTGCAGCGTCACCCAGCCGTCGCCCGGATTGGCGGTCCACTGCCACTGGCGGCCGTGCCGCCCGCCGGGGAACGCGTCGTCGGTGGCCGGCGCGCACCGGGGCTGGCGCGGCAGCGCGGGCTTGGGGTGGCGGAGCACTGGCGAGCCGTCCTCGCCGAGCACGGGCCAGCCGTCGTCGTCCCACCGCATCGGCTGGAGATGGACGACCCGCCCGTACGCCCCGCGCTCCTGGAAGTGCAGGAACCAGTCCTCGCCGTGGCGGGTCCGGACCCAGCCGCCCTGGTGCGGACCGTTGACGGGGGTGGCGCCCTGCTCCAGGACGACCCGCTCCTCGTAGGGGCCGAAGAAGTCCCGGGAGCGCAGGGCTCCCTGCCAGCCGGTGGCGACTCCGCCGGCGGGGGCGAGGATCCAGAACCACCCGTCGTGCCGGTACAGCTTGGGGCCTTCGAGGGTGAACCAGCCGGGCAGTGCGTCACCGTCCACGACGGTCCGGCCGCCGTCGAGCAGCGCGCTGCCGTCGGGGCGCATCCGGTGCCCGGTGAGCCGGTTCTTGATGCCGGAGCGGGACCTGGCCCAGGCGTGCACGAGGTACGCCTCGCCGGTCTCCTCGTCCCACAGGGGGCACGGGTCGATCAGCCCCCTGCCCTCCTTCACCAGGTGCGGACGGCTCCAGCCCTGCCTGATGTCGAGGGAGTTGACCTGCCAGATGCCGTGGTCGGGGTCGCCCCAGAAGATCCAGAAGCGGCCGTCGTGGTGCCGGATCGAGGGCGCCCACACCCCGCCGTCGTGCCGGGGGGCGGCGAACGCGGCCGCCGGCTCCAGCCGCCTGAGCGCGTGCCCGACCAGGCTCCAGTTGACGAGGTCGCGGGAGTGCAGCAGCGGCAGCCCCGGGGCCCGGCCGAAACTGGACGCGGTGAGGTAGAAGTCGTCGCCGACCGCGACCACGTCGGGGTCGGACCAGTCCGCGTTCAGCACCGGGTTGCGGTACGTGCCGTCGCCGAGGTCTCCGGTGATCACGCGGCCACCGCCCTGCGGACCAGCGCCGCCGCGCCCGCACGGTCCAGCCGCCCGTCGGCGACCACGGTCACCACACGGCGTACGACGGTCTCACCGGGCGCGATCGGCAGCCGTTCGGTGTGCGCCAGCGACGAACCCACGCCGGGGTACTCCTCGGCCCGGACGAACCACGGGTCCTCGCGGGTGCGCCCGGTCGCCCCGGCGAACACCAGCGTCCAGCCGGCGCCCGCGAGGGCCACCCAGCCGGCGCGCGCGCCGTGTGCGGCGGCCTCGCCGTCGGCCCGGTCGGTGAACACCGCGGGCGGGGACGGCTCCTTGGGGGCCCGCCAGAAGAAGCCCCCGTAGGCGGCGCCCGGCCGCCCGTTGGTGGCGGGGCTGCCGACGGACAGGGCCGTGCCCGCCGTGTTGGTCAGCGAGAAGGTGAGGTCCAGGGCCCATGCCGTGCCGGTCAGCGGGGTGGCCGCGACCGTGCGGTGCTCGCGCAGCAGGGTGTGTTTCCCCGCGACCCAGCTCAGCTCCTCGACGAAGCCGTCCTTGTCGCACAGTTTGAAGCCGGTGTGCCGCTGCTCGCCGTGGTTGTCGAGCTCCGTCGGTCCCTGGTCGCGTACGAAGGTGCGCCCGCCCCAGAAGTTGTGCCCCGCCACGTCCGGCACCGCGACCGACACGCCCACATGGTGCGGGTGGTCCGCGGGCCGCAGCTCGGTGACCGGCACGCCGGCCGGCGTGGTCAGCGGGTGGAGGTAGGGGCGCGGGGAGGAGCGGCGGTCCATGTCCGGCAGGAAGGTGTAGCGCCCGACGGGGCGTCCGGAGCAGCAGAGGGTGAGCGTGTCCGTCATGGTGCGCCCACCTCCGCGGGACGCGCCCAGGGGGCGCCGAGTTCGGAGTAGAGGCGCAGGGACGTGGCGCCGGCGGCGACGAGGGCGTCGACGCCCGGGACCACCCGCCGCGGCACGCCGCCGTCCTTGACGGAGCGCCACACCGACGGCGGCAGCGGCGCCGGATCGGGGGCGGTGCGCACGGCCTCCACGACGCGCATGAAGGCGCCGCAGACCTCGGGCGGCACGAGCAGCGCCGCGCCGTCCGTCAGATGCCGGACCAGGTTCTCCAGCAGGTCGGTCCGGCCGTGGACGCTCTCGTCCGGGCCGTGCCCGGTCCGCTGCAGCAGCACCTGGTCCTGCTTGTACCAGAAGGTGATCCGGCCCCGGGTGCCGTGCACCATCACGTACGGCTCGGCCGCGGTCTCGGCGCACAGAGTCGCCGCCACGGTGACCCGCCCGCCGCGCGCCGTCGTCACCCGGACGCAGGACGTGTCGTCGGACTCGACGGCGTTGGCACGGAACAGCTCGGTCTCGACGTCCGTGATGTCCTCGGCGCGCGTGCTGTCCGCCAGAGCCAGCGCCGTCGACACCGCGTGGGCGAGCGGGTTGGTCAGCACCCCGTCGACCACGTCGACGCCGTCGAGCCGGCGGCGGCCCGCCCAGGGCGAGCGCCGGAAGTACGCCTCGTCGCGCACCCACGCCCCGGCCGCCCCGACGCCGCGCACCTCGCCGATCGCGGCGTCGGCGACGAGCGAGCGGATCGCGGGCAGCGCGTGCGAACCGAGCGCCTGGAAGCCGATCTGACAGGCGACACCCGCCGCCGCGACCCCGTCGGCCATCCGCCGGAACTCCGCGTACGAGGGGGCCGGCGGCTTCTCCAGCAGCAGGTGCGCGCCGCGCCGGGCGGCCACCAGCGCCAGGTCCGTGTGGGTCTGGATCGGTGTGCAGACGACCGCGATCCGGGCGCCGGTGGCGGCGAGCAGCGCGTCGAGGTCCGGCGACTGCTCGGCGCCGGGGAAGCCTTCGAGCTCCTGCCAAAAGAGCGGGCGGACGTCGCAGACGCCGGCCAGCCGCACCAGCCCCTGCCGCTGGAGCCTTCGGAGGTTCGCCAGGTGGTGGCCGCCGTGGCCGCGGGCGCCGACGAGCACCACCGGCAGCGGCTCGCGTACGGTGCTCATCCCTTCACCGCCCCCGCGCTGAAGCCGGTGATCAGCCACTTCTGGATGAACGCGAACACGATCACCACCGGCACGGCGGCGATGACGCCGCCCGCCGCCAGCGCGCCGAGGTCGACGCTGTCCGCGCCCATCAGGGTGTTGAGGCCGACCGGGATGGTCTGCTTGTCCTGGTTGTTGAGGAACATCAGGGCGAACAGGAAGTGGTTCCAGGCGTGCACGAAGGCGAAGGAGCCGACCGCGATCAGCCCGGGCCGCAGCAGCGGCAGCACGACGACGCGGAAGGCGCTGAAGCGGTTGCAGCCGTCCACCCAGGCCGCCTCCTCCAGGGTGTACGGCACGTTCTTGATGAATCCGCTGATGAGGATCATCGACAGGGGGAGCTGGAAGACGGTCTCCGCGAGGATGACGCTGCCCAGCGAGTTGATCATCCGCAGATTCGCGAAGATCTCGAAGAGCGGTACCAGCAGCAGCGCGCCCGGTACGAACTGGGAGCACAGCAGCGCCAGCATGAACGCCTTCTTGAGGCGGAAGTCGAAGCGGGCGAGCGCGTAGCCGCCGGCCAGTGCGACCACCGTCGTCATGAAGAGGACGGCGATGCCGGTGAGAACGCTGTTCTGGAAGTAGGTGGCGAAGGCGCGCTCGGTCCACACCTTCTCGAAGTGCTCCGTGGTCATCGGCCACGGCACCAGCGAGGTCGACCCGGAGGGGCGGAGCGCGAAGAGCAGGATCCAGTAGAAGGGGACGAGCGTGAAGACGAGATAGACGCCGAACGGCAGATAGATCTGCCACCGCGGCACCTCGTCCCAGGCGCGCCTGCGGCGCCGGGGAGCGGGCGGCGGGGCGGCGGCCGCCGGGGGCGCGGGGGTGGGGGTGCGCGTGACCGAAGTGGTGATCACTTGTCCTGGCCTCCGAACTTGCTCAGGCGCAGATAGACCATCGAGAAGAAGAGCAGGATCACGAACGCCACCGTCGTCAGTGCCGACGCGTATCCGAAGTCATGTGCGTCGACACTGGTGTTGGCGATGTAGAGCGGCAGCGTGGTCGTCTCGCCGGCCGGTCCGCCGCCGGTCAGGGTGTAGAGCAGGTCGACGTTGTTGAACTCCCACACCGCCCGCAGGAGGGTGGACAGGACGATCGCGTCCTTCAGGTGCGGCAGTGTGATGTGCAGGAACTGCCGTATCCGGCTGGCCCCGTCCACCTCGGCCGCCTCGTACAGGTCCTTGGGCACGGACTGGAGGTCGGCGAGGATGAGGATCGCGAAGAACGGCACGCCTCGCCACAGGTCCGCGATGACCACCGCGGAGAACACGGTCGAGGTGTCGGAGAGCCACGAGGTGCCGTACTCGCCGATGCCGAAGTCCGCGAGGTAACGGGTGAGGCCGGTCTGGGAGTTGTAGAGCAGCACCCAGATCGCCGAGGTCAGCACCCCGGAGACGGCCCACGGCGAGAACACCAGCGCCCTGCCGAGGGCCCGGCCGGCGAAGGTCTGGTTGATGATCAGCGCGAGTGCCAGGCCGAACAGCAGCTGCAGGCCCACCTCGACCACGACCCACTTGAGGCTGAAGGTCAGGGTGTCCCAGAAGAGCGGGTCCTCAGTGAAGATCGTTGTGAAGTTCGAGAAGCCGGCGAAGCCGTTGCGCCACGGCTTGGTCGGGTTGTACTCCTGCAGGCTGTAATAGAAGACGCTCAGCACCGGGTACGCGATGAAACCGAGCAACAGCAGCCCGGCGGGAGCGATCAGCAGATACGGCAGCCGGCGTGGGACCGACCCTGTACGGCGGCCGGGCGCCCCCGGCCGCCGGGTCGGCGGCCCTGGCGATTTCTGCGCCACAGCTTGGGCCATGACTGCATCTCCGATCTGATGGTAAGTGCTTTCTCCGGCGCTGTGCGGATGACGGGCGAAGGAGTAAGAAGGGGGAGGGCGCCGGTCTCAGCCGGCGTACGGGTCCGGGACGTCGCCCGGCCTGGCCAGGAACGCGAAGTCGCATCCCGTGTCGGCCTGGGTGACCTGCTCGCTGTAGAGCGCGCCGTAGCCGCGCTCGTAACGGGCCGGCGGCGGGGTCCACTGCGACCTGCGCCGCTCCAGCTCCGCGTCGGACACCTCGAGACGCAGTGAACGCGCCTCGACGTCGAGCGTGATCAGGTCCCCGGTGCGGACCAGGGCCAGCGGCCCGCCCACATACGACTCGGGGGCGACGTGCAGCACGCAGGTGCCGTAACTGGTGCCGCTCATACGGGCGTCGGAGATCCGGACCATGTCCCGCACGCCCTGCTTCAGCAGGTGGTCCGGCAGTGGCAGCATCCCGTACTCCGGCATACCGGGCCCGCCCTTCGGGCCCGCGTTCTGCAGGACCAGCACATGGTTCGCGGTGATGCCGAGCGACGGGTCGTCGATTGTGCGCTGCATCGTCCGGTAGTCCGGGAAGACCACCGCCGGTCCGGTGTGCTTCAGCAGCGCCGGGTCGGCGGCGACGTGCTTGATGACGGCGCCGTCGGGGCAGAGGTTGCCCCGCAGGACGGCGACCCCGCCCTCGGCTGCGACCGGGTTGTCACGGGTGCGGATCACGTCGTCGTTGTGCACCAGCGCGCCGTCGAGCTGCTCGCGCAGCGTGGCGTGGGCGACGGTCGGCCGGTCCAGGTGGAGCAGGTCCCGGATGCGGGACAGGAAGCCCGGCAGGCCGCCCGCGAAGTGGAAGTCCTCCATCAGATAAGGCCCGCCACCGGGACGGACGTTGGCGAGCACCGGCACCGTACGGGCGATCCGGTCGAAGTCGTCCAGGTCCAGCGGCACCCCCGCCCGCCCGGCCATGGCGATCAGATGGATGACGGCGTTGGTGGAGCCGCCGAGACCGAGCACCGTGGTCACCGCGTCCTCGAACGCCTCCCTGGTGAGGATGCGCGACACCCGCAGGTCCTGGCGCACCAGTTCCACGATCCGCAGTCCGGACGCCGCCGCCATCCGGTCGTGGCCGGAGTCGACCGCGGGGACCGACGACGCGCCGGGGACGGTCACGCCCAGCGCCTCCGCGGCGGCGGTCAGCGTCGCCGCGGTGCCCATGGTCATGCAGGTGCCGGGGGAGCGGGCGAGCCCGCCCTCCAGTTCGCTCATCTCGCAGTCGCCGATGAGCCCGGCCCGCTTGTCGTCCCAGTACTTCCACATGTCGGTACCGGAGCCCAGCACCTCGCCCCGCCAGTGGCCGGGCAGCATCGGGCCCGCCGGCACGAAGACCGCCGGCAGATCCGCGCTGGCGGCGCCCATCAGCAGCGCCGGCGTCGTCTTGTCGCAGCCGCCCAGCAGCACCGCGCCGTCCACCGGGTAGGAGCGCAGCAGCTCCTCCGTCTCCATCGCCAGCATGTTGCGGTAGAGCATCGGGGTCGGCTTCTGGAACGTCTCGGAGAGTGTGGAGACGGGGAACTCCAACGGGAAGCCGCCCGCCTGCCACACGGCCCGCTTCACGGCCTGCGCCCGGTCGCGCAGATGGGCATGGCACGGGTTGATGTCGGACCAGGTGTTGAGGACGGCGATCACCGGCTTGCCCAGGTGCTCCTCGGGCAGATAGCCGAGCTGGCGGGTACGGGCCCGGTGGGAGAACGAGCGCAGCCCGTCCGTCCCGTACCACTGGTGGCTGCGCAACTCCTCCGGTCGCACGGTCATACGGACCACCCGGCCACCAGGTCGGCGACCTCGTCCCGCCGCCCGCTCGCCAGCATGCTGCTCGGCGGGCGGACGTCGCGGCGGCACAGACCGAGCGAGGCCAGCGCCTCCTTGACCACCGTCACGTTGTCCGCGGACCGCTGGGCGGCGCGCAGCTCCTCCAGCGGCCGGATCTGCTCCCAGATCTTCATGGCGGCCGCGTGGTCCCCGGTGCGCAGTGCGGCGAGCATCCCCAGCGAGACGGACGGCGACACATTCACCAGTCCCGAGGTGAACCCGGTGGCGCCGGCGGAGAAGTACGAGGGCGCGTACAGCTCGGCGAGGCCCGCGATCCACACGAACCGCTCCATGCCCGCGTCGCGGGCGAACGCCGCGAACCGCGCCGCATCCGGGACCGCATACTTCACACCGATGACATTGGGGCACAGCTCCCCGAGCGCCGCCATGCGCTCGCCCCGCAGCTGCGGATTGCGGACGTACGGCACGACCCCGAGCTCGGGCACCGCCTCCGCGATCGCCCGGTGATAGTCCACCCAGCCGTCCTGCGACACATACGGGTGCACCGGCTGATGCACCATCACCATCCGGGCGCCCACGTCCCGCGCGTGCCGCGCGCCGGCGACCGCCGTCGGCACGTCGAGGCCCACACCGGCCAGGACGACGGCCCGGCCGGCGCACTCCTCGACCGTCAACTCGGTGACGGCGCGCCGCTCGTCGGGGCCGAGCGCGTAGTACTCGCCGGTGTTGCCGTTGGGCGTGAGCGTGCGCACACCGCCGTCGAGCAGCCGGCGCACCAGTGCCCGGTACGCGCCGGCGTCGACGGTGTCGTCCGCGGTGAAGGGCGTGACCGGGATGGCCACCACATCGGCGAGCGCATCCCGCAGGGAGGTGAAGCCCGGATCGCCACTCATGCCTGGGCCTCCTCGGCCGTCATCGGGAACGCCCGCTGCACGAACGAGTCGATGTGCTCGTGCAGGGCGCGGGCCGCGGCGTCGGCGTCGCCGGCCAGTGCGAGCCGCAGGATCTCGCGGTGCTCATCCGCCTCCCGCTGCCACGACGGGTCGGCCGCCCACGCCACCGTGGACACCAGGGCCGCCTGGTCGCGGACCTCGTCGAGCATCCGGGCCAGCAGCGGATTGCCGCAGGAGACGTACAGCGCCCGGTGGAACTCCCGGTTCGCCAGCGACCGTTCGGCCTGGTCGGCCGCCTCGTCGGCCCTGACGAGCGCGGTCCGCGCCTCCTCCAGGGAGGCGCGGCGGGTGATCGAGCGCCGCAGCGCCTCCGGCTCGAGCAGCAGCCGCACGTCGTAGACCTCGCGCGCCATGTCGGCGTCGACCATGCGGACGGTGACGCCCTTGTACTGGCTCATCACCACCAGCCCGGTGCCGGCCAGCGTCTTGAGCGCCTCCCGCACCGGGGTCTTCGACACCCCGAACTGCGTGGCCAGTTCGGTCTCGACCAGGGCCTGGCCGGGGCTGAGGCCACCGGTGAGGATGCCGTGCTTGATCGCCTCCAGGACGTACTGCGTCCGGGAGGGGATCGGAGTGGGGGCGAAGGTCATCAGCACTCTCAGATCTCGCGTATCGCGTCTCATATATGACGTACGAAGTGCAACGCGCCGAACGTAGGGCCGCGATGACGCGCCGTCAATGCTTCGCGCAGAAATTCCTCGGGCGAGAACGCGGAAGGGCCCGACCGTCACGGTCGGGCCCTCCGGTGCGCGTGGGGCGGTCAGACGATGTTCTCCGCGATCTCCGCCCGCTCGCGCGCGTTCCCGTAAGCGGCCGGGACGCTGTACGAACGGCGCGCCACGAACCACCACACCGTGGCCAGGATCAGCACCGCCGCCAGCGCGATCGAGGCGTAGTTCATCGAGTCGACGGTCACCGGATTCGACTGCGGCAGACAGAACAGCACGGTCACGCACGCCACCCACACCACCGCGACCCAGCCGATCGGTTTGCTCCACCGGCCGAGCGACCAGGGGCCGGGCTCGAAGCGGTCGCCGGCCCGCAGCCGCAGGTAGACCGGGATCGCGTACGCCGGGGTGATGCCGATGACGTTGATCGCGGTGACCGCCGCGTAGGCGGTCGCCGAGTACAGCGACGGCACGGCCAGCAGGCAGGCGAACGACACGGACAGCCACACCGCGGGGACGGGCGTCTGCGTGCGGCTGCTCACCTTGCGCCACAGCTTGGAGCCGGGCAGGGCGTTGTCACGGCTGAAGGCGAACACCATCCGGCTGGCGGCGGCCACCTCCGCGTTGCCGCAGAAGAGCTGCGCCACGATCACCACGAGCAGCAGCGCCGTGGCGGCGCCGGTGCCCAGCGCGTCGATGAGGATCTGCGCGGGCGGCACCCCGGTCGCGGTGTTCTGGGTGCCCGCGTAGTCCTGGATGGCGAAGGTCAGACCGGCGAGCAGCGCGAACCCGGCGATCCAGGAGACCCAGATGGAGCGCACGATGCCCTTGGCGGCGGCGACGGACGCGTTGGAGGTCTCCTCGGAGAGATGGGCCGAGGCGTCGTACCCGCTGAAGGTGTACTGGGCGAGCAGCAGACCGATGGCGGCGACATAGATCGGGTTGTCCCAGCCGGTGTTGTTGACGAACTGGCCGAAGACGAACTCGGGGGACTGGTGGTCGGCCGGCACGATCACCAGGGCGCCCACGATCAGCGCCACACCGCCGAGGTGCCACCAGACGCTGACGGAGTTGAGCAGGCTGACCAGCCGCACCCCGAACAGGTTGAGGGTGGCGTGCAGCAGCAGGATGCAGATGAAGATGATCATCGTGGAGCCCGGAGTGGGCTCGAATCCCCACTGCAGGTTCAGGAACGCGCCGGTGAACAGGGCGCAGCCGTAGTCGATGCCGGCGATCGCGCCGAGCAGCCCGAGCAGGTTGAGCCAGCCGGTGTACCAGCCCCACTTGCGGCCGCCCAGCCGGTCGGCCATGTAGTAGAGCGCGCCGGACGTCGGATAGGCGCTGGTCACCTCCGCCAGGGCCATGCCGACGCACAGGACGAAGAGGCCGACGCCGGCCCAGCCCCACAGCATCACCGCCGGACCGCCGGTGCCGAGGCCGAACCCGTACAGCGTCATACAGCCGGACAGGATCGAGATCACCGAGAAGCTGATCGCGAAGTTGCCGAAGCTGCCCATCCGCCGGGCGAGGACGGGCTGGTAGCCGAGCTCCCGCAGCCGTTCCTCCTCGTCCTTGGGAGGATCCTGGCCGGGATCAGACCACTTCGGCGGGGATATGGACATCGGGATACCTCCGGGGACGGGGACGTGCTGAGCGGGCAGGGGCGGGGAGCGGATCAGCGGGGAGGGAGGACAGGGGGAGCTGGCCGGCGGGGAGGGGCTTACGGGCTGGAGCGGGTCGGCGGGGAGGGGAGCGGGGCCGCTCAGCTGTACGTATCCGGGGGCGGGCCCGGACGGGTGTCGCGCGCCGCCGCCAGACAGCGGGCACGGGCGCGCGCGAACACCTCCTCCGCGAGCCCCGCGTCACCGGGATCGGGCGTGCGGCAGCCCCACGGCTGCGTCGTCCAGAACGGTCCGAGGGCCTCGAACACCCGTCCCGCCTCGGCGAATTGCTGCGAGCCCCACAGCGCGTGCGCCAAGTGGCTCAGATCGAGCAGCGTGCAGGTCTCCGGCCGTATCGCGTCGAACCAGTCCCGCAGCGCCAGCCGCGCGTCACGGGCCGCGTCGTCCGTGACCCAGTGCAGGTCCAGCGCCTTCTCATGGCCCTTCTCCCGCCGGTAGCGCTCGACCCGCACATACAGCGGCAGCGCCTTGACCGACGATCCGGTGGGCGCGGCGGAGCACGCCCACTGGACGAAGTTCACCGCCTCCGACAGATGGACGCCGGACCGCCGCGCGTACAGGAACTGCAGCATCCGGTGGTACGCCTCGCGGTTGTGCGGGTCACGCTTGTCCGCCTGGGCCAGCAGGCCCCACGGCCCGGGGAAGAGCATTGGTCCCGGCGGCGCCATCCGGTGCTCCTCCAGCCGCTGCCCCTCGTCGAGCTGGGCCAGGGCCAGCAGGCACACCCACGGCACGGGGTCCTCCGGCGACCGGTGCGCGGCCAGCCTGCACGCCTCCCAGGCCTCGTGCCACAGCTCCTGGGTGCGCCGGTGCCCGTCACGGTGGGCGCGCAACGCCCGTTCGACGACGACGCGGCAGTGCATCACGACCGCGGCGGAACTCCCGGGCTCCTCGGTCCGCCACGCCTGCACCGTGTCGGAGCCGGCCGCGACCGCGGCCAGCACCTGGGTGCGCCGCGTCCACAGGTCCCAGTCGGCCGTCGTCTCGAGGATGTCGCGCATCGACCGCCAGCGGCCGGTGCGCAAGTCCTGGAGCGCGGTGCGCAGTTCCTTGTCGCGGCCGGCCGGATGGTAGACCGGGCGGAAGGTGTCCGGGGCCATCAGCGACGGGTCCGTCCGTGGCGCACGGGACGCCGGGACGTGGGGGCGGGGCCGGGCTCCGCCGGGCGGCGTAACGCCGCGAGGGGGTCCGTCAACACGGCCGCCGGGCCCCCGATTCCGTCACCGGACGGTCCGCCGGGCGCGGTGCCGCAAGGGGCAGCTCGGGTCGTGCACTGGTCGTCATGAGGCCTCTTGGGGCAGTGGGGGCTGATGCGCGCCGACGGCGGTGGTCGGCTGGCATCGGCAGAGATCGGGCGATGCGGAGAGCTGCGCCGGCCCCCCGTTTCGCTTCGTTGCGCGGCTGATCTTACTCAAGTGGCGGCGCTCGGCAAGCAGTTCCGGACAACGGTGTCAGCTGGAGGTCCCGCCCTTGACGACGGTGCCCGTCTGTACCACGCTTTCGTCAGCGATCAAGGTCTGTGCCGCGTTCCCTCAGCCTTCTTGTCGTTGCTTCTGTTCTTGTCGTTCCTTCCACCGGAGAGCGGGGTGGCCGATGACGGGCCCGGTGCTTGCCGTCGACCAGGGCACGTCCGGCACCAAGGCGCTCGTGGTCTGCCCTGCCCGCGGCGTCATCGGCACCGGCTTCGCGCCCGTGTCGCCCCGCCACGGCCCCGGCGGGCGCGTCGAGGTCGACCCGGCCGAGCTGCTGTCCTCCGTCGTGGACGCGGGGCGCCGGGCACTGGCCGACGCCGGTGAGAGCGTCGAGGCCGTCGGCCTGGCCAACCAGGGCGAGACCGTCCTCGCCTGGGATCCGTCCACCGGCGAGCCGCTCACCGACGCGATCGTCTGGCAGGACCGGCGCGCCGAGCCGCTGTGCGCCGAAATCGCGCCGCACGCCGAGGAGTTACGCCACCTCACCGGGCTGCCCCTGGACCCGTACTTCGCCGCGCCGAAGATGGCCTGGATCCGCCGTGAACTCACCCGCGAAGGCGTCGTCACCACCAGCGACTCCTGGC
Organism: Streptomyces sp. NPDC002835; assembly: GCF_053591995.1. Classification (NCBI taxonomy): domain Bacteria; kingdom Bacillati; phylum Actinomycetota; class Actinomycetes; order Kitasatosporales; family Streptomycetaceae; genus Streptomyces; species Streptomyces sp. NPDC002835. The sequence goes on along the minus strand of NZ_JBSFUW010000014.1, from coordinate 87,487 downwards.
TCGTGCACCGGCTCACCGGCGCGTTCGTCACCGACGCGGCCACCGCCGGACGCACCCAGCTCCTCGACCTCGACCGCGTCGCCTGGTCGCCACGGGCACTCGAGATCTTCGGCCTGACCGGCGAACGGCTGCCGGACGTCGTCGACGCCGCCGGACCCGTCGGCGTCACCACCGCCTTCGGCACCGGCATTCCGCTCACCGGCCTCCTCGTCGACCAGCAGGCCGCGCTCCTCGCCCAGAGCGTCACCGGACCCGGCTCCGCCAAGTGCACGTACGGCACCGGCGCGTTCCTGCTCGCCCAGACCGGGCACCGGCCCCGCCGCTCCACCACCGGACTCGTCGGCTGCGTCGCCTGGCGGCTCGGCGGCCGCACCAGCTACTGCCTCGACGGGCAGGTCTACACCGCCGCCTCCGCCGTGCGATGGCTCACCGACCTGGGCGTGATCTCCGGCGCCGCGGACCTCGACACCGTCGGCGGCACGGCGCCCGACAGCGGCGGCGTCACCTTCGTACCGGCGCTCGCCGGGCTCGCGGCGCCCTGGTGGCGCGGCGACGTCCGCGGCAGCGTCACCGGCCTCGGCCTGGACACCGGCCCCGGCCACCTCGTACGCGCACTGTGCGAAGGGCTCGCCGCACAGGTCGTCTCCCTCACCGACGCCGTCGCCACCGACCTCGGCGCCCCGCTGACCGCGCTGCGCGTCGACGGCGGCCTCACCCGCTCCGCGCTGCTCATGCAGACGCAGGCCGACCTCCTCCAACTCCCCGTCGAGGTCTCCGCCCTGCCGGACGCCACCGCCCTCGGCGCCGCGGCCGTCGCCCGCCTCGGCATCGACGCGGACCTCACCCCCGAGCAGGCCGTCCCCGCCTGGCGGCCGTCCGCCGTCTACGAGCCCCGTATCGGCGCCCAGCAGGCGGCCGAACGGCTCGGCGCCTTCCGCGCCGAGGTCACCGCCCTGCTGGAACGCACCCCGCCGCCCGCCGCCGGACCCGGAGCGCCATGACCGTCACGACCGGCGGCCCCCTGCCCGACCAGCTGTACGACGTCACCGTCGTCGGCGCCGGTGTCGTCGGCGCCGCCATCGCCCGCGAACTCGCCCGCCACCGGCTGCGCATCGCGCTAGTCGACGCCGCCGACGACGTCGGGGAAGGCACCTCCAAGGCCAACACGGCCATCCTGCACACCGGTTTCGACGCCGTGCCCGGTTCCCTGGAGTCCCGGCTCGTACGCGACGGCCGGCGCCGCCTCGCCGCCTACGCGGAAGAGAGCGGCATCCCCCTTGAACCGGTCGGCGCCCTGCTCGTCGCCTGGGACGCCGGGCAGCTCGCCACGCTCCCCGCCCTCGCCGCCAAGGCCGCCCGCAACGGCCACCACGGCACCCGTCTCCTGGACGCCGCCGAACTCGCCCTGCGCGAACCGCACCTGGGCCCCGGCGCGCTCGGCGCACTCGAGATCCCCGACGAGTGGATCATCTGCCCCTGGACCACGACCCTCGCCTACGCCACCCAGGCCGTCCGCGCGGGCACCGCCCTGCACCTTGGCTGCCGGGTGGAATCCGTGACCGGCGGCGGCCACCACGAACTCGCCACCTCACGCGGCCTGCTGCGCACCCGCTACCTCGTCAACGCCGCCGGACTGCACGCCGACGAGCTCGACCGGCACCTCGGCCACGACGACTTCACCGTCATCCCCAGACGCGGCCAGCTCATCGTCTACGACAAGCTCGCCCGCCCCCTCGTCCGCCACATCCTGCTCCCCGTCCCGACCGCCCTCGGCAAGGGCGTCCTCGTCGCACCGACCGTGTACGGCAACGTCCTCCTCGGCCCGACCGCGGAGGACCTCGACGACAAGCAGGCCACCGGGTCGACCGCCGAGGGCCTGCGGACCCTGCGCGAACAGGGCCGGCGGATCCTGCCCGCCCTCGTGGACGAGGAGGTCACCGCCGTCTACGCGGGCCTGCGCGCCGCGACCGGGCAGGACGACTACCGCATCCGGGCCCACGCCCGGCAGCGGTACGTCACCGTCGGAGGCATCCGCTCCACCGGCCTGACGGCCTCCATGGCCGTCGCCGCCTACGTCACCGGCCTCCTCGGCGACGCCGGCCTCGACCTGGGCCCCGCCCGCGACCTGGAACCCGTCCGGATGCCCGGCATCGGCGAAGCGGGCCCGCGTCCCTACCAGCGGGCCGGCCTCATCGCCGCCGACCCCGCGTACGGCGCCATCGTCTGCCACTGCGAACGCGTCACCCGCGGCGAGATCCGCGACGCGCTGAACAGCACCGTCCCGCCCCGGTCGCTCGACGGACTGCGGCGCCGCACCCGCGCCCGCGGCGGCCGCTGCCAGGGCTTCTACTGCGGACCCGCGGTCCGCGCACTGTTCGAGGAGGGCCGCGGGTGAGCCGCGCGGAACGCACCGTGGACGTCCTCGTCGTCGGCGCGGGTCCGGCCGGACTCGCCGCGGCCGCCCACCTGGCCGCCGCCGGCGCCGGCCGCGTCGAGGTACTGGAACGCGAACAGCGGCCCGGCGGCATCCCGCGCCACAGCCGCCACCGCGGGTTCGGGCCCCGCCACCGGCCCGTCGACGGCCCCCGGTACGCCGAGTGGCTCGTGGACGCGGCCACCGGCGCCGGAGCCGTACTGCGCACCGGCGTCACCGCCACCGGCTGGGCCGGTCCCCGCACCCTGGACACCACCGGACCGGACGGCCTCGAACGCCTCACCGCCCGCGCCGTCGTCCTCGCCACCGGGGCCCGCGAACGGCCCCGCAGCGCCCGCCTGGTCCCCGGCACCCGGCCGGCCGGCGTCCTGACCACCGGCGAACTCCAGCAGGCCGTCCACCTGTACGGGCAGCGGGTCGGCCGCCGCGCGGTCGTCGTCGGCTCGGAGGCCGTCGCACTCCACGCCGTGGACACCCTGCGGGCGAGCGGCACCCACGTGGTCGCCCTCGTCACCGAGGACCCGCACGCCCCTCCGCGTTCGCCCCGGCACCGGGTCCCGGTGATCACCGGGACGGCCGTCGAGGAGGTGACCGGCCGCGGCAGGGCGGCGGGCGTCCGCCTGCGGGGCGGCGACGGCAGCAGCACGTTCCTCGTCTGCGACACGATCGTCTTCACCGGCGACTGGATCCCCGACCACGAACTCGCCCGGCTCGGCGGTGCCGCCCTCGATCCCGGTACGCGCGGCCCGGCCGTCGACACGGCCTTCCGCACCTCCCTGCCGGGCGTCTTCGCCGTCGGCAACCTGCTCCACGGCGCAGAACCGGCCGCGACGGCGGCGGCGGAGGGCCGCCGGGCCGCCGGCTTCGTCGTGCATCATCTGGCCGGAGCCGGAGCCGGAGCCGGAGCCGGGGCCGGGGCCTGGGCGCACGGTCGGATGCCCCTGCACGTGGAACGCCCCCTGCTCTGGATCGCGCCGAACCGCCTGAACCCCGACGGCCCGCCGCCCCTGGAAGGACGCTTCACCCTCCGTACCTCGCAGCGCCTCGCCCGGCCCGTCCTCCTCGTCAGCCAGGACGGCCGCGAGCTGGACCGCCGGCACCTGCCACGCACCGCCCTGCCCGGCCGGGCCGTCCATCTGCGCGCCGACTGGATCACCCGGGCCGACCCCGAGGGCGGCCCGGTCCGCGTCGCCGTCATGTCCGATTTCCGCCAGCCCGGTGCCGGGGCCGCTCGCATACTGGCCGTATGACCACCGAGGCACCCGCGGTCCCCGACAGTCGCTACGAGGCCGTGACCAGCCGGGACGCCCGGTTCGACGGCGTCTTCTTCTTCGCCGTCTCCACGACCGGGATCTACTGCCGCCCCAGCTGCCCCGCCATCACACCCAAACGCCGGAACGTCTCCTTCTACCGCACCGCCGCCGCGGCCCAGGCCGCCGGCTTCCGCGCCTGCCGCCGCTGCCGCCCCGACGCGGTCCCCGGCTCCGCCGAGTGGAACGTCCGCGCCGACGTCGTCGGCCGCGCCATGCGGCTGATCGGCGACGGGATCGTCGACCGGGAAGGCGTCGCCGGGCTCGCCACCCGCCTCGGCTACAGCGCCCGCCAGGTGCAGCGCCAGCTCAACGCCGAACTGGGCGCCGGGCCCGTCGCCCTGGCCCGCGCCCAGCGCGGCCACACCGCCCGCGTACTGCTGCAGACGACGTCCCTGCAGGCCGCCGAGATCGCCTTCGCGGCAGGGTTCGCGAGCGTACGGCAGTTCAACGACACGATCCGCGAGATCTACGCCGCCACCCCCACCGAACTGCGCGCCCTGCGGCCCGGCCGCGCCACGCCGGTCGACACCGGCTCCGGCATCCCGCTGCGGCTGGCCCACCGGGGCCCGTACGCGGCGGAGTCGATGTTCGACCATCTCGCCGCCAACGCCGTCCCCGGCACCGAAGAGGTCACCGGTGCCCGCGGCGCCCGCACCTACCGCCGGACCCTGCGGCTGCCCGGCGGCGCGGGCATCGCCGAGGTCGGGGAACGCCCGGGAGCCGGCGGCTGGCTCGAGTGCCGGCTGCACCTGACGGACCTGCGCGACCTGACCTCCGCCACCCAGCGGATGCGCCGCCTGCTCGACCTGGACGCCGACCCCTGCGCGGTCGCGGAACGCCTCGGCGCCGACCCGGCCCTCGCCCCGCTCGTCGCGGCCCGCCCCGGCCTGCGCGTCCCCGGCGCCGCGGACCCGCACGAGGCGGCGATCCGCACCCTGGTGAGCCGGCGCGCGGCCGGCGACCTCGTCGCCGCGCACGGCGAGCCGCTCCCCGCCCCCAGCGGCGGCCTCACCCACCTGTTCCCCCGCGCGCGGGACCTGACCGGCACCGACGACCCGGCGCTGCGCGCCCTGGCCGAAGCGCTCGCCACCGGCGATCTCGTCCTCGACCCCGGCGCCGACCGCGAGGAGACCGAGCACCGCCTGCTGCGGCTGCCCGGCATCGGCCCCCGAACCGCCGCCGCCGTCCGGCTCCACGCACTCGGCGACCCCGACGTCCTGCTCCCCGACGACCCGGCACTGCCGCCCGGCGCGGACCCCGAACGCTGGCGGCCGTGGCGCTCGTACGCGATGCACCACCTGCGGGCGGCGGCCGGTCCGTCCTGACCGGCCCCGGCCTCACCCGTACGGCCCAGCAACGCAGCGGCCCCGGCGCGCGGCGCGCCCAGAGTGGAGGGCGTCGCCACCGTCACCGCACCGGGAGTACCGATGACCTGCCTCAACCGACGTGACCTCGGCCTGCTCGTCCTGCGCACGGGAACGGGCGCCGTCCTCATGGCCCACGGCACCCAGAAACTCTTCGGCTGGTTCGGCGGCGGCGGCCTGGAAGGCACCGCGCAGGGCATGGAGGCCATGGGCTTCCACCCGCCCAGGCAGAGCGCGATGGCCGCGGGCATCGCCGAGGCGGGCGGCGGCCTGCTGCTCGCCCTCGGCCTCGCCACGCCCGCGGCGGGCGCGGCGGTGACCGGCAACATGGCGGGCGCCGTCTCCGTCCACGCACCGGCCGGCTTCTTCGCCCAGTCCGGCGGTTTCGAGTACCCGGCGTTCCTCGGCTTCACCGCGGCCGCCATCGGGCTCATGGGCCCCGGCCGCTACTCCCTCGACCACGTGACCCGCCACCGCTTCGACGGCCCATGGATCCTGGGCGCCGCCTTCGCGGCCAGCGCCCTCGCGGCGGCCGCCGTCGTCGGCAGGCGCGCCAAGGGCCAGATCGGCGCGGACGTCGACGACTCGGCGAGGGAGCAGGAAGCCGACACCCTCGAGGATTAGGACCGCCTGTCCGTCGAAGTCCCGGTGGCCCGGTCGCCGGCCCCGGTGCCCGCCCCGGGCGTCACTCGTTCCTGAGCAGGTCGACCGTGCCCGCCAGGCCCTCGTCGCCGTGGCCCTGGGCCACCCGTCGGCGCATCAGGTCCATGCAGGGCGTGAGGAGCCGGGGGTCGACCGACTGGTCCTCGGCCGTGGCCAGGAGCGCGGCGTTTCCCGCCGACATCATGGCGAGGTTCGAGGTGACCCCCTCGGTGTAGTCGCCGCTCTCCAACTGCGCGGCGATCTCGTGAGCCGTGCCGGCCATGGCGCCGAGCCAGTCCGCGAGCAGGGCGGCGAAACCGGCCCGGTCGAGGTCCTTCTCGGGGCGCACCAGAGCGAAGGCGTGGGTGACGCCCGCGAACATGCCGGTCATCGCGCTGAGCAGGGCGATGTCGTGCAGTGCCGCGTGGCCGGCGTCGCCGCCGACGAACTTCGCGCCGGCGGGAGTCTCCAGCACCTCCCGGTGGCGTTCGAACAGGGCGCGGTCGCCGCTGTAGAAGACATAGCCGCCGGTCTCCGGCCGGCCGATCATCGGGGGGACGGCCATGATCCCGCCGTCCAGGAACCGGGCCCCTCGTTCCTCGGCCCAGCGGGCCCGTTGCCTGGACAGAGCGGGAGTGCTGGTGGTCAGGTCGACCAGGTCCTTGCCGGTCAGGTCCGTGCCGTCGAGGGTCTCGCCCACGGAGGCGTCGTCCAGCAGGCAGAGGACGACGGGACCGGTGGCCGAGGCCAGCGCCTCGGCCGGCGTGGCCGCCACCCGGGCGCCCTCGGCCGCCAGAGCTTCGGCCTTGGCGCGGGTGCGGTTCCAGACGGTCAGCGGATGTCCTGCGGAGAGCCAGGCGCGGGCGAGAGCGGTGCCCATGTCGCCGAGGCCGAGGAGGGTGACAGGAGCCTTCGAAGCGGTGTGTTCTTCCATGCCCCTCAGGCTCGTACGGAGCCGGACCATGATCAAGTACGCACTTTTTAGTGCGTGGTTTCCTCGGCTGCCAGGGGCTGGCCCGAAGGCCTGAACAGTGGTTCACTTGTTGTATGGCCTACCGCAAGACACCCGCCGTGCAGAGCCGGCTCGACGCCGCGCGGGAGCGCCTCGTCGAGCAGGCGACGTCCGTCGTCGCCGAGTCCGGCTGGGCGAACGCGTCCGTCACCGCGGTCGCCGCCGCGGCCGGCATGTCCGTCGGGTCCGTCTACCAGCACTTCCCGTCCAAAGGGGCGCTGGCCGTCGAGGTCTTCCGCCGCGCCTCGGGCCGTGAGGTGGAGGTGCTCGCGGACGTGCTCAGGGACGCGGGCGGGGACCCCGTCGAGCGGCTCGCGCACGGCGTACGCGTCTTCGCCCGCCGCGCCATGGAGCGCCGCGGCCTCGCCCACGCGCTGCTCGCCGCCCCCGCCGAACCGGCCGTCGGCCAGGAGCGGCTGGAGTTCCGGCGCCGCTACCGCGACGTGTTCGCCGAGGTGATCCGCGAGGGCATCGCGGGCGGGCAGCTGCCACCGCAGGACCCCGAGGTCACCGCCGCGGCGCTGACCGGCGCGATCGGCGAGGTGCTGGTGGACCCGCTGTCCGACACGGCGTCCGGCGACGCCGCCGAGCACCTGGTCGCCGAACTCGTCGCGATGTCCCTGCGCTGCGCCGGCGCCCGGACCGCCGGCTGACCACCCCTACGACTCCCCGAGGACCACGATGACGACTCCGGCCGCAGCCCACGACACGACCGCCGCCACCCCGCGCAGCCGGCCCACCGCCGCCACCCATGCCGTGACCAACCAGCCGCCGCCGCTCGTCGGCCACGACGTCGCGGACGACCCCGTACTGCTCGATGGCCTGCACCGCGAAGGCGCCGGCTGGTACGCGGACGACCTGCACCGCGTCGGCAGGCTGGCCGGCTCGGAGGAGGCCCAGCGCTGGGCAGAGGAGGCCAACCGCTGCGAACCGCTGCTGCGCACCCACGACCGCTACGGGAACCGGATCGACGAGGTCGAGTTCCACCCCTCGTACCACGCGCTCATGGACGTCGCGATCCGCGAGGGGCTCGGCGGCGCGCCGTGGGCCGACGACCGGCCCGGCGCCCATGTCGCGCGCGCCGCGGGCTTCATGGTGTGGAGCTCCGCCGAACAGGGCCACGCCTGCCCGGTGTCCATGACGTACGCCGCCGTGCCCGCCCTGCGCTCCGCGCCGCAACTGGCCGCGGTCTACGAGCCGTTGCTGACCAGCCGGGTGTACGACCCCGGGCTGCGCGCGCCCGGCGGCAAGCGCGGACTGCTCGCCGGGATGGGTATGACGGAGAAGCAGGGCGGCACCGATGTGCGCGCCAACACCACCGTCGCCGTCGAACAGCCGGACGGCACCTGGCGGTTGCGCGGCCACAAGTGGTTCACCAGCGCGCCCATGAACGACCTGTTCCTGGTGCTCGCCCAGGCCCCCGGCGGCCTGTCCTGCTTCCTGGTGCCGCGGGTCCTCCCCGACGGCAGCCGCAACACCTTCCGCATCCAGCGCCTCAAGGACAAGCTCGGCAACCGCTCCAACGCCAGCAGCGAGCCCGAGTTCGACGACACCGTCGCCTGGCTGGTGGGGTCCGAGGGCCAGGGCGTACGCACGATCATCGACATGGTCACGATGACCCGGCTCGACTGCGTCCTCGGCTCGGCGTCCGGCATCCGCACCGCGCTCACCCAGGCCGCCCACCATGTCCGTCACCGCTCCGTGTTCGGCGCCAAGCTGATCGACCAGCCGCTGATGCGCAACGTCGTCGCCGATCTGAGCGTCGAGTCCGAGGCGGCGACCACGCTCGCGCTCCGCATCGCGGGAGCGGCCGACCGCGCACAGCGCGGCGACTCCCAGGAACGGGCGTTCCTGCGGCTCGCGACCGCGGTCGGCAAGTACTGGGTGTGCAAGCGGCAGCCCGCGGCGGTCGCCGAAGCCCTGGAGTGCCTCGGCGGAAACGGCTACGACGAGGCGTCCGGCATGCCCCGGCTCTACCGGGAGGCGCCGCTGAACGGCATCTGGGAAGGCTCCGGCAACGTCAACGCGCTCGACGTGCTGCGCGCGCTGACCAAGGAGCCCGAGTCCCTGGCGGCGTACGCCACGGAGATCGAGGCCGCGGCGGGCGCGGACGCCCGACTGGACGGGGCGTGGCGCCAGTTGCGCGCCGAGCTGGTGCCCACCGACGACGCGGCGCTGCTCGCCCGCCGGCTGGTCGAGCGCATGGCCCTGGTCCTCCAGGGCTCCCTACTGGTCCGGCACGCACCGGCGGCCGTGGCGGACGCGTTCTGCGCGTCACGCCTGGCCGGCGACCGCGGCCTCGCCTTCGGCACGCTGCCGGCCGGCCTGGATCTGGCCACGCCGATCGCCCGCGTACCGCTCGCCGACGACTGAACGCGGCCGACGCGCCTGCGTCGCGCTGCTGAAAAGCGCTCGCCGCGGCGCGTGTTCGCGTGCGACGGTACCGACTCGTCAGCGAACCGCGGGGGACCTTCATGCAGCCGGCAGCACGATCCGTACGCGCCGTGAACCGGCTGACCGCACGATGGGCCGCAGACATCGGCGCAGACATCGGTGCAGGCGTTGACGCCGGCAGCGGCGCAGGCAGCACCGTACTGTCGGCGACCAGCGTGTGGCCGCTGCTCTCCCTTCTCGCGGACGCGGCCCACGGGCCGGCCCGTGCGGAGCTCGAGGAGGCCGTGGGACTGCCGGCGGCCGACGCCGCGGGTGCCGCACGCCAGTTCCTCGACGCGCTGTCGTCGGTCCGCGGCACGGCGTCCGCCCTCGGCCTGTGGGCCGGGGCGACGCTCCCGCTGCACCCCGACTGGGTGGCCGGCCTTCCCGTCGGCACCTTCGGCGTCCTCAGCGGAGATCCGGTGGCCGACCGCGGCGCCCTCGACGCCTGGGCCGCCGAGCGGACACGCGGACTGATCCCCTCGATGCCGGTCCAGCTCCGCCCCGACACCCTGCTCGTCCTGGCGGCCGCACAGACGGTGCGGATGCGATGGCTGCGGCCCTTCGCGGAGTGCGAGGCGGTCCCCGACAGCGGACCGTGGGCGGGGCGGTGGCTGCTCGGCCTGCGCCGCGAGACCTCACTGCTGGACCGGGTGGGCGTGACGGCGACGCCCGAGGGTCCGCTGACCGTCCTCAAGGTCGTCGGGGACACCGGCGTGGACGTCCATCTGCTGCTGGGAGACGCCGGGATGACGGCCGCGCAGGTGGTGGAGTCGGGCGTCGCCGCCCTGTCCGGCACGTATCCGACCGTGACCGGCGCCCATCTGCCGCCGGGCGCCGCGGGGCCCGGCCTTCAGGTGAGTACCGAGCGCAGCCTCACGCCCGAGCCCACGCTGGCCGTCCTCACCAGCCCGTTCCGGCTGACCGCGGACCACGATCTGCTGCGCCGGCCCGAGACGTTCGGCCTCCTGGCAGCCACGGACACCGCTCACGGTCACTTCCCCGGCATCGGCCCCGAGCCGCTCGCGGTCGACTCCGCGAACCAGTCGGCCCTCGCCGTCTTCGATGCCGAAGGGTTCGAGTCCGCCTCCGTGACCGCGGTGTCGGGGGTGGCCGGCGGCCTGCCGCCGCGCCCCCGGTACACCACCCGCCTCGTCGAGGCCGTGTTCGACCGCCCGTTCGGCTTTCTGGCGGTCCACCGGACCTCGCGTCTCGTCCTGACGGCCGGCTGGGTGGCCGACCCGACTCCGCACCCGGAATCCGTCGACTCCACCGAGGTATTTCACTAAATAATATTGGCCTTACTGGGATCACGGCCAAGAAAACCCCGACCACGCCGCTCTGTCTGCCATTGCGGAAGCGCTTATTGGACTTACGGTGGAGGTATGACCTCCGACCAGGGCGTCGAAGCGGTCTCGGTCCTCGCCGACGAGACGCGCCGCAGGATGCACGGCTTCATACGCCGGGCCCGTCGGCCGGTCACCCGGGAGGAGGCCGCCGCCGACGCCGGGATCTCGGTCAAGCTGGCCGCCTTCCACCTGGACAAGCTCGTCGCATCCGGGCTGCTGCGCGCCGGTTACGACAGCCCCGGCGCGGCCCCCAGGGTCGGCCGCCGGCCGAAGGTGTACGAGCCGGCCGGCGCCGACATCCGTGTCAGCATTCCCGAGCGCCGACCCGACGTACTCGCCGAGATCCTCATGGACGCCGTACTCGGCCGGCAGCCGGGCGAGGACGCGCGCACCGCCGCACTGCGCACGGCCCGCACCCGCGGCGAGGAACTCGGCGCAGCCACCCGCGCCGACAGCCGTCCCGGCAGGCTGGGCCCCGAGCGTTCCGTCACCCTCGCCGAAGCCGTCCTGGAGCAGCGCGGCTTCGAACCCGACCGGCCGACACCGACCGACCTGTGGCTGCTCAACTGCCCCTTCCACCCCCTCGCCGCCCGCTCTCCCGAGCTGGTGTGCGCGATCAACCACGCCTTTCTCTGCGGTTTCCTCGCGGGACTGCGCACCAACGGGATCGAGGCCGTCCTCGCTCCCCGTCCGGGCCGGTGCTGCGTCGAACTGCGCGCCGCGTCCGGCGGTCACGGCGCGCCCGGCCCCGAGGGCACCTGTACGAGGGAGCCCGGCGCCCCGCCCACGGACGACCGGCCCCCACCCGGCTGACCGGCCCGGCGGGGTGGCACGCAACCGCCCTGAGACCCCCCACGCGACAGAGGAGCGGACATGCCCGCACACAACGCATATGTGATCGTCGGAGCCGGCCTGGCCGGTGCGAAAGCAGCGCAGGCCCTGCGCGACGAGGGTTTCGACGGCCCGCTCGTGCTGGTGGGGGACGAGGCCGAGCGCCCCTACGAACGGCCGCCGCTCTCCAAGGGATACCTGCTCGGCAAGGAAGAGCGGGACAGCGTCTACGTCCACCCCCACCAGTGGTACGCCGACCACAAGGTCGAGCTGCGCCTCGGCATCGCGGTCACCGCCGTCGACCCGGCCGCCCACGAGATCATCCTCGCCGACGGCAGCCGCATCGGATACGCGAAGCTGCTGCTGACCACCGGATCGTCGCCGCGCCCGCTGCCCGTGCCGGGAGCCGACCTGGACGGCGTCCACTATCTGCGCCGGCTCCCCGACAGCGACCGCATCAAGGACGCCTTCGCGTCCGCCTCACGGGTGGTGGTGATCGGGGCCGGGTGGATCGGCCTGGAGACGGCCGCCGCCGCCAGGGCGGCGGGCGCCGAGGTGACGCTGCTGGAGGCCGCCGAACTGCCGCTGCTGCGGCTGCTGGGCCGCGAGACGGCCCAGGTCTTCGCCGACCTGCACACCGAGCACGGCGTCGACCTGCGCTGCGGCGTACAGGTCGCGGAGATCACCAGGGCGGGCCGCAGGGCGAACGGCGTACTTCTGGCCGACGGCAGCCGCGTCGACGCCGACGCGGTCGTCGTCGGCGTCGGCATCACCCCCGTCACCGCGCTCGCCGAGGCCGCCGGTCTGGAGATCGGCAACGGCATCCGCGTCGACGCCGGCCTGCGCTCCTCCGACCCCGACATCCACGCCGCCGGCGACGTGGCCGACGCCTTCCACCCGCTGCTCGGCAAGTACATCCGGGTCGAGCACTGGGCCAACGCGCTGAACCAGCCGCAGACCGCGGCCCGGGCCATGCTCGGCCAGGACGTGGCCTACGACCGGGTCCCGTACTTCTTCACCGACCAGTACGACCTGGGCATGGAGTACACGGGCTACGTGGAGCCGGGCGGCTACGACCAGGTCGTCTTCCGCGGCCGGAAGGAGAGCCGCGAGTTCATCGCCTTCTGGGTCTCCCGCGGCCGGGTGCTCGCGGGCATGAACGTCAACGTCTGGGACGTCACCGACCCGATCCGCGAGCTCGTCACCTCCGGACAGCCGGTCGACCCCGCGAAACTCGCCGACCCCGGCGTGCCGCTGACCGACCTGATCGAGCGCGCCGACTCCGAGTAGGACGCCCGCGGCACCACGGGGCCGGGAGGGCGTGATGGGGCGTACGCGTACGGCACCGAGTTCCCCGCCCGACCGCCGTACGGCGACGGGCACTCGGCCACCGGCCCGGTCAGGTGGCGCCCGGGCCGTCGGCCGCCCGCAGGGCGGTCGGTTGTGGCGCGACGCCCGTCAGACGTGAAGCACCGGCGCCCCGGCGGAAGTTGTAGGACCGATGGGGTACGGCGAGGGGGACTTCGGCCGGACGCGACGGCTGGCCCGTCCGCCTTAACGTCGACCGTATGAAGATCGGAATTCTTGGAACGGGAAATGTAGGACAGGCACTGGCCGCCGGCTGGGCCGCGGCCGGCCATGACGTCGTCCTCGGGTCACGGCGGCCGGACGGCACGGAACCGGCCGCCGCAAGGGGCGTCCCGGTGGTGGACGTGGCCACCGCCGTCGCCGCCTCGGACGTGGTGGTGAACGCGACGCCGGGCACGGCGTCCGTGCCGCTGCTCACCGAGGTCGGCGCGCCGGCCCTCGCCGCGAAGGTGCTGCTCGACGTGGCGGTCGGCTTCACGGAGGACGGAATGCTCTCCCACCTGGTGGAGAGCCTCGGGGAGGAGATCCAGCGGACGTTCCCCGACACCCGGGTCGTCAAGACGCTCTGCACCGTCGACGCCCGCCTCATGGTCGCGCCCGACTCGGTCGAGGGCCCGAGCACCCTCTTCCTCTCCGGCGACGACACCGACGCCAAGCGCACGGTCCGCGCCCTGCTGAACGACCTGGGCTGGTCCGAGTCGTCCCTGCTCGACCTCGGCGGCATCGCCACGGCCCGGGGTCAGGAGCACTACAGCCTCCTCTTCATCGGCATCGCCGGCGCCCTCGGCGACTACGGCTTCGGCGTACGGGTCGTGCCCTCGGTGACGGCCTGACCCACGAAGGCGGCGCGCGTCGGCGCACCGTCACGCACGGGCGGTCCCGAACCGTGGCCCCGCGGGTCGGCCGGCGGCGAGCAGGCGGGTCTCGGCGGCCGGCAGCCCCTTGGCCCACCAGTGGTCGTAGCGGCGGTAGACCGCGGGGTCGCGGTCGGCGAGGAAGGCGACGAGCGCCCGCGCCTCGGCCGCCAGGCCCTCCCAGGCGTGCTCCGGCAGAGCGTGGAAAGCGGTCGCCTCGATCCCTCCGTCGACGGGCCGCCAGGCGCCGGCGACGTACCCGTCGACCAGCAGCGTGGGCAGTACGTCGCCGTTCACCCGGATCACATGCCTGCGGTAGTCGGGCGGTATCACGCGGCCCCGGTCGGCGTAGGCGAGCAGGATGCTGTCCCACATGGCCATGAGCCGGGGCGGCGCGGGCGTGTCCTCCGCGGGCCGGGGTGCGCCGGGGATGTCGTACAGCACCGTGCCGCCCGGCCCGGGCAACTGCTCCAGCCCGTCGCCGAGCGCCTGGACCGCCGCTCTGACGCGGACCCGCTGGGCCCCCGTGAACTGAGCCATGTCCGCCACCGAAGCCGGCCCGAACCCCTCCAGACAGCGGCGGATCAGCGTCCGCAGACCACCGGCGGCGGCGTCGGGGTCCGCCAGTTCCGGCTGCGCGCCCGCCGCGATGTACGACTGGCTGCTGTCGAACGACCAGGGACCGCCGACGGGCGCGTGCCACAGCGGCGCGTACTGACGCAGCATCCGCCACGCCGCCGCCTCCACCGGCGCGCCCCGCAACTCCTCGAGCCGCCCCCGCAACTCGGCCACGGTCCGCGGCCGGTCGGCGTACTTCATCAGATCCGGGACCAGCACGTCGGCGTCGGCCGCGGTGAGCCCGGACGCCGTGAACCGGGCGTCACCCAGCCTGGACGAGCGCAGCGTCGGCTCCATGGCCTCACGGAAAGCCCGGTAGTCCTCGGCGTGGACCATGTGCAACGTGAGCCGCATCAGCGTCGACTTGACCGCCTGGTGCCCGCTCGTGGCCGCGTCGAGACCGGCCGGATCGAAACCGCCGATCCGGTTCCACAGCGCGACATACGGCGACGCGGGCTGCTGCGCCTGCAGCGCCACCACCCGCCGGATCCCCTCCAGAACCCCGAGTGACTCCCGCCCGAGCAGCAACTGCCGGGCGAGCGTGGAGCGGTTGAGGGCACGTGCGGTGATCACCATGCGGAGATCTTCCCGCTTCCCCGTTCGATTCGAAACCCGTCCCTCCGGGCCTGCCCGAACGCATGGTGCGAGACGGACACCGGCCCTGCTCCCGAAGAGTTCGGCAGGCCCTGCTGACCGGGCACGGCGCCGCTCGGCTGAGAGGCTGCGCGAGCGGTCCGTCGACGTCACCTTCTCCCCGGCCTGACGCCGTCCACCCGTGGGGCAGTGGCGGCTCGACGCGTGCCCACTGCGCGTCGGTCGCCGGCCGATTCGGTCCCTGACCGGCGGGGCCGGTCGGAACCCGGTCCCGTTCGTATCAGGCCGGTGGCCCGGCGCCGAGCCGCCGCACGTCGCGTACGAGCGCGTACACCGCGCTGACGAAGAGTGCGATTCCGGCCACGATCCAGCGAGCCGATGCCCCGGAGCGGTACTCGTCAACGGCAATGACGAGCAGGAACGTGCTGCAAAGCACGCCGAAGGCTGAGATCAGAGCGCTGATGCGGTTGGCCACACGGACATCATCAGCGACGACCGCGCCCCGCGGGAGCGATCCGGTCCAATCGGCCCGGGTTCGGCGCCGGATACGTTCGGGAGCATGACTGACGAGTGCTTCGGGTATCCCCGGCTCGCCGCGATCTATGACCGGCTCGACCCCGATCGCAGCGATCTCGACGTCTATCTCCGGATGACGGAAGAGTTCGGGGCGGGTCGCGTGCTGGACATCGGCTGTGGGACAGGGGTGTTCGGCCTCCTGCTGGCCGATCGCGGAATCGAGGTCGTCGGCGTCGACCCCGCCCAGGCGTCCATCGATGTCGCCCGGGCCAAACCGGGCAGCGAGCGAGTCCGCTGGATCCACGGTGACGCGACGGCCCTGCCGCCCTTGTGCGTCGATCTTGCGACCATGACGGCGAACGTCGCCCAGGCCGTCGTCGATCCGGGGACGTGGCAGAGGACGTTGCGGGGGGCCCGGCAAGCGCTGCGGGCCGGCGGGCGACTGGTGTTCGAAACCCGGGATCCGGCGAGGCGCGCCTGGGAGGAGTGGAACCGCGAGAGTTCCCACGCCGTGACGGAGATTCCGGGCGTCGGCGCAGTCGAGAGCTGGGTTCGGCTCACGGAGGTGAGCGGGCCGCTGGTGTCGTTCCGGTGGACCTATGTGTTCGCCGCGGACGGCCGGGTACTGACGTCCGACTCGACGTTGCGCTTCCGTGAGCGGGCGGAGGTCGAGAAAGACCTGGCCGGGCACGGCTATGTGGTCGAGGACGTGCGCGACGCACCCGACCGCCCGGGCCGGGAGTTCGTGTTCGTCGCGCGACGCCCGTGACCGCCGCCCTCTCAGGCGCGCCGCGCCGCCGCCGCGGCGCGGGCGCCCACGACGAGGGTCGCGGCGATGAGGAGCGTCGCGACGATTCCGGTGACGAGTACGGGGACGGGGGCGAAGGTCGCCGCCAGGACCGCGACGACGGACAGCGGGTGGATGATGTCGTTCGCGCCGCGCACCTCGGAGGACCGGTGGTGCAGAAGCCAGACGACGGTGATGAAGACGGCGACGGGGATCGTGTAGGCGGCCGCGACGGCGTGGTCGGTGAGGTGGCCGTGGCCGGTGGCGTGGGCGACGTTGAGCGCGAGTCCGGCGCCGACGGCGGCCGCGGAGGCGAAGACGGCGTAGTGCCCGTAGCCCCACAGCAGGGCGGCGTTCAGACCGGTGAGCCTGCGCGGTGCGTTCTGCGCGAAGTAGAGCCACCACAGGGAGAAGACGGTGAGGATGCCGCCGACGACGAGGGTGGCGATGTCTCCGAGCACGGCGTCGTCGTCGAGGGCGGTACGGACGGCCAGCGTGGCCGCCGTGATCGATTCGCCGAGGACGATGATGGTGAACAGGCCGTAGCGTTCGGCGATGTGGTGCGGATGCCACGTGGTGATCGCCGCGCGCTCCGCCCAGACGGGAACGGACAGTTCGGCCACGAGCAGGATCGCGAACGAGACCAGGCCGCCGTCGTCCGGGAGGAACAGGCGTGCGACCCAGCCGATCTGGACGACGAAGATCCCCACCGCGTAACGCAGGCAGCTGGTGCGGCGTTCGGGGTCGGCGTGGGCGGCGCGCAGCCACTGGGTGACCATCGCGAGGCGCATGACCACATAGCCCCATGTGATGACGGTGAAGTCCTGG
Source organism: Streptomyces sp. NPDC002835 (assembly GCF_053591995.1). NCBI lineage: Bacteria > Bacillati > Actinomycetota > Actinomycetes > Kitasatosporales > Streptomycetaceae > Streptomyces > Streptomyces sp. NPDC002835. The sequence goes on along the minus strand of NZ_JBSFUW010000014.1, from coordinate 70,544 downwards.
TGCTGGAGGGCCTCGGCCGCGCCGGCGGCCATGATCAGCGCGCCGGTGATCTGGACCAGGGTGAGCAGCCGGTAAGGGACGTCGTCGGTGTCGTACGCGGAGGCGAACCAGGTGAAGTTCATCCAGGCCCACCAGATCGCGAAGAACACCAGGGCGTATCCGAGCACCCCGTGGCCGATGTGCCCTTCGGCCAGCTCGTGTTCGAACGCCGCGGCCGCCTGGGCGACGGCGACGACGAAGCACAGGTCGAAGAAGAGCTCCAGCGCCGTCGCGCTGCGGTGCTTCTCGTCGGAGGGGCGAGCGACCATCGGCCGGTGCCAGGCGCCGGCGATGGAGGGTGTCTGGCTCATGGGCGGGCGATCCCTGCGGTGCGTTGACGAGCGGGGGAGGGGCGCTGGGGCGGCGGGCTGTTCACGCCTGGCCGGTCTCGAAGCGGCTGATCCTGCCCCCGGAGACGGTGAACGTCCAGCGCGTGCGCATGGAGCCCCAGGTCGAGTTGGTGTAGACGGCGGTCAGGGTGCGCCCGTCGGGCGAGACGTCCTCGACGTCCATGCGCCCGTCCGAGGAGAAGATCTCCTTCTCGGTCCAGTCGCGCAGGTCGCGTTCGGTACCGTCGTCCGCCATGGTGGCGTCCGGGGTGAGCGCCGCGAAGAACGCGTCCTTGTCGCCGGCGTTGACGGCGTCGACGAACGCGGCCACGGCCGGGTCGTTGAGCTGGGCTGTCACGGTGGCCTTCGATCAGATCGGTACGAGGGGGACCGGCCGGGCGACGGACCGGCGGCGGCGCGGGCACGGCCGGATCCGGTCAGCGGGTGGTGTATCCGCCGTTGAGGAAGAGGGTCTGGCCGTTGGCCCACCAGCCGTCCGTCAGCAAGTGCGTCACCCACGGAACGATATCTTCGATCTTGGTCAGATCGCCGTTCATCGCGGACGACTTGTGGTACGCGACCGAGTCGTCGTCCTCCGCCGGGTAGAAGAACGAGGTGTCCATCGGCCCGGGGGCGATGTTGTTGACCGAGACGTTCCGGTCGAACAGCTCCTTCGACAGGGCGCGGGTGAAGTGCTCGACCGGCGCCTTGCTGCCCGCGTAGGACGAGTACAGCCCCGTGTAGGCGGCGAGCAGCGACGTCACGATCGTGATGATCTTCCCGCCGTCCTCGATGCGGCGTGCGGCCTCCCGCATGACGAAGAACGCGGCCTTGGAGTTGACCGCGAACATACGGTCGTACTCCTCCTCGGTGATCTCGGTCAGCGGCTTCTTCAGCACCATGCCGGCGGTGTTGACACTGAAGTCCAGTTTGCCGAACCGGTTCAGGACCTCGTCGAAGACCCGCTCCACCTCGGCGGCCTTCGTCAGATCGCCCTGGATCGCGAACGCCTCGCCCGGGCCGGCGTTGATCTGCGCGACGACGTCCTCGGCCTTGGCCCGTGAGGAGTCGCTGTTGTAGTGCACCGCGACCAGGGCGCCCTTCGCGCCGAGGGTGGTGCTGATCAGCCCGCCGAGGTTGCGGGACGCGCCGCCGACGAAGGCGGCCTTGCCGGTGAGTGTCTTGTCCGGAGTGTCGACCATGACGGCCTCCTTGCGATGTGGCGAACGAGGGACGGCACCGGCCGGCGGTCTGCACCGGGAGCAGTGCCGTGTCCCACAGAATCGCCGCCACAACGGGCGCGTATCTTGAACGATCCGATCACCGGTGGAACAGAACGCTCACGACTTCGGGCGCCGCCCGTCAGCGGCCGCCGTTTCCGTCCCGCAGCGCCTGCGGCGTGGCCCCCTCGTGGCGCCGCATCATCCGTGTCAGGTGGCTCTGGTCGGCGAACCCCGCCTCCGTCGCGATCTCCGCGATCGGACGGCTGGAGAGCACCAGCTCACGCCGCGCGTGCTCCAGGCGCCGCTGCATCATGTACCGGTGCGGGGACTCCCCGGTCGACGCCCTGAAGACGCGGGTGAAGTGCGACTCGCTCACCCCCGCCACGCTCGCCAGATCCGCCAGCGTGACCCGCTGGGAGAGGTTCGCGTGGATGAAGTCCACGACCTCGGTCAGACGGCGCGGCGGCAGTCCGCCCTCCCGGCGCGCCACGGCGCCGCCCTCGCCCGCCACCCGCAGTACCACCGCGGCCGCGGCCTGTACCAGCGACTGTGCGTACAGCGCGTCCGCCGGGCCCGGACGGGCGTACTCGGCCACCAGTCGCTCCAGCAGCATCTTCAGCAGCGGATCGGTGAAGTGGAACCGCGGCACCAGCTCGACCGGGCCCGTCGCCCCGCCCTCCGCGGCCAGTTTCTCCAGCCACACAGGGTCGATGCCGAGCAGCAGCAGCTCCACGTCGTCCTGCCAGCGGGGCCGCGACGCCCATCCGGCCGGATTGACCAGCGCCTGCCCCGCGTGGAAACGCTCGCGGCGCGCCGTGCCGTCCGCGGACCAGCGCAGATTCGACGATCCGCCCGTATGGACCACCAGCACGTGAACCGGCGGGCCCAGCGGAAGCGGCGCGACGTCCGACTTCCCCGCCGCCCGCTCCAGCGACCGCTCCGCCACCGCGTGGCCGAGATCGGAGCCGCTGCCATGGAGGCATCGCAGGTGAGGCTTGATGTGCGAATCACTCACACGACCAGTATCGGACCTCCTCGCACGGGGCGGCGCCCGCCGCCCGGTGCGCTCCCCCGGGCGGGCGCGCGACGAGGCGCTTCGTCCCAGCGGGAGAGGATGTCGCATCCTGTTCCTACCATTGAGGACAGTTCATGCGATAAGGGCAATTCATCCGGCTTTGCTCGGTCACTGGAAGGTATGGCGCGGCCATGGTCGAACCCGCGGGGCTCCGGAACCTGCTCGCGCGGGTACTGCGCTGCCGTGATCCGCAGGCGCTGCTCGAGGCACTGACGCTCGCGGACGACAGTGCCGGCGCCCTCCCGGCCGGCCGGACCTTCCTGTACGTGCAGGACCGGACGGGCCTCCACCGCCGGCCCGCCCCGGCGGACGGCTCCGGCGACGCCGACAGCGACCGCGCGCTCGACGCCACCGCCCGTGAGGTCCTGCGCACCGGACGCCGTACGCAGCCGGACGGCGCGGGCCCCCGGACGCATGCGCTGCCGCTGTCCTCGGACGGGCAGGTCCGGGGCGTCCTGGTCGTGTCCCTCGAAGGCGGCGGCGCGGACGGCGTCTGCCACGAGCACCCGGAAGTCCTCGACCTGGTCGCGGAGTGCTGCGCCCATGTGCTCGCCGCGCACAGCTGCGACGCGACGCTCGGCGAGGCCGCCGAAGCGGCCCGGGCCGGCGTCTTCGCCTGGGACTTCATGGCCGACAACGTGTACTGGGACGAACGGACCTGCGCCATCTACGGGGTGGATCCCGCCACGTTCGACGGCGCGGGCGACACGTTCTTCGCCCTGCTGCACCCGGACGACGTGCCGGTTCTGCAGGCGGCCATCGCCCGCGTGACGGAGGAGGCGGTCAGCGCCCCCGCGCACGGCGCGGCGGAGGACGCCGGGCGGTACCACCTCGGCTACCGCATTCTGCACCCCGACGGCAGCGTGCACGCCGTGACCGAATTCGGCCGCGTGATCATGGATGACCAGGGCCGGCCCACCCGCGCGGTCGGCCTGGTCATGGAGACCGGCGACGGAACCGACCGGTCGCCGCGCGGTTCGGTGTCGGCGGACAGCTCACGCGACTCGTTCCTCTTCACGCTCACCCGAGCGCTCTCGCAGGCCGTCACCGTGCGGGACGTCACCCGCGTCATGACGCAGCTCGCCCGGCCGGCGCTCGGCGCCGAGAACCTGCTCCTCGGCATCGAGGAAGCCGGCCGGCTGACGATCGTCGGCGAGACCGCCATCCCCACGGCGCTGTCCCACCTGCGCGGGCCCGCGCACACCGTCATGGCCCTGGCCGCCAGGCAGGAGCAGGCGCTGTTCATCGAGGACCTCAGCCGGCACACCGGCCCGGAGCTCGCCGAACTCGCAGCCACCGGCGACGTACCGCCGCGCTCATGGGTGGTGCTGTCCCTGGGGTCCGTGGACCAGGTCACCGGCGCCTGCCTCATCGCCTTCGCCCGGCCGCGGAAGTTCGACGCCGGCGAGCGGACCTTCTACACCGCCGTCGCCGTCATCCTCACCCAGAGCCTGGAACGCGCCCGGCTGTTCGACACGGAGCACCAGCGTGCCACCGACCTCCAGGAGGCCATGCTGCCGAGGCACCTACCGGCGCTGGACTCACTCACCGTGCACTCCCGCTATCTGCCCGGCACACAGGGCATGCACATCGGGGGCGACTGGTACGACATCCTCTCGCTCAGGGACGGAACGGCGGCCCTCGTCATCGGCGACGTCCAGGGTCACGACGCCCACGCCTCCGCCGTCATGGGGCAGCTGCGCGTCGCCCTGCGGGCGTGCGCGGAGGCGGGGCTGCCGCCCGGCGCCCTCCTCGGGCAGGTCAACCGGGTCCTCTGCGACCTCGACACCGACCGCTTCGCCACCTGCACCTATCTGGTCCTCGACCCGCAGGGCGGCGAGCTGAAGGGCGGCCGGGCGGGACACCTCCACCCCTTGCGCATCCACCGCGGAGCCGTCAGCGAGGTCGTCCTGGCGGGCGGCCCGCCCCTCGGCGTCGACCCCGCGGCCGTGTTCCCGACGACCACGACCGGTATGGCAGGCGACGAGGCGCTGGTGCTGTTCACCGACGGGCTGGTGGAGCGCCGGAACGCCGACATCGACGTCTGCGTGCGCGAGATGATCGACGACATCCACCGCTGGGCGGCAGCGAGCGAGGACGGGCTCGACCTCGGGCAACTGGTGGACTTCCTCGCCCGGCGCGACGCCCCCGAGCGCATCGACGACGTCGCCCTCCTCGCCGTCCAGCGCGTCTCCAGCACCGACATGTGACCTCCACCAGGGCCAAGGACCGCCAGCCGTACGTCGTCCTGCTCCGCGGCCGCCGGCCTGCCCGCTCGACCGGCGAGCCCGGCGCTTGCCGGCCGGACAAGCGCCGGGCCCGGTCCGACGGTCCGGTCGACGCCCTCGGCGGTGGTCAGGGGCCGGGGGAGAGCCGCGTGGCGACCGGGCCGGTGGCGTGGTGGTCGAGGCGGACGGAGCGTGGGCCGCCGTCGAGCGCCGGGGTCACGCCGCGGCCCCGCTGTCCACGGGCAGGTCGGCCAGCCGCCACTCCAGCATCCCGTCGGTCAGCCGGACGGCCTTGCGGCCCCGGGCGCCGAGCAGGCGCACGGCGTCGTGGGCGAGGACGCAGTACGCCCCCCGGCAGTACGCGACCACCTCGGCGTCGGCGGGCAACTCGGCGATGCGGTCCGCGAGTTCGTCGACGGGAATGGAGATCGCGCCGGGGATGTGCCCGGCGGCGTACTCCTCGGCCGGGCGGACGTCGAGGAGGACGATCCCGCCCTCACGGGCGCGCGCCACCAGCGCGTCGCGGTCCACCGCCTCGGCGTCATCCGCGCCGAGGTAGGCGGTGCGGGCGGGCTCGACAGTCGCCTGGTGCGTCTGGGCGACCTGGCGCAGCAGGGCGTAGAGGGCGGCCACGTCGTCGCCGGCCAGCCGGTAGTGGATGCGCACGCCGTCGCGGCGGGTGGCCACGAGTCCGGCCTGCTTCAGCGTCTGCAGATGGGCGGAGGCGGTGGTCAGGTTCAGCCCCGCGGCCCTGGCGAGCGCGTCGACGGTGCGCTCGCCCTGCGCCAGCAGATCGAGCAGCTCCAGGCGCTTTCCGCTGCTGAGCGCCTTGCCGGTCTGTGCGAACGCGTCGTAGAGCGCGGCCTTGCGTGCGGGGTCTCCCATGGCATCCTCCATCATTCCATGGAATATTGTAACCAAGGGTGGCCGCTGCGGCGACCCCACCTTCCGCGACACCTGGAGGACCCGATGGGCTTCGCCGACGACCACTTGATCCCGCTCGTCGACGAGGGGCTGGGCAACAGCGCCTACCTCGTCGACCTGGGCGACGGACGTGCCCTCGCCGTGGACGCGAGCCGTGATCTGCGGGCTCTGCGCGCGGCCGCCGGCCGGCGCGGCCTCACGGTCGCCTTCGCCGCCGACACCCATCTGCACGCCGACTTCCTCTCCGGCGCGGTGCAGCTGGCCGCCGACGACGGCGCCGCCGTACTCGCCTCCGCCACCGGGAACCGCGCCTTCCCGCACACCGCACTCGCCGACGGGGACGAGATCGACCTCGGCGGCCTGACGCTGCGCGCGCTGGCCACCCCCGGCCACACCGACGAGCACCTCTCCTTCCTGCTCCTGGACGGCACCCGCGAACTCGGCGTCTTCACCGGCGGCTCACTGATCGTCGGCTCCGCCGCCCGTACGGACCTGCTCGGCGCCGACCGCGCGGAGGAACTGGCCCGCGCGCAGTACCGCTCGCTGCGGCGCCTGGCCGCACTGCCGGACGCGACCGCGGTGTGGCCGACACACGGCGCCGGGTCCTTCTGCTCCGCGCCACCGGGCGCCGAGCGCACCACCACCGTCGCCGCGCAGAAGCGGAGCAACCCACTGCTCGCCGCACCCGACGAGGACACCTTCGTACGGCGGCTGCTCGGCAGCCTCGGCACCTACCCCGCGTACTTCGACCGGCTGAGCGAGGCGAACCGGCGCGGGCCCGCCGTTCTCCGCCGCGCCCCCGTGCTTCCGGCGCTCTCCCCGGACCGGGTGCGCCACCTGCTCGGCGAGGGCGCTCAGCTCGTCGACGTACGCCCCGTCGCCGACTTCGCCGGGGGCCACATCCCCGGAGCCCTCTCCATCCCGCTGCGGGACCAGTTCGCCACCTGGCTGGGCTGGCTGCTGCCCGACGACACGCCCCTCGTCTTCGTCGCCGCCCCGGACCAGGACCTCGCCGAACTCACGTGGCAGGCGCTGAAGATCGGCCACGAGCGGCTGGCGGGACACCTCGACGGCGGCATGGACTCCTGGACCGGGGGAGGCGGAGAGCAGGAACGCATCGAGCTCCTCACCGCCGACCGGATCGCCGAGCGCCCCGTCCTCGACATCCGCCAGCGCACGGAACACACCGCCGGCCACATCCCCGGCGCCGTCCACATCGAACTCGGCGACCTCACCGCCCGTTCCGGCGAAGCGCCCCGGGGCGCCGTCGTCGCCTGCGGCCACGGCGAACGCGCCATGACCGCCGCCAGCCTCCTCCGGCGCGCCGGCCACGAGAACCTCGCCGTCCTCGACGGCGGACCGGCCGACTGGGCCAGGGCCACCGGCCGCCCCCTGGAGGAGACCGCGTGACCATGCGCACCGGCGCCGGGACGGGCCCCGCGATACGCCTCGGACTACGGGCCAACCTCGCCCAGTTCAGCCTGCTCGTCCTGATCAACGCCCTCGTGGGCGGCATGCTCGGCCAGGAACGCACCGTCCTGCCGCTGCTGGCCGACGACGTCTTCCACCTGTCCGCGTACACCGCGGCCATGACCTACATCCTGGCCTTCGGCGCCACCAAGGCCGTCACCAACTTCTTCGCCGGCACCTGGTCCGACCGCTACGGCCGCAAACCCGTCCTGATCGCCGGATGGCTCATCGCCCTGCCGGTGCCCGCCATGCTCGCCTGGGGCCCGACCTGGGGCTGGATCATCGCCGCCAATATCCTGCTCGGCGTCAACCAGGGCCTGACCTGGTCCACCACCGTCATCATGAAGATCGACCTGGCGGGCCCGGAGCGCCGCGGCCTGGCCATGGGCTTCAACGAGGCCGCCGGGTACGTCGCCGTCGCCGCCACCGCCATGGCCACCGGCGCCATCGCCGAACACGCCGGGCTGCGCCCCGAGCCGTTCCTGCTCGGCGCCGCCTACGTCGTACTGGCCCTGGGACTGTCCACCCTCGTGGTCCGCGAGACCCGCGACCACGCCCGTTTCGAAGCGGCCCGCCACGTGAGCGCTGCGGGCAGCGAGCACGACGGGCAACTGACCACCGGCCAGATCGCCCGCCTCACCAGCCTCCGTGACAAGGCCCTGTCCGCCGCCAGCCAGGCCGGCCTGGTCAACAACCTCAACGACGCCCTCGCCTGGGGCATCTTCCCGCTGCTCTTCGCCGCCCACGGACTGTCCGTCGCCCAGATCGGCGTCCTCGCCGCCCTGTACCCCGCCGTCTGGGGCGCCGGCCAGATGCTCACCGGCTGGTGGTCCGACCGCGTCGGCCGCAAGCACCTGATCACCGCCGGGATGCTGGTCCAGGCCGCCGCCATCGCCCTCGTCGCCGCCGGCACCACCTTCGGCGTCTGGGCCACCGCCCAGATCCTGCTGGGCGTCGGCACCGCCCTGGTCTACCCGACCCTGCTCGCCGTCATCGGCGACGTCGCCCACCCCGCCTGGCGTGCCCGAGCCGTCGGCGTCTACCGGCTCTGGCGCGACGGCGGCTTCGCCGTCGGCGCCCTCTTCGCCGGAGTCCTCGCCGACGTCTACAGCCTGACCACCGCCGTCTGGGCCGTCGCCGCCCTCACTGCCGCGTCCGGCCTGCTGGTGGCTGTCCGGATGTACGAGACACATCCCCGCGTCTGACGGGGATGTGCCCTCGCGTCAGCGGCCTGCTGCGGAAGAAGCGGCGGACCGGGCGGCGCGGGAGCGGACGACGGCCGGCTGTTCCAGGGCGAGCTCACGCACGGTGGCCATGTCGCTGAAGGGCAGCAGCTCCTCGCCGACGATCTGGTGCGGCTCGCTGCCCTTGCCGGCGATCAGGACGGTGTCCTCCGGGCCCGCCGCGGACACGGCGAACGAGATGGCCTCACGGCGGTCGGCGATCCGCTCGAACGGGGTGCCGGTCGCAGCGAGGCCCGGGGCGATCTGGTCCAGGATGGCCTGCGGGTCCTCGTTGCGCGGGTTGTCCGAGGTGAGGACGCACAGGTCGGAGTGGGTTCCGGCGATCCGCCCCATGTCGGCCCGCTTCGTCGTGTCCCGGTCGCCGCCGCAGCCGAAGACGGTGATCACCCGGCCCCGCGCGTAGCCGCGGATGGTGGCCAGGACCTTGTCCAGGGAGTCCGGGGAATGGGCGTAGTCCACGATCACGGACGCACCGCCCGGCGTCTGGAAGCGCTCGAACCGGCCGGGGACCGGCGGCATCCGGTCGAGTGCGGCGACCAGGGCGCCCAGGTCGTGTCCGAGGACATGGCAGGCGGCCAGGGTGGCGAGCGCGTTGGCCACCGAGAACCGGCCCGGGATCGGGATCGACGCCGGATACGTGCGTCCGCCGTGGTGGAGCGTGAACCGGGTGCCCGACGAGCTGACGACGAGGTCGGTCGCCCGGTAGTCCGCCGGCGCGTCCAGGGCGTACGTGGTCACCGCATCCGGCATCATCGCGACGATCCCGGCGCCCACCGGGTCGTCGGCGTTGACCACCGCCCGCCGGCACAGCCCCTGGAAGAGGCGGAGCTTGGCGTCCCGGTAGTTCGCCATCGTGCCGTGGTCGTCGAGGTGGTCCTGCGTCAGGTTGGTGAACACCCCGACGTCGATGAACGTACGGTCCACCCGGTGCGTCAGCAAGCCCATCGAGGTGGCCTCCAGCACCACACTGCCGACCCCGCGGTCGCGCATGCACCCCAGCAGATACTGCATGTCCGGTGACTCCGGGGTGCTCAGCCCCGACTGCGGCATCGGGATCAGCTCGTCGCCGATCCGGCTGCCGGCCGTCCCGATGACCCCCGACTTCGCGCCCTCGGAGATCCGCAGGGCGGACTCGATCATGTACGAGACCGACGTCTTGCCGTTGGTGCCGGTGATCGCCACCATGTCCATCTGCCGCCCCGGCTCGCCGAAGTAGCGGGAGGCCACGATCGCGGCCGCCTTCCGGACGTCCGGCACCCGCACGGCACAGGTGCCGGGTGGCCACACCGTCAGCGACAGCGCCGGGTCCGTGCCGTCGACGAGTACGGCGGCCGCCCCGCGGGCGAGCGCGGGCGCCACGGAGCCGTGCCCGCCCTTCCGGTGTCCTGGCACGGCGATGAACAGGCAGCCCGGCGTCACCCGGTCCACGTCGAATGTGGTTCCCGCGGTGATCGCTGTTCTGCTCGGGTCACCCTCGAGTACGTGGTGCTCCTGGCCGGCCAACAACTCGCTCAGCTTCACAATGATCCCTTCGAGGTGGCACGGCCCGATGGTGCGGCCGTAGCCAGGCTGCAGCGCCGGCGAGTGCCGGAGGCTGCTGTGGTGACGTGGAGCAGGGCGGAGACCGCCCGGCCGTCAGCAGGGCGAGGCGGGCTCGGCCGGGGAGAAGCCCGGCCTACGGCGTGGAGAGCGACGCGCCGGGGGAGAGAGGATCGCTAACCGTGGCCGTGCAGCGCGACACGGCGGGTACGGGGCGCCTCTACGCCGGCGGCGGTGGCCGGGTGGGCGATGTCCGGACGCACTTCCGAGGCGGCCTGGCGCAGGCACTGCCTCGTAGAACTCGTGCGACCCATGCTGCGAGTGTACGGCCGTTCCGGCGTCCGGCCGCCCACGGAAGCGGGGAGGCGGACCGGGGCCGTGGACGGCCTCCGGCCTGCGTGGCAGCGGGTCCGAAACGTCCGGTTACGTCTGCGGTGCGCTCTCGGCAACGTCAGGCGCAGCCGGTGCGCCGCGCCGGAAGGGGGTGCGACATCCGGCGTACCGGCGTCCACGACGGCGGGCGGGGTGAGGGAAGCGGGTTCGGGCATACGAGGCTCCGCATGCCGGCGACAGGAGGAAGGCGGCCTCGCCTGCCGGGAACGAGAGCGCGGAAGACCACGGCCCGCCGGGGATCTCCCCGGCGGGCCGGCCGTGTCGTACGCCTGTCAGACGACCGGTGGGAGCGGCAGTCCCGTGTAGTTCTCCGCCAGTTCGGCGGCGGCGTGCGGTGACGTCGCGATCCGCTCCAGCTGGGAGAGCTGGAGCCTGGTGCCGAAGGGGGCTGGGCCGGATCGGTGTGCAGGGTGGTGGTCATGAAGTACGAGAAGTGCTCGGCCCGCCACACCCGGCGCAGGCAGGTGCCGGAGTACGCGTCGAGCAGTTCGGCCGAGCCGGTGCGCTTGAGGTGTGCGAAGGCACGGGCCAGGACCGTGACGTCGGCGGCGGCGAGATTGAGGCCCTTGGCGCCGGTGGGCGGCACGATGTGCGCGGCGTCGCCGGCGAGGAAGACCCGGCCGTGGCGCATCGGCTCGGTGACGGAATTGCGCATCGGCAGCACCGACTTCTGGGTGACGGGTCCGCGCTTCAGCCGCCGGCCGGGCTCTGCGCGAAGGGCGAGGCGGGCGTCCAGCTCGTCCCAGACACGTTCGTCCGGCCAGTAGGCGGGGTCGGTTCCGTTGGGGACCTGGAGATACAGGCGGCTCACCGACTCGGAGCGCATGCTGGCCAGAGCGAAGCCGCGCTCGGAGTGGGCGTAGATCAGTTCGTCGTACACCGGCGGTGCGTCGGCGAGGATGCCGAGCCAGGAGTACGGATAGGTCCGCTCGTACGTGGTGCGCACGCCGTCCGGGACGGCTTCCCGTGCGACGCCGTGAAAGCCGTCGCAGCCGACGACGTAGTTGCAGGTCAGCGTCTGCTCGCGGCCGTCATGGGTGTAGCGGACGAGCGGCCGGTCGGTGTCGGCGCCCTCCACCGCGTGGACCTCGGCGTCGAAGAGCAGCGGTCCGCCGTCGGCGAGCTGGAGGGCGATCAGGTCCTTCACGACCTCGGTCTGGGCGTAGACCGTCACTCTGCGCCCGCCTGTGAGGGAGGGGGAGTCGACGCGGTGGGCGCGGCCGTCGAAGCGCAGTTCTATGCCGTCGTGGACCAGCCCTTCCCGGTCGAGCCGTGCGCCGGCGCCCGCGGCGCGCAGCACGTCCACGGTGGCCTGCTCCAGGATGCCGGCGCGGCAGGCGTGCCGTGGGCGGGTGATGCGAAGAAGGTGTGTGTGACGGAAGAAGTATGATCGTTTGCATGTGCAGCGGGTGTCAGCCTGCCCGCGGCCACGACGGAATGCATATGGGGGAGGCGCGGTGGGCTCGGACGGCTACCAGGTCAAGGCAGGTATGACCGGCCCGGCCCAGCAACTCGACAACGCAGGCAGGGACATGGACGGCGTCAGTTCGGCAGTCAAGTCCCGCACCACGTACTCGTACGGCGATGTCGGCGGCGATGACGCCGCGTCGGCGCTGAACGCGTTCGTCAAGGCTTGGGAGGCGGAGGCCAAGACACTGGCATCGGCGTTGCACGAGCTCGGTGGCAAGGTGCAGTTGGCCAAGAAGACCTACCGCGGCACCGACGGCCTCGTGGAGACGCATGTGGACAGCGTCACCATCAGCGGCACGAGCAGCCGCACCGACACATCGACGCGGGCCGGGCGTACTTCGGTCCTGTCGAGCTACTGAGGCGCGGGCCGGTGTCCTTCTTCTCTCCCCTCGACTCCCCTTCCTTCCGCATCGCATGGCTCGCCGGGCTGTCCAAGCAGATGCTCGGTGCCGGGAGCAAGAACGAGATCCTCGCCCTGATCGACGACGCACTCTCGGTGCCGGCACCGGGCGGCGATCCGGGCATGCTGGAGGGCCTGGCAAGGCTCTACCGCGGCCAGGTCGACCCGGTCGGCGGTGTCTTCGAGCAGGTCGACCGGGTGGGCCGCAAGGGTCTTCCGGAGGTGTGGGTCGGCGACACGAGCGTTCTCGCCTCCGACGTGGTGAACGCCGCCGGGCGGGCGGCGAACCAGATGAGCGAGGCGTTCCAGGAGGGCGCGTCGGTGCTGCTGACACTGGCCGACGCGATCGGTGCCGCGCAGCGCAAGGACGAGCAGGGGCGCGGACAGTTGCTGGAGCAGCGGAAGACGCTCGGCGGCAAGGACGGTTTCTTCGACGACCTGCACGAGAACGACGAGGAGGAGTGGGACCGGAAGAACGCCGCCCACTTCGGCTCCTACGCGGTCGACCTGATGCATGACGCCGTCTCCGACGCGCAGGAGGCCACCCGCGTTGCGGCCCGGGACCTGAACAAGTGGGCCGCCGAGGCACGGGCCGGGAAGATGGAAACCAGCGAACTCACCGCCGTCGACAAGCTGATGCTTGCCGACACCGGCGTGGCGGGTGCCGACACCGAGTTGAACGAGATCCTCACGGCCGGAGACCTGGCGCGCGCGTCGACGCGCATGGACCAGCTGAGTCTCGGTGATGAGACCGCCATGGAGCGGATGCTGGCGAAGGCGGACACCCCGCAGGAGCGGGCCTACCTGATGAAGGCCCTGGCCGCCGGCCACAGCGTCGCCGAGATCGGGGAGTTCCAGGACAAGATCCACGGGAAGGACCCCGACTGGCTGCGCCGGCACCTCACTCCGGTGGTCACCGCCTCGGACAGCATGAACGACGAGGGCGTGGCGCCGGACGGCTCGAACAACAACAAGGACTACGTCGAGTTCCAGGGCCAGCGGTGGGTCCAGGGCGGCGACGGCTCCGAGGGCACCTGCGTGGCCTCGTCCACCGTCACGTCCCGGGCCATGGTCGACCCCCTGTACGCGCTCGAGCTCACCGGCGGTCCCGACGGGCAGCAGGACGACCCCGACGCCTTCAAGCAGCGCCTGGTGGCCGAACAGCACCGGCTGCACACCGAAGGCGACGGCGGCGAGAACTGGGGCGGCATGGGGCCGGAGGGCCAGGAACGGATCAACGACACCACCGTCGGCGGTGCCACCGGAACTGACTACGAGCGCCAGGACCTGGACAGCGCCGCCGAACGCAGGGCGGTCCTCACCGAAGTCGAGAAGTCGGTGGCGCAGGGGCACCCGGTGCCTGTCGACGTCTCGGGCAAGGACGGCGCCCACGCGATGACCATCATCGCCCAGGAGGGTGACATGCTTCAGGTGTACAACCCCTGGGGCTCGACCACCTGGGTCAGCGAGGACGACTTCATCAACGGCCACATGGGCAAGGCTTCCAACAGTGATCTCCCCAACGCGTACAGCGTCTATCTTCCGCGGTAGCAGGGGCGGTGCCGCGATCGCGGCGGCCGCACTCCTCGCTCTCGCCACGGGCTGCGGCTCGGGCCCCGACGAACCGGCCGGCGGCTCCTCGAGCCACCCCGCGAGCACCGCGAGCCGCCCGGTGAACGACACCAGCATCACTGCCGAGCCGGGCGAGCGCTTCACGCTCACCGTCGACCAGAACGCCTCCACCCGCGAATACTGGTACCTGGTCGCCGAGCCCGACAGCTCCGTCCTGGTCAGCCGCGGCCAGGACTACGCGTCCGACTCCGGCGACGAGCCGGCGGCCGGCGCCGGCGGCCGGCTCACCTTCACCTTCGAGGCCAAGGGCAAAGGGACCACTCGGTTCACGCTGCTGCACTGCACGTCCACCACCTGCCAGGGCAACACCTCCACCCTGCCCCCCGAGACGACCGGACCTTCCGCCACCCCGACCACGGGGGCGACCACCCCCTCCCAGGCCCCCGAGCGCATCACCTACACCGTCACCGTCAACTGAGCCGCAGCGGACCAGTCAGATGAGACGAGACACCCGAGGCCCCGCCATGAACGACGACGTCCCGTACCCGCCGGACCGCACGGACGACGAGCTGGCCCGGCTCGACATCACCGTCCTGCTGCGTTACGGCCTCACCGCCGAGCCCGGCCCCCGGCGCACCGCCCTGTTCGGCGACGGCGCCGTGGCCGCAGCCGTCATCCTCGACCGCCTCGCCACCGAGCCGCGCTCGGTCGCCTTCCTCGCCGACACCGTGCGCGCCGGAGGCCTCGCCCGCGCCGCAGAGTTGCCCGAGCCCCTGCCTCGCCGCGATGCGGCCGTCCTCGTACGGGAGTGGCTGCGGGCCGGCACCGAACTCGTGGGCGGGACCGCCGTCGACGACACCGCGGCCACCTGGCTGCGCGCCGTCGCGACCATCATCGAACTGAAGCAGCTGGCCCGGGCACGGGGCCGGAGTACGTGACCCGAGTGGCCGATCCGAGATGATGGCTCTTCCTCTCAGGTCAGAGCCTTCTGGCTGACGCAGGCGTCGGTCCCGGAGCCGGCCCGCCCCATGCTGTCCCAGGTCCCCCTGCCGCAGCGGACGACACCGCAGCAGACGACGCCCCAGCAGCCCGAGCAACAGCCGCGGCAGCCCCCGACGCTCGCGCAGGCGGCGTTCGCGCAGACGCCGCCGCTCGCCCCGGCCCAACAGCAGGTCGCTGCCCGGGCTTGGCCCAGCCGCCGCTGCCTCATGTCTCCGCCAGGGCCATGGCGCGGGACCGACTCGGAGTCGCTGCCCAGGTCGGACGGCAGGTGATGGTGCGGATGGTCAGCGGCAGGCAGAGCGCCTTGAGGCCGCGCGAGACGGCGCACGAGGCCGTCGCCGTGTGCATCAGATCCTGAAGGTCGGCCATCAGCCCGTGCCAAGGGGATTCGAGCGCTCGTAGGAATTCACCCGGCTCGTCTCCCCAGGTGTGCGACGGCCGAATGGCGGCGAGCTTCACCGGGGCGGTGGCCGCGGAGTCCGGAATCGTCGTTGTTTCCAGTCCTGTCAGTCAAGGTTCATCGAGGCGTTCATGGCGACCGGCGCGATGTGCGGCAGGGCGATCGAGACATAGTCGTCGGAGTTCAGTCCGACGGAGAGGTCGAGCCGTGCGGCATTGAAGAAGATCTCTTCCTGCTGCAGGAGTTCCGGATCCACCACCACTTCGAGATCGGGGTGGAACGAGAACGGGGTGATCAAGCCGCACACCGCGCCCGTCAGCTGCTCGGCGGTCTCCCCCTGGACGAAGGAGGCGTCCTTGCCGCCGTAGCGGAGCCGGAGCCCCTCCAGGTCCACCAGCCGGTCGCCGGGAACGACGGCGAGGACGTAGCGGCTGGTCCGCTTCGACAACTTGATGCGGACCACCATGCACTTGGCCGCCTGGCGCAGGGGATGTCCGCGCAGCCTGC
Source organism: Streptomyces sp. NPDC002835 (assembly GCF_053591995.1). Classification (NCBI taxonomy): domain Bacteria; kingdom Bacillati; phylum Actinomycetota; class Actinomycetes; order Kitasatosporales; family Streptomycetaceae; genus Streptomyces; species Streptomyces sp. NPDC002835. The sequence continues at coordinate 54,729 of NZ_JBSFUW010000014.1, read as the reverse complement.
TCGCGACATCGGTACGGCGCTCCGGCTGATGGAGCAACAGCCGGAATCGTGCACCTTCGCTTTCGAGCAGGTCCAGAATTCGCTCGCAGACCCGGGCGTCCTGTGTGCGGTCCAGAAGTTCGGATGGCGGGGCCATTTCATTTCCCCCAATGGCGCCGACGTGATCATTCATGTCGTTGACTACGCGAAGACGGTAGGGGGGGCCAGCGGGGCTGAGAATGCGCCGTGCGTGACTTCATCAGGTCCCGGCGGTTCCGAAAGCTTGTGCTGCAGCACACTGATTCGGCGCGAATTCCCGTGCGTCCGGGGCGGTGGCCGTCGGTCCGTACGGGGGCGTCGGGCGGGCCCACGCCGGCCCGGCCGGCGACGACGCCACCGGAGTTCCGGTCAGACGCCACCCGTCGGGGTCGACCAGGACGTACTGCTGCAGGGTGCGCGCTGTTCGTCGCGGCGAGTTCTCGCCGGCCACCGTCGAGCGCGGTGAGATGGAGCGTGCCGCCGAGGCGGGCGAGCGTGGAGCCGGCAGCGCGCTCAAGGCCGTTCGCAAACTGTCCCTTCAACTCTCCGGTGCCCAGCTCGGCACACCGTCATCTCCCTGGTGATCGGCATGCTGGCCGAGCGGGCCCCGCCGCGCTGCTGCGCGGCCCGCTCGATGCCGTTGGACTCGGAGCGGCGGCCTCGTCCGTCGCCACCGTCCTCGGGGTGGTCGTCTCCACGGTGGTGCTGATGGTGGTCGGTGAGCTGGTGCCGAAGAGCTGGGGCCATTTCACGTCCGCCGGCCGTGGCCAAGGTGGTCGCCGGTCCGCAGCGCGGCTTCACGCGGCGTTCGGTCCCTTCATCCGGCATTTGAACACCGGCTCACCTTCTTCCAACTGCCGCCCTACGCACCCGACCTCAACCCGGTCGAGGGCGCCTGGTCCGTCCTGCGACACACCACCGTGGCCAACCGTGCCTTCGCCGACCCCGATGACTTGATCACTGTCGTCCGACGCCGCCTCTGCCGGCTCCAGTACCGCCACGACGTCCTCGACGGCTGCCTCACCGGTACCGGCCTCCGACGCCGGCAACCACGACGACATCACGCACAAGGTCAGGCAGCCATGGCGGGCTCCAATAGTTCGCTGGGCGAACTTGTTGACGGCGGTGACAACCATGGCGGGACGAGGCGGTGGAGCAGGCACCGTTGGCGCTCCTGCGGCTCCTCGGAGGCCCCCGGCGGACCGTGGCCCAGCGGGTCGTCGATCGGCAGGAAGACGGCCGCCCGGTCGTCGGGGAAGGTGGCCGCTCGATCCTTGAGGCACCGCCGGACCGTGTCGCTTCGCCCGCGGAGCACGTCCGTGGTGCGATGGAACCGAGGGGCGGAAAGGAGAGCGATCATGCCCGCAGAAGAGCGAACGAGTGGCGCCGCCTCGGTGTCGGTCCGCCCGCTGGTTGAGCCGGACCTGGATCGGGCCGACGAGATCTTCAGGGTCGCCTTCGGGACCTTCCTCGGGGCCCCTGAGCCGGAGGCGTTCTTCGGAACCGCCGACCATGTCCGCACCCGCTGGACGGCAGATCCACACGCGGCCTTCGCGGCGACCGTCGAGGGCGAGGTCGTCGGATCGAACTTCGCCACCAACTGGGGCAGCGTCGGGTTCTTCGGCCCCCTGACCGTACGTCCGGATCGGTGGGACCAGGGCATCGGCAGGCTCCTCATGGAGCCGGTCATGGCCTGCTTCGACGCCTGGGAGAACCGCCACCTCGGCCTGTTCACCTTCTCGCACAGTCCCAAGCATCTCGAGCTCTACCGCCGGTACGGTTTCTGGCCCCGATTCCTTACAGCCATCATGAAGAAACAGGTCGCCGTCAGTGCCCCAGTCCCCGGCCGAGTGCTGTACAGCGAGCTGACCGCCGCTGAGCGGCCCGACGCAGTGAGCCTCAGTCGCGCACTGACGGGGGCCGTGTACGAGGGCCTGAGCCTGGAGCGCGAGATCATGGCCGCACAGGCGCAGGGGCTCGGTGACACCATCCTCCTCGAGGGCGCCGACTCCGGCCTCGACGGTCTGGCTGTCTGCCACTGCGGAGCGGGGTCGGAGGCCGGTGAGGACGTGTGCTTCGTCAAATTCGGCGCCGTACGCCCCGGTCCGGATGCCGCGGACCGGTTCGAACGACTGCTGGATGCGTGCGAGCAGCTGGCCACCGACAAGGGACTGGGGCAGCTGGACGCCGGCGTGAACCTGGCCCGCCAGGATGCCTACCGGCGCATGGTCGACCGCGGTTTCCGTACCTGGCTGCAAGGGGTGACCATGCACAAGCCCAACGAACCTGGCTACAGCCACCCGGACGCCTACGTGATCGACGACTGGCGCTGAGTCCACCGCCGTACTCGGCTTCGGGGAAGACCCGCTTCCGGCGCGGGGGCCCGATGCGCATCACTGCTGTTGGCGGGTCATATGCCGTCGCCTTGCGGGGGCGTGGTGGCAGTCCGCAGCCGGTCGAGCCGGGCGACGACCGGACCTGCTGTGACGCCATGCAGCACCACCGAGGCGAGCACGGTGAACGTCACTACCGCCCATAGCTCCCGCGCCGGCACCGGGAAGTCGTGCTGTCCCAGACCGTAGGCGAGGTAGTACAGCGAACCGATGCCTCGGATGCCGTAGCCCGCGACAACCCAGCGTTCCCTGGCGCGCATGGGGCTCCCGATCAGCCCGGCCCACCCGGACAACGGCCGGATCACCAGCAGGAGCACCAGCGCGGTGACGGCGCCCTGCCAGGTCAGAGGGGCAAGGCCGCCCAGTGCGATGAATGCGCCCAGCAGAAACAGCAACGCCGCGGTGAACAGGCGCTCAATCTGTTCCACGAAGTCGTGAAGGATGTTGTGGAAGCCGTGGGCACGTTCAGCCGCCCGGATCGCGCACGCGGTGGTGAACACGGCGAGAAAGCCGTAGCCCCCCAGCAGCTCGGCCACCCCGTAGGACAGGAAGGTGGCACCCAGGGCGACGAAGCCGTCCCGGTGTTCGGACATGCGCAACACCGGCGAGCGGGCGCGGAAGAACAGCCAGCCCAGCAGCCGGCCGACGAGCAACCCGCTCAGCACACCCACGGTGCATTTGAAGGCGACGTCCTCCATTGCCCAGGCGCCGACCCAGGCGGCCGACCAGCCGCTTCCCGCGGCAGCGGCCAGCGCGACAGCCGCGTACGTCAAGGGGAAGGCAAGCCCGTCGTTGAGGCCCGCCTCGCTGGTGAGGGCGAAGCGCACCTCGTCCTCGTCGTGCTCGTCCTCGGTGGGCTCACCCACCCGCACCTCTGAGGCGAGCACCGGATCAGTCGGGGCGAGGACGGCGGCCAGCAGCAGGGCGGCCGCGGGCGGCCAGTCCAGCAGCCACCACGCCACAAGGGCGGTGGCCACGACGGTCAACATCATCGTGACGCCCAGCAGCCGCCAGGTCGTGCCCCACCGACGCCGGCCGACGGGTCGGTTGAGCGCCAGCCCGGCGCCCATCAGCGCGATGATCACGCCGATCTCGGTGATGTGTTCAGTCAGCAGCCGGTCTTCCACCGGATCGATCACAGGCAGCGGCAGGGGCAGCAGGTACACGCCGACGCCGGCCACCAAGAACAGCAGGGGCATCGAGAGCGGACGTCCGGCCACCACTCGGGGAAGCACTGCTGCAAGCAGCGCTCCTGCTCCCAACCACGCGAACACCGCATCGGCGACTGTCACTGCGCTGTGCCTGTCCTTCCGCCGCACTACTCCGTGGCCCCGCGCTCATGCCGCACGGAACCGCGGCCAACTGTCTCCGAAGATCACATGCCCGCATGAACCGGCGCGATCTTGATCCCAGCCCGCATGCTCACTATTTCAGCGGCGCAGCACTACGCGACGGACGCCGCCTGCCGGCAAAACACGAAGCGGCGCCGACACCTGGTTCCAGAAGGGAATCGCGGCCACCCGTCGGTCCGCTCGGAACGCCCGATCGGCGGCAGGCGTACGGGCGCCGGCATCGGCGACGACTGAGGCGATGCCGCCGACGTGCTGTCCGCCTCGGCGGGCCGGTCGTGGACGCCGAGCCGGGCAAGCGGAAGGACCACGGCCCGCACACCCGGCGGCTCCTGCCGCACCTGCGTCCCAGGGAGAACCGGGCCTGGCGGGAGAAGATCGAGAACGAAGTCTCCCGTTGGTGGGAGGTCATGCAGTGCTCCCCTGCCCGGCAGGGGAGCGGCTACCGCCGGGACCGACGTCCGCGGAGTCGTTTGCGGACCACCAGGACCAGCAGCGCCAGCGCCGGTGCCGCGAGGCCCGCACCCGCGGCCGCGGCAGGTCGCAGCAGAGCCTCCGGACGGGGGCGTGACGGCCGCTCGGGCCGGGTGCCCGTCGAGTCCTCGTCGCGGAGTGCGGCTGCCAGTACCTCGGCGAGGTGTACGGGGCGGCGCCCGGTGCCGGCCTGCTCCACCTGGGTGCGGCAGCTGAAGCCGTCCGCCAGGACCAGTGTCGCCTCGTCCGCGTCCCGTACGGCCGGAAGCAGCCCGGCCTCCGCGCACGCCATCGAGACGCCGTAGTGGCCCTTCTCGAAGCCGAAGTCGCCGGCCAGTCCGCAGCAGCCCTCGTCCAGCACCTCGGCGGTGACGCCCGCGCGCTCCAGCAGCTTCCGGTCGGCGTCGAAGCCCATCACGGCGTACTGGTGGCAGTGGCGCTGGACCAGGGCGCGGGCGTCGACAGCGGGCGGTTCCCAGTCCTCGGCGCCCTCCACGAGCAGTTCTGCGAGGGTTCGGGTCTGCTCGCGAAGACGTTCGACGTCAGGGTCGTTCGGGAGGAGTTCGGCGGCGTCGGCGCGGAAGACGGCGGTGCAGCTGGGTTCCAGGCCCACGACGGGCGTGCCCCGGCGCAGGTCCTCGCGGAGCACGTCGACGGTGTGGGCGAGGACGCGTTTCGCGACGTCGAGCTGGCCGGTGGAGATCCAGGTCAGGGCGCAGCACACCGCCGCCCGGGGCACCTTGACCCGGAATCCCGCCGCTTCGAGGACCTCGACGGCGGCTTTGCCGATGGCGGGATGGAAGTTGTTCGTGAAGGTGTCGGGCCACACCACCACCTCGCCACGGTGTCCGTCGCCGCGCGGCCCGCCCCGCTCCCGCCACCAGTCGGTGAAGCGCTGTTCGGCGAAGAGGGGGATGTCCCGCTCGGGCGCGATGCCGCCGACGGCCTTGGCCGTCCGGGCCACCCAGGGCAGGGAGGTCAGCGCGTTCACGGTACGGGGGGCGAGCGCGACGAGGCGGGCCACGGCGGGCAGCCAGCCCATCGAGTAGTGCGCGCGGGGCCTCAGACGGCCCGCGTAGTGGTGGTGCAGGAACTCCGCCTTGTAGGTGGCCATGTCGACGTTGACGGGGCAGTCCGTCTTGCAGCCCTTGCAGGCCAGGCACAGGTCGAGTGCGTCGTGGACCTCGCGGGAGCGCCAGTCGGACGGGACCGGTGAGTCGTTGCGGACCATCTCGAACAGCAGGCGTGCCCGGCCACGCGTGGAGTGCTCCTCCTCACGGGTCACGCGGTAGCTGGGGCACATCACACCGCCCTTTGAGGAGCGGCACTTGCCGACGCCGACGCAGCGGGCGGCGGCCCGGCTGAACTTCCCGTCGTCGTGCGGGTAGGAGAAGGCGGTCTCCGGCTCCCAGGGGCGGTAGTCCGCCCCCAGACGCAGGTTCTCGTCGAGGCGGTGGGGCCGGACGACCTTGCCGGGGTTCATCCGGTCGCCCGGATCGAAGAGTCCCTTCAGCCGTTCGAACCCCTCGATCAGCTCGGGCCCGAACATCTTCGTCAGCAGTTCGCCCCGCGACTGGCCGTCACCGTGCTCGCCGGACAGCGACCCGCCGTAGGCGACGACCAGGTCGGCGGCCTTCTCGACGAAGGCCCGCATCCGGGCCACCCCCTGCTCGGACTCCAGGTCGAAGGGGATGCGGGTGTGCACACAGCCGTGGCCGAAATGGCCGTACACCGAGGGTTGTCCGTAGTCGAACTCCTCGTACAGCCGCTTCAGGTCGCGCAGGTAGTCGGCGAGGCGTTCCACCGGAACGGCGGAATCCTCCCAGCCCTCCCACGTGTCCGGCTCGCCCGGCACGTGGGCCGTCGCGCCCAGGGCCGACTCGCGCACCAGCCACATCTCGTGCATCTGCTGCTCTTCGTCGTACCAGGCGTGACCGACCTGGCCCGGTGCGGCGTCGATGAGGGCCCTGGCCTTGTCCCGCACATTCTCACGGGTGTCACCGGAGAACTGGACCATGAGGTAGGCCCGGCCTTCGGGCAGCTTGCCCAGGGCATCGGGATTGAGATCCTTCTTCCGCTGGTAGTGGACCAGCCGGCGGTCCACGCCCTCCAGCGCGGTGGGCTCGTGCTCCAGGACGGCCGGCACGTGCGCGGCGGCCTCGCACACATCCCGGTAGCCGAGCACGACCAGCGTGCTGTGCGCGGGAGCGGGCACCAGCTCCAGTTCGGCGCGCAGGACGGTGACGAGCGTGGACTCCGAACCGGTCAGCAATCCGGCCACGTCGAAGCCGTGCTCGGGCAGGAGCGAATCGAGGTTGTACCCCGACACCCGGCGGGGAATGTCGGGAAAGCGCTCCCGGACCGGGCCGGCGTACCGGTCCCGCAGGGCCACCATTCCGCGGTACAGCTCGGCCTGCCTCCCTTCGCCGGACGCCAGCCGTTCCAGTTCGGCGACCCCCGTCCGCCCGACCCACATACGGGTTCCGTCGTAGGTGAGCACCTGGAGGCGGTGGAGGTTGTCGACGACCTTGCCGTACGCCTGGGCTGTCGAACCGCACGAGTTGTTGCCGATCATCCCGCCGATGGTGCAGTTCGGGTGGGTGGCGGGCCGCGGTCCGAACTGCAGTCCGTATTCGGCGAGCCGCCGGTTCAGGTCGTCCAGCACGATGCCCGGCTCGACGACGCACCGCCGGTTCTCGGCGTCCACCGACACCAGTCTGTCGCAGTACTTGCTCCAGTCCAGAACCACCGCGGTGTTGCAGCACTCACCGGCCAGGCTGGTGCCGCCGCCGCGGGACAGCAGGGGTGCGTCGTGCTCCCGGCACACCGCCACGGCCTGCTCCGCCGCCTCCACGGTCCGCGGGATCACCACCCCGATGGGAACCTGCCGGTAGTTCGAGGCATCCGTGGAGTACGCCCCACGGCTGCCCGTGTCGAACCGGACCTCGCCGTCGACACGAGCCTGCAGATCCTGTCGCAGAGCCTCGGCATCGACCTCTGCCGAGGTCCGGCGGACAACGGGCTGGGGCAGATCGACCGGGTTCATACGATCCCTTCCACTCACGGATGACTCACTGGGCGTTTCCGAGGCCCGCGTCTCGGTGCCGCACTACGCGGCCGGCCGGGCCGACGGCGTCTCCCTGGTCCGTCGAACCTGGTCACCCGGCCACCAGCGTCACCCCGGACGCACCGTCCCGCACGCCGGGGCTACGAGGGGTCCGCCTCGTCGCGGAGACCCGGGCGGATCTCCGCGATCGGCTCAGGCGCGGCAGGACCGCCGACGCCGGATGCCGCCACCGCAAGTGCCGATCTCCGGACACGGCATGAGCACGCGGTCCCTGTATCCACGTCGACTCGGGGCAAACCGGGTACGGGCCGCGCGGATCACTCTTGTACGGCTGGTTGTGTCCTCCCGTTGCCATGGCTCGGCCAAGAGACCACGCCCGCGCCGCATTCCCTCCACCGACGTACGTCTCGCGTGCCGCGGAGGGGGTACTCGGGAACCGCGTTCTACCGGAGCTCGGGAACCGCGTTCTACCGGAGCGGGAACCGCGTTCTACCGGAGCCGGAGTCTGCGTGCCGGGAAACGGCGTGTCGGGAGGCAGTGGATGCAGTGGCCGACAGTGGTCCTCGGCCGTGAGTCATGGATTCGCCGGAGCAGGGAGACGATCGGTATGAGTTCCGCGATGAACGAAGAACATGCGTTCGCCCGGATCGAACGAAGTCTCGCCCGCGAGGATCCCGAACTGGCACAACGCATCCAAGCCATCAACAGCCAGTTCACCGACCTGGGCGATGAAGGGACGGCACAGGCCGAAGAGCGGCAAGCAGGCCGCCGCGACGGCCGGGCCGGGGACCGGGCTGCGGACGAGGATCTCGTCGACCAGGCAGAGGACGGCGTCGACCAGCGCTCGTGGAGCGCCGTGGCCGCGGTGGTACTTGCCGCCGTGGCCATTCTCGGACTGCTCCTCACAGCGATCCTGTCGTCACCCAGCGGCACGCAGGAGCCGTTGCAGCCGAACGGGCTGGCCCCGCCCGCCGTTCTTGACGTCGTCGAGGAGCCGCCTGCACCCCGACAGGAGTCGAGATGACTGATGCCAAGCCCGTCCTGGTCGGCGTCGACGACGCCGCGGACCAGGACGCCCTCGTCAGGTACGCCGCCCATCAGGCCGCACTGCGCGCCGTCCCGCTGCACGTGGTGCACGCCGTCCGACAGCCCAGCCCTCTGGGTGACGCGGCAGAGAAGGATGCGGAAGCACGAGCGGCTGTGCGGCGGAGCGCGGCCCTGGTGGACGACTTCGAGGCCATTGCCCGGTCCGCGTTTCCGGACATCGTCGTCGCCGTAGAACTGCCCCTCGGCGACCCGGCCGGAACACTGGTCGAGCGCTCAGCGGCGGCTTCACTCGTGGTGCTGGCGCACCGGGGTGGCGGCGGCTTCCCGCGCCTGCCTCTGGGATCGGTGAGCCTCCACGTGGCCACCCACGCCGAGTGCCCCGTGCTGGTCACCCGCCCGGGCAGAGACGCCGGCCCGCCGAGCAACGTCGTCGTCGCCGGTGTCGACATCGTGCATTTCCGGCCGGAGGCGCTGGACTTCGCGTTCGCGGAGGCCGCCCGCCGGACCGCCCGCCTGGAAGTCGTGCACGCCATGTACCGCCCCCCTCTGCTCCCCGGCCACAGCGGTATGGACGAGTCGACTGCGAGTGAGTCCGAGAACAGCGCACGGCGCTTTCTCACCGGGCAGATCGCCGAGTTCGCCGGACGGTACCCGGAGGTGCGTGTCGGCCTGCGTATCGACTGGGGAGCGCATCCGGCGACGAACCTGACGGAGCTGTCCAGGAAGGCGGACGTGCTCGTCGTCGGATCACGGGGCCGGGCGGGACTGCGCACGCTGCTTCTCGGCTCCGTGACCAACGAGGTCCTGCACACGGCACAGTGTCCCGTTGCCGTCGTTCCGGGACCAACGAGGGAAGGCAGGCGCAGCTGAGCAGCCGGGGGCATCCGCGGCCGAGCCGCCGCCGAAGCCCAGCCGGCACGGCCCGTGTCCCTAGGGGTGAGTCGTGGCGCATGTCCGAACCGTTCACCGAATGTCCGGCGGCGCGGTCCCGGTCACCCGTGGCCGGCTCAGTTGTTCGTGTGGGCGGCGTCGATCCGTTCTGCCGCGGGGGCGGTGGCGGGTGGCGTGGGTGTGGGGCGGCGTGTGAGGCGGCGGGCGAGGGGTTCGGTCCAGCGGGCGGCCAGCGGGCCGACGATGACGAGGATCAGGACGTAGGCGGTGGCGAGCGGGCCGATGCGGGGTTCGACGCCGACGGCGAGGCCGGCGATGACGATGGAGAACTCGCCGCGGGCCACGAGGGTGCCGCCGGCGCGCCAGCGGCCTGCGGTCTTGATCCCGGCGCGGCGGGCCGCGTACCACCCGGTGGCGATCTTCGTGAGTGTCGTGATGACCGCGAGGGCCAGGGCGGGGATGAGTACGGGCGGGATGTCCGCGGGGTTGGTGGACAGCCCGAAGAAGACGAAGAAGACGGCGGCGAACAGGTCGCGGAGGGGGGTGAGGAGTGTGCGGGCGCCTTCGGCGACCTCTCCGGACAGGGCGATGCCGACGAGGAAGGCGCCGACGGCGGCGGAGACTTGGAGTTCCTGGGCGATGCCGGCGACGAGGAGGGTGAGACCGAGGACGACCAGGAGGAGCATTTCGGCGTTGTCGGAGGAGACCGCCTTGCTGATGACGCGGCCGTGGCGCAGGGCGAGGTAGAGGACGGCGCCGACGGTGCCGAGCGAGATGAGCAGTGTGATCGTGCCGCCGGCCAGGCTCACTCCGGCCAACAGCGCGGTGAGGATGGGCAGGTAGACGGCCATGGCGAGGTCCTCGATGACGAGGACGCCGAGGATGACGGGTGTTTCGCGGTTGCCGAGCCGGCCGAGGTCGCCGAGGACCTTCGCGATGACGCCGGAGGAGGAGATCCAGGTGACACCGGCGAGGGCGACGGCTGCGACCGGTCCCCAGCCGAGGAGGAGTGCGGCGGCCGCACCGGGCAGGGCGTTGAGGACGAAGTCGACGGCGCCGGACGGGTACTGGGTCTTGAGGTTGGTGACGAGTTCGGAGGCGCTGTACTCCAGGCCGAGCAGCAGCAGGAGGAGGATGACGCCGATCTCGGCGCCGGTGGCGGTGAATTCCTCGCTGGCCTGAAGGGGGAGTATGCCGCCGTGACCGAAGGCGAGTCCGGCGAGCAGGTAAAGAGGTATGGGGGAGAAGCCCACACGTCCTGCGAGGCGTCCGAGGAGCCCCAGGGCAAGGATGATCGCCCCGAGCTCGATGAGCATGGCAGTGGTGTTGTGCACAGGCCTCTATCCTCCGGTGATGAGTTCGGCGACGGCATCGACGCCCTCGCGGGTGCCGACGACCACGAGCGTGTCGCCGATGGCGAAGCGGAAATCGGGTGTGGGCGACGGGACGGCGGCGGTGCGGCGCAGTACGGCGACGATGGACGCGCCGGTGCGGGAGCGCGCCTGGGTGTCGGCGAGCAGCCGGCCCGCATACGGGGACCGCTTGGTGACAGGGATGTGCTCGGTGACCAGGTCGATCTCCAGGTGCTGGTGCAGATGTGCGACCGGGTCGGGGGTGAGCAGTTTGGCCAGCGCGGACGCCTCGTGCGGTGCGAGAGGCGCTGCGTCCTTGCAGCTGTCGTCGTCCTCGGGATCATGGAAGGCGAGGATGCGCCGCCCGTCCTGGTGCACGACGACGGACAGATGGGCACCGGCCTCGGTCTCGAGGTCGAAGCGGTTGCCCACCCCGGGCAGGGCGGTCTTGCTGACGTGAGCTGTCGGCTCCATGGCGTGCTCCAAAAGGAAGCGGTACGAACATGCGGTGACGGATACGGCGGGTCGAGCCGGGCTGGAGCGGTTCGCGCGTCAGCTCCTGCCCGACATGGATTCTGCATCCTCACCGCGGCAGGCCGAGCACTGCCGCCCGCGCTGCCTGCCCCGGGCGCGCTGGGCGTCAGGATGTGAGGCCTGGAGACAGGGGGTGCCCGGGAATCGGGACGCGTCAGACGCGCTGTTTGCTGGAGCCGGTGCCTGTATCTGGCACGTTGTCGCGAGCGGCCCTGTCGACGCGTACTGCCCTGGGGGCGCGTGATGTGGGGCAGCGGAAGGCCGGGGCGGCGACGGGCAGGCCCAGGGCGTGGATATGTCGGCCCATGTCATGCCCCCGTCCCAGCGAATCCATGGCTGCGCACTGGCCGCCCGCGAAAAATGAGCATGCATCCGCTCAATGGAGCGTCATGACGCAGTAAAGAATTCTAGCGCAGGGAAAAGTTCGCAAAATGGGCGGAAGGGGAGTTGGGCCTCAAGTTGGCGGAGAATTCGACGGCGGGCCTGGTCCGGCCCCGTGCGTATCTGCCTGCTGCTCGCCGGTCAGGGGCTGCTGCTCCGGTCGGCGGGCTCGGCGTCTCCGTGTTCGCCGTGCCAGCGCGCGAGTTTGCCGCGCCGGCCGATGGCGCGCAGTCGCCGTTCGGCGGCGTCCCGGGTGCCCGGTGTGGTGATCAGCAGGAGTTCGTCGCCGGCGCGGAGCACGGTGTCGTGGCGGGGAACGATCGTGGTGCCGTCTCGGACGATCAGGGTAACGACGACCGGCGGCGGCAACCGCAGTTCGAAGATGGCGACGCCGTGGAGTCGGGAGCCTTGCGGGATGGCGGCGGTGAGCAGGTCGGCGTCCATGACGTCCAGCGGCGCGCTCTCCACCTGCACATCGCGCAGTGCGCCGGGCCGGGTCAGGCCGAGCAGGCGGGCGGCGGCGGGCAGGCTGGGCCCCTGGACCATGGTGAAGATGACGACCAGGACGAAAACGATGTTCAGAAGTTCCCGGGCGCCGTCCACCCCGGCGACGATGGGGAACGTGGCGAGCACGATCGGCACGGCGCCGCGAAGCCCGGCCCAGGAGATGAATGCCTTTTCCCGCCAGGGCGTGCGGAATGGGAGCAGGCATGCCACGACGGACACGGGCCGGGCCACGAGCAGCAGGACGAGGCCCACACCGATGGCAGGGAGGATCGCGGAGGGCAGCTCGCTGGGTGTGACGAGCAGGCCGAGCATGACGAACAGACCGATCTGGGCCAGCCAGCCGGCTCCTTCGGCGAAGGACCGAGTGGCGGCGCGGTGCGGCAGCTTCGAGTTCCCGAGGACGAGTCCGGACAGGTAGGCGGCGATGATGCCGCTGGCGTTCGCGGCGCCGCCGGCGGCGAAGGCGATGATGCCGAAGCCTACGGTGGCCAGCGGGTACAGCCCGGTGGCGGGCAGCGCGATGTGCCGCAGCGCGGCCACACCGATACGGCCGACGAGCAGTCCCAGGGTCGCGCCGACGGCCAGCTGGTAGACGACGTTGCCCATGATGTGCACGGGGTCGGGCAGATCGGCTGCGGCCGTGGAGAAGACCAGGACCAGGATGATGGTGGGGGCGTCGTTGAAGCCCGATTCGGCCTCCAGCAGGCCGGTGACTTTTTGCGGGAGCGGCAGCGCCCGCAGGACGGCGAAGACTGCCGCGGCGTCGGTGGAGGAGACGATCGCTCCGAGCAGCAGGGCCAGATGCCAGTCCATGCCCAGCAGCAGATGCGCTCCGGCGGCGGTGACGGCGACCGAGATCGCCACGCCGGCGGTGGCGAGCACCCCGGCCGGCGCCAGCAGGCGCCGCACGTCCGACCACTGGGTCGTCAGCCCGCCTTCCACCAGGATGACGGCCAGGCCGGCGGTGCCCAGGGACTGCGCGAGCTGGGCGTCGTCGAACTCCAGGCCGAGCGCGTCCTCACCGATGATCACACCGACCGCGAGGAACAGCAGCAGGCTGGGCAGCCCGAGCCGATTCGCGGTCCGGGCAGCGGCAATACTCGCGAGCAGCACCGTGCCGCCGATCAGCAGCACCAGGTACAGCTGCTGCAGCGTCATCCGGCCGTCTCCGTACTCACTCCGACAACTGTCTGGCCGACATCATCGGGCGCTACGCCTGTACTTTCCTGAGCAGGCGCGCTGACTGTCGAACAGGTGCCCGGCGACGCCGGCGGTGACGAGCCCGAACGCGATGAGCAGGCCGTGGCCGATGCCGACGCCCACGCCCAGGCAGACGAGGGCGATGACGAGTACCAGCCAGGCCCGTCCGTGCCGGTACTCACGCGGACGGCACGGCTGCCCGGATCCGAGGGCTTCGGCGAATCGCGGGTCGTCGCGCTGCAGCCGGGCCTCGATGTCGCGCAGGTGTTCGTCGTCGAAGCGGGCCATGGCCCCTGCTTCCTGGGACTCGTGCCACCGGGCTGAGGTGGCGGGCCGATGTGGCGACGGGTTCGTGGTGGCATGCATTCCCTTCTGGTCGGTCACCACCCTGAGGCCAGGGCGACGCGGCGCAGCTCACATGCAGGGCCGACACTCCGACGATGACTGCCGTGACGATCAGGCAGGCCGCGGCGGAACTGCCGGAACGAAAGGCGGTGACCGCTGCGCTCGTCAGGGACGACGAGGTCGCTGGAGGAGGCGATGAGGTGCGTCGCCAGCGGCGAACACCGCCGTAGCCACCGGGCCTGGCTCCACGATCACCTGTTCTCCCCGGCTGCGGCCATCGGGGCCGGCACCCATTTCCAAGGGGGGTGAGACCTGTACGCACGGCTGCACACCGGTCCGGAAAATGGGTGCCGGCCCCGATGGACAGCACCGAGCACACGCCGAAAGGCTGGCCCTGCGACACAAGAGCGGAAACGCGGCAGGCGGAGAGCCGTGAACCGAGCGCAACGTCCATACAGACGATAGTGAGGACATCACAGTGAGAGGAGGCACCGCAGCCGTGTCCCTGTTCTGGCGGATCTTCCTGGTCAACGCGGCAGTACTGACCGCAGCCACCGGACTGCTCCTGCTCGGCCCCGTGACCGTCTCCACTCCGGTGCTGCTCACCGAGGCTCTGATCCTCACCGCCGGTCTCGTCACGCTCCTCGTCGCCAACGCCGCGCTCCTCCGGGTAGGTCTGGCCCCACTGGCCCGGCTCGCCCGAGCCATGACCACCATCGACCTGCTGCGCCCCGGCCCCCGCCCGGCGGTGGCCGGACACGGAGAGATCGCCGACCTGATCAAGACGTTCAACACCATGCTCGACCGCCTGGAGACCGAACGTGCCACCAGCAGCGCCCGCGCCCTGTCCGCCCAAGAGGCCGAGCGACGGCGCATCGCCCAGGAACTCCACGACGAGATCGGACAAACCCTCACCGCCGTGCTGCTCGAACTCAAACGCGTCGGCGACAAAGCCCCCGAGCCGCTCCGTACCGAACTGCACCAGGTCCAGGAGACGACCCGCGACAGTCTGGACGAGATCCGCCGCATCGCCCGCAGACTCCGCCCCGGCGTCCTCGAAGAGCTCGGTCTGGTCAGCGCCCTCAAATCCCTGACCACCGAGATCCCCGGCCACTCAGGAATCACCGCCCGGCGGCAACTGGAGCCCGATCTCCCGCCCCTGGGCGAGGAAGCCGAACTGGTTCTCTACCGCGTCGCCCAGGAAAGCCTCACCAACGTCGTCCGCCACGCCCACGCCAGGCGCCTCGATCTCACCCTCCACCGCACCCCGACCGGGGTCGAACTGCGCATCCGCGACGACGGCCGAGGACTACAAGGAGCACCCGAAGGTGCCGGCATCCGGGGCATGCGCGAGCGCGCCCTGCTCATCGGCGCGGAACTCGCCCTCGGCCCCGGCCCCATGGGCGGCACCGAAGTACGCCTCGACGTGCCCACCCGATCCGGGAGCCACTGACCATGTCCGAGCCGACAAAGACCCGCATCCTGCTCGCCGACGACCACGCACTGGTCCGCCGCGGGGTCCGGCTCATCCTCGACAACGAACCGGACCTCACCGTCGTCGCCGAAGCCGGCGACGGAGCCGAAGCCATCGACAAGGCCCACGCCGAACAGCCCGACCTGGCCATCCTCGACATCGCCATGCCGCGACTGACCGGCCTGCAGGCAGCCCGTGAACTCTCCCGCACCCAGCCTGACCTGCGCATCCTCATCTTGACCATGTACGACAACGAGCAGTACTTCTTCGAAGCCCTCAAAGCCGGAGCCGCCGGCTACGTCCTCAAATCCGTCGCCGACCGCGACCTCGTCGAAGCCTGCCGCGCCGCCATGCGCGACGAACCCTTCCTCTACCCCGGAGCCATCAACGCCCTCATCCGCAACTACCTCGACCGCGCCAAAGACGGCGACAGCCTCCCCGCCAAAGCCATCACCGACCGCGAGGAAGAAATCCTCAAACTCGTCGCAGAAGGCCACACCTCGAAAGAGATCGCCGACCTCCTCTTCATCAGCACCAAAACCGTCGAACGCCACCGCGCCAACCTGCTCGCCAAACTCGGCCTCAAAGACCGGCTGGAACTCACCCGCTACGCCATCCGAGCCGGCCTGATCGAACCATGAGGCCCGGACAGCAAAGGGCATCCTGGACGTCCTCTACGACGACTGGCCTGGCAACTGCTGCCCCTGGAGCTGTGGTTCGGCTCCGGGCAGACCTGCCGGCGCCGCCTGGAGCGGTGGCAGCAGGCCGGCGTCTTTGACCAGCTGCACCGGATTCTGCCGGCCGAACTGAACGCGGCGGGCGAACTCGACTGGTCGCGGGCCTGCGTGGACGGCTCCCACATCCGGGCGAAAAGGGGGTGCCGACACCGGTCCGACGCCGGTCGACCGGCGCAAGACGGGCAGCAAGCACCAGCTGATCGGCGATGGACGCGGCACCCCGCTCAAGGTCATCACCACCGCGCCGTCCGATGGGAACGCCGCACCGACCTCCACGACGCCTTCGTCTCCCTCGCCTGCAGCCTCATCTGCCGGCGACGCCTCAAGAAGGCCCACTCGTGATCGTGTTACGAACTCTTGAGCTCGTAGCCTGGTGTTCGTCGTCGCTGGTCGTCTGCGCGATCACAATCTGGTTGGCCGTGCAAGCCTCTCCAGTTCGGGTACCGCGACCCTACCCAGCCGTTCAGGGCACACCGAAAGCCGGTTGCTACGGGTGGCGGCAGGTGAGATCGCCCCAACTTCGGTGAAGAGCGGCTACCCGGCCGGGCGTGCACATCCCACAGCTTGCGTGCGGAGGGCGGGATGCTGACGGGCGGGAGGGTGCTCCCTGAGTCTGACCTGAGCCTGATCGCGGCAGCGGCTCGCGCTCTGCTCGGGCCGAATTCCAACGTCCTTGACACCCACCCTGTGCCACCGCCAGGAGTCACGGACGAGCCACAGCCATGATCATGAGAATCGCCTGTTGGCCGGCCGGCGATCCGGCGCCATGTTGCCGCCCTGCTTCGGCCATTCAGATTCGTGTAACTGCGGGTGCCTCTCTTGAGGCGGGATGCGAGGGGCCTGGGCAAGCCGACCATGGCGGCGCGTGGCCCGACTTCCGGTCGAGCGCCTTCGCTCCTGACTGCCGTCCAGACGGTCCGTGTGATGGTGATCACTGACGCCCTTGGAGGGACGCTGCGTAGGCTTGTGCCGTCGTCGCGGTGGGGTCCGGGAGGGCGGGTGAAGCCCTCCTGCAGTCGCCTGATGATGCGTCAGGAAGTCGGCAAGTGGTCAGCATGAGTCCTGAAGGACCTGGGCAGTGCTGACCGGGCACACGACTCGTTGTAAGGTAGGGAAACCGCCCTTGACCTGCAAAAACGCAGGCAGGGAGCCTAGCTCCAGGAGTACCTCGATGCTGCGCACCATGTTCAAGTCCAAGATCCACCGGGCCACCGTCACCCAGGCCGATCTTCACTATGTGGGCTCCGTCACCGTCGACCGCGATCTCATGGACGCCGCCGACCTGCTGCCGGGCGAGCTCGTCCACATCGTGGACATCACCAACGGCGCCCGCCTGGAGACCTACGTCATCGAGGGGCAGCGCGGCTCCGGTGTGATCGGGATCAACGGTGCGGCCGCGCACCTGGTCCACCCCGGCGATCTCGTCATTCTCATCAGCTACGCCCAGGTCGAGGACGCGGAGGCGCGCACCCTGGTGCCGAGTGTCGTGCACGTGGACGCCGACAACCGGATCGTCGCGCTCGGGGCCGACGCCTCGGAGCCGGTGCCCGGCAGCGACACCGCGCGCAGCCCGCAGGCGGCTCCCGCGCTCTGAGGTCTGCTCCCGCGACGACGCACGCGGGCGTGCCGCGCCGCCGGGGCGCAGACTGGGAGCAGGAGTCTCCCGGCCCGGTGGTGGGCACGCCTTGAGCGTGGGGCCCGCGGGGAGCGCGGGCGTTTGTGCCGGCGGTCCCCTTCCTGTCACCAGGGGGCGTCGGAGCCGTTATGAGTATTCACAAGATCGGTCGGGACGTCACCGTCCTCAACGATTTCCTCGAGGTGCCCGGCATCGGCTACCTGCCGGTCAACGCGTTCGTGCTCCACGCCGCCGAGCCCGTCGTCGTCGACACGGGCCTCGGACTGCCGGACCGCGACTTCCTCAACACGCTCGGCTCGGTCGTCGACCCGGCGGACGTCCGCTGGATCTGGCTGACGCATCCAGACCGCGACCACACCGGAGGGCTGTTCGCGCTGCTGGAGGCGGCGCCCCGGGCCCGTCTCGTGACGACGTACCTCGGCGTCGGCATCATGTCCACGGAGCGGCCGTTGCCGCTGGACCGGGTCCATCTGCTCAATCCCGGCCAGTCCCTCGACGTCGGCGACCGTACGCTCAGGGCCTTCCGGCCGCCGCTGTTCGACAACCCGGCCACGACCGGCTTCTACGACGACGCGTCGCGCACCTGCTTCAGCTCGGACTGCTTCGGTGCCCCGATGCCCACGGCCGAACTCGCCGCCGCGGGACACGTGGGCGACGTCAAGGACGACGAGCTGCGGGCCGGCCAGCTGCTCTGGGCGACCGTGGACAGCCCGTGGATCCACAACGTCGACCCCGCCAGGTATCTGTCCACCGTCCAGCCGTTGCGGGCCATGGCCCCCGAAGCCGTGCTCAGTACGCATCTGCCGCCCGCCGTCGGCCGCACACCGCAGATGATCGACACCATCAGCGGGGCCCCGGGCGCCGACCCGTTCGTCGGACCCGACCAGGCCGCCCTGGAGCTGCTGCTCGCCTCCTTCGAGCCGGGAGAAGCCCCGTCGGCGCCCGCGGTGCCCGGCTGACGACGCCCGTGCCGCGCCGCGTACCATCCCGGTCATGCTGGCGCTGCTGCACACGTCCCCGGTCCATGTGCCCGTCTTCGACGGTCTGCGGGACGGCGAGCACCCGTCGCTGGCGATTCGGCACCTCGTGCACGAGGAACTGCTGGCCCGCGCCGTACGCGAAGGGCCCGAGGCCGTCGCCGATGACGTGGCCGCCGTCCTCGGGGACGCGGTCGCCGGCGGTGCGCGCGCCGCGCTGTGCACCTGTTCCACGATCGGCGACGTCGCCGAGGCCTGCGGGGACGCCCTCGGCGTACCGGTGCTGCGCGTCGACCGGCCCATGGCGGCCACGGCGGCCCGGCACCGGCGGATCGTCGTGGTGGCGGCGCTGCACAGCACGCTGGCGCCGACGGCCGCCCTGATCCGGGACGAGGCGGCGGGGCGCGAGACCGAGCTGAGGACGGTGCTCGTCGAGGGCGCCTGGGAGCGGTTCGAGGCGGGCGACCGGGACGGGTACCTGGCGGCGGTGACCGCCGCCGTGGACGGGATCGGCGACGCGGACGTCATCGTGCTCGCCCAGGCCTCGATGGCGGCTGCCGCGGAGCGCACCGGCAGCCGTGTGCCCGTGCTGTCCAGCCCCCGGCCCGGCCTGCGGGCGGCGGCGGCCGCGGTGCACGCGGCCGTCTCCTGAGCGGCACGCCGCCGCACACGCCCCGGGCGCCACGGGAGTCCTTACGCTCCCCGGCGCACGCCCCCGGCGAGGCCGCGCTCCGGTCCGCCCCGGCCCCGGTGAGATCGTCCCGTCGCGCGGGGAGTGGATCCCGCCCGCATGGGAACGCGGACCGGAGACATGCGCGACGTACGACTTCGCACCCTGGAGGCCGGCATGACGCACCCGTACCCCGACCCCGCACCACCGGTGCCGACGCCCGACCCCGGGGCGCCGCCGGACCCGGGTCCGCTGCCCGGGCCGGTGCCGACGCCGAGCCCGCCGCCGGTCCCCTCACCGGACCCGATCCCGAAGCCGCCCGGACCGAGCCCCGACCCCGTACCGGAACCCGAACCCCAGCCGGGCCCCGCCGGGCCCTGAGCGAGCCGCCGGGCCCCGACCGAACGGCCGGGCCCCGGCAAGACGACCCCGTCGGCCCGACCCGGCCCGTCAGCCCGCGTCCACCTCGGTGCGGTCACCGCCCCAGAGGGTGTGGAACGACCCCTCCCGGTCGGTCCGCCGGTAGGTGTGCGCACCGAAGAAGTCACGCTGCCCCTGCGTGAGCGCCGCGGGGAGCCGCGTGGCGCGCAGCGCGTCGTAGTAGGCCAGCGCCGCCGAGAAGCCCGGCGTCGGCACGCCCTGCCGGGCGGCCGTCGCGACGACCTGCCGCCAGTCGTCCTGCGCCGCGCCGATCTCCTCGGCGAACTGCTTGTCCGCGAGCAGGCTCGGCAGATCCGGCCGCTCGTCGTACGCCCCGCGGATACGGTCCAGGAACGCGGCCCTGATGATGCATCCGGCCCGCCAGATCGCCGCCACGGAACCGGCGTCCACGTCCCAGCCGTACGCGTCGCTGCCGGCCTGCACCTGGTGGAAGCCCTGCGTGTACGACACGATCTTGGACGCGTACAGCGCCTGCTCGACCTGGTCGGCGAAGCGCGCCGCGTCCTCGGGGGCCATCGGCTCAGGCTGCGGGCCGGGCAGCGAGCGCGACGCGTCCCGCAGCCCCGCGTGGCCCGAGAGGGACCGCGCGAAGACCGCCTCCGCGATCCCCGACACCGGAACCCCCAGATCGAGCGCGATCTGCACCGTCCAGCGGCCCGTGCCCTTCTGCTCCGCCTGGTCCATGACGACATCGACGAACGGCTTGCCCGTCGCCGCGTCCGTGTGCGCCAGCACCTCCGCGGTGATCTCGATCAGATACGAGTCGAGCCGCCCCGTGTTCCACGTGCGGAAGGTCTCCGCGATCTGCGCGGGGGAGAAGCCCGCGACCGCGCGCAGTAGGTGGTACGCCTCCGCGATGAGCTGCATGTCGGCATACTCGATGCCGTTGTGGACCATCTTCACGAAGTGGCCCGCGCCGTCCGGCCCGACATGGGTGACGCACGGCGTGCCGTCCGGGGCCTTCGCCGCGATCCGCTCCAGCAGCGGACCGAGCGAGGCGTACGACTCGGCCGAGCCGCCCGGCATGATGCTCGGACCGTGCAGGGCGCCCTCCTCGCCGCCGGAGATGCCGACGCCCACAAAGTGGATGCCGCGCTCCCGGAGCTCCTTCTCCCGGCGCCGGGTGTCGGCGAAGTGGGCGTTGCCGCCGTCGATGATGACGTCGCCCTCCTCGAGCAGCGGCGCGAACTCCTCGATCACCGCGTCCGTCGCCTCACCCGCCTTGACCATGATCACCAGCCGCCGCGGCCGCTCCAGCGCCGCGACGAACTCCTCCGCCGACTCGGCGGCGACGAACGTGCCCTCGTGACCGAACTCCTCCACCAGGGCGCGCGTCCTGGCCGCCGTACGGTTGTGGACGGCCACCGTGAAGCCGTTGCGGGCGAAGTTCCGGGCCAGATTGCGGCCCATCACCGCGAGCCCCGTGACGCCGATCCGAGCTGTTCCACTCATGCGTGTGCTCCTGGAAGTCCGTGGATTACGTGCGGCCCTGCGCCCCTACGCATACGTACGGGCGAGGCGGGCCATTCACCGATCCTGGTGCCACGGGCGGACATCCGCACCCGATCCTCCGCGTCCTTGTCGGGTCGCCGCCGCACGGCTGCGCCCCCGTCGGCGGCCCGCGGGCGTCGCGCCCCTGGCCGCGGAGCGGTGACCCTGCCGGGGTATGTTGCGTTCCCGGGAAGGAGCACCATGGCGGAAGGCAAGAGGCGGACAGTGCGTGACCTGCGGCGCGGCAACCGCGCCCTGGTCCTTCAGCGGCTGTACTTCGACGGCCCGCTGAGCCGTCAGGAGCTCGGGCCGGCCACCGGACTCAGCTCCGGTTCGATCAGCAACGTCGTCTCCGAACTCGCCGCGGACGGCCTCCTCGAAGAAGCCGGCATCGTCGACTCCGACGGCGGCAGACCTCGGACCCTGCTGCGCGTCGCCCCCGGCAGCGGACTGCTGATCGGCATCGACATCGGCGAGACCCGCGTGCGGGCCGAGCTCTTCGATCTCTCCCTCACCGAACTCGCCCGCACCGAGCGGCCGATCACCCGGCACGGCTACGACGTCGACCGCATCGTCTCCCACGTACGCGCCGCCGTCGCCGACGTCCTGCGCGACGGCGACGCCGACCCCGGCCGGCTGCTCGGCGTCGGCATCGGCGTGCCCGGCATCGTCGAACACGCCGCCGACGGCGCAGTCGTACACGGCCAGACCATCGGCTGGAACGCCGTCCCCTTCGAGCAGTTGCTGCGCAAGAGCGTCGACATCCCGCCCGAGGCACCGCTGTTCATCGACAACGGCGCCAAGACCCTCGGGCAGGCGGAGATGTGGTTCGGCGGCGGCCGGGGCGCGGCCTCCGCCGCGGTCGCCCTCATCGGCTCCGGCGTCGGCGCGTGCGTCGTCCACGCCGCCACGCCCGACGAGAGCGCCCGCACCGACGCCCTCGAATGGGGCCACACCGTGGCCCACATCCGCGGCCGCCGCTGCCGGTGCGGCTCCCTCGGCTGCCTCGAGGCGTACGCGGGCGCCGAAGCCCTGCGCGAGCGCTGGCGGGAAGCGGGCGGCCCGCTGCCCGCCGACGCGGACGACGAGTCGGCCCTCAGCGCGCTGCTCGCGGCGGCGTATCCCGAACAGGGCGCCGGGGACCGCGCCGCGCTCGCCCTCCTCGACGAGACGGCCGAATACCTGGGCGCCGCCGTCGCCGACCTCATCAACCTCTTCCGGCCCGAGCGCATCCTCCTCGGCGGCTGGGCCGGGCTGCAGCTCGGGCCGCGCCTCCTGCCCGAAGTGCGGCGCTACGCGGGCGAGTACGCGCTCGCTCACGCGGCGTCCCGCACGGCGATCGAACTTGGCCGGCTCGGACCGGACGCGGTGACGGTGGGAGCGGCGACGCTCCCGTTGTCGGCGTTCCTGCACGGCGGCGGGCACGCGGCGGGTCGCCGGTAGGTCTGTCCGGGTCGGGCGGGCCGGGTCCGGTAGCTCTGGCCGGGTCCGGGCCGGGTCCGGGCCACCGCCCGGTGGGTGGTGCGGGGGCCGGGGTCTCCGGAGGGGGATCCCGGACTGCTGTCCTCACCGCGCTTCGCGCGAGTCGCGTCGCTTTACGTCCGGTCACCCCCCTCCTGCGACCCCGCCCCCCGCCGCGTGGGGCCCGTCCCGACCGGTGGTAGCCCCAAGGGTTCCCCTTCCCGCACGGGTTGGTGCGCGTCGGCAACTGCCCGCGCGCGGATCCACTGCCGGGGCGTCGGCCCGGAGCCCTCGCTACGCTCCGGCCGGTGGCGGCGCGACCGCTCCCGGTGGAGCGACACTTTCGCGCCAACCGGCGTACCCGCACGGGTGCCGCGTCTCCCGCGGGGGCCGGGGCAGAGCCCCGGTTCGGGGCCCGCCGCCCGGGCGCGCCTCGTCGGTGTCTGGGGGCGGAGCCCCAGTTTCGGGAAGGGGCGGGGTGGGGGACTTCTCTCACCTGCACACGCCCACCGGCGGGGGCGAAACGGCCGCCCCGGGCAGGGGGACGCGCAGGGGGTGTGTTCGGGACGTAAGGCGTCGTTAGTTGGGGCGGGGCAAGTACGAGAAAGCAGTCCCGGACATGCCCCCGGAGCGGCACCCGGACGCAAGCGCACAGGACCGGGCCTCGCCCGGACGCCAAACGGCATCGGACCGGGCCAGGACCGGAAGCCCCGGGCCCCGCCCGGACGCGCGGCACCCGGACACCGAACTACACGGACCGGGCCAGGACCGGGCGCGTAACCCGGACCCACCGGGCGCCGCCCGGCACCGGCGGGATCGGGCCAGCGTTGGGCTGAAGCCTTGTCACTGTCCGTACGCGGCCCGTAAGTTGCTCGATTGCGACATGACCAGAATTGCGCCCAGGGGGAGACCGTCATGGCCGGAACCGGTCGGCACCGCCGATATCAGCCGAGCCGAATCAACCGCGCTTCGCTCACCGTCACCGCCGGCGGCGCCGGCATCGCGCTGCCCCTGATCGGCGCAGGGTCCACGCACGCCGCGTCCGTGGACGTGTGGGAGAAGGTCGCGGCCTGCGAGTCCACCAGCGACTGGGGGATCAACAGCGGCAACGGCTACTACGGCGGTCTCCAGTTCAGCCAGGCCACCTGGGAGGCGTACGGCGGGCAGCGGTACGCCCCGCGCGCGGATCTGGCCACCAAGGACCAGCAGATCGCCGTCGCGGAGAAGGTTCTCGAGGGGCAGGGGCCGCGCGCCTGGCCGACGTGCTCGGGCGAGGCCGGGCTGACCCGTGGCGGCGAGGCCCCGGACATCGCGGGGACGGGACCGCAGCAGGCCGCGCCGCCGAAGCGGATCGTGTCGAAGGACGCCTCGTCCCCGACCACCGTGCCGACGCGGCGCGAGGGCTACACCGTCGCCCGCGGTGACTCGCTGTCCAAGATCGCGCGCTCGGAGCGGGTCAGGGGCGGCTGGCAGGGGCTGTACGCGCAGAACCGCGCGGTCGTGGGCGACGACCCCGATCTGATCTTCCCCGGACAGCGGCTGACCCTGCAGGGCAGGACGGCCCCGCCCCAGGAGCGGACGCAGCCCAGAACCGAGGCCCCGAAGCCGCAGCCCGGGCCGGAGAAGCCGGAGTCCCGCCCGGAAGCGAAACCGCAGCCGAAGCCGGAGAAGCCGCAGCAGGCAAAGCCGCAGCCCAAGCAGGAGAAGCCGCAAGCAAGGCCCCAGCAGGACAAGCCGCAGTCGAAGCCCCGGCCGCAGCCGCAGAAGCCACAGACGACGGCGCCGAAGGCGCCCACCGCGCCCAGCGTCGCCCCCGTCGCGGCCGGCCCCTCGACCTCCTACCGCAAGACCGGTTCGTCGTGGTCGAGCGGCTACCACACGGGCGTCGACTTCCCCGTCCCGACCGGCACCTCCGTGAAGGCGGTCGCGGCCGGGAAGGTCGTGTCGGCCGGGTGGGCCGGGGCGTACGGGTACGAGATCGTCGTGCGGCACAACGACGGCAGGTACAGCCAGTACGCGCATCTGTCGGCCATGAACGTGCGGGCCGGTCAGCAGGTGGGTGCCGGTCAGCGGATCGCGCGCTCAGGATCCACCGGCAACAGCACGGGGCCGCATCTCCACTTCGAGATCCGCACGGGACCCGGGTACGGCTCCGACATCGACCCCCTCGCGTACCTGCGGGCGAGAGGTGTGTCGATCTGACAAGGGCTGCCCGGGCCGCGTCGCCCGCCCGGTGCCGAGCCGTTCGACGGTGAGCAGGATCAGGCCGCCGGCGGCGACCGCGCCGCAGCCGAGGGCGAGCACCGTGCCCGCGACGCCGTAGCGGAAGTCCTCGCCGAACATGGTGATGCCCACGACCGCCGCGACGACCGGGTTGACGACGGTGAGCGTCGCCAGCGGTGCGGCGAGCCCCGCGCCGCGGTAGGCCGCCTGGGAGAGCAGCAGGCCGCCGGTGGCCAGCGCGGCGATCACCGCGAGGCTCGGCCACTGGGCGAACGGCGAGCTCCACAGCCAGTCCACGGCGACCGATTTGGTGAAGACGGACGCGATGCCGAAGGCGACGCCGGCCGCGCCCGCCAGCAGCATGCTGCGCTGGATCGGCCGGTGCACGCCCTGGGCGGCCAGGAAGAGCAGCGCGACCGTGCCGAGGGTGGCGATCGCGAGGGCGCCGCGCCCGGTCGCGTCCAGCGGGCGGGACTCCGTCTCCCCCGTGAGGGCGAGGAGCCCGGCGAGGCCGACGGTGGCCATGATCGCGCCGCGCCAGGCGGTGGAGCCCGCCCTGCGCCGTACGAAGAGAGCGGCCATCGGCAGCGCGAAGACGATGGTCAGTGCTCCCAGGGGCTGCAC
The DNA here is from genome assembly GCF_053591995.1 of Streptomyces sp. NPDC002835. Lineage (NCBI taxonomy): Bacteria > Bacillati > Actinomycetota > Actinomycetes > Kitasatosporales > Streptomycetaceae > Streptomyces > Streptomyces sp. NPDC002835. The sequence continues at coordinate 29,437 of NZ_JBSFUW010000014.1, read as the reverse complement.
CAGGCTCAGCGGGCCGTACGCGAGCGCCACCACGTGCAGGACCGCTCCCGTGCAGTTGAGGGCGACGGCGGCCCACCAGCCGGGCTGGTGCAGGGGCGCGTACGGGCGCGAGGGTGTGGTGGTCGCCACGTGTTCCTGAAGGATCGCCCCAGCCGCGTAGGCGACCGCGGAGACCAGCGAGAGGAGCACGGACAGCGCGAGGGAGCTCATAGTGACAACCCTGTCCCCCTTCCGCCGTCACGTCGTCGTTCTTGAGCAGGCACTTGCCCGTACTGCCGAAGTAGTACGGGGACGGTTCCAAGGTCCGCCTCCGGGTGGGCGTGCGTACTCCGGCCGGGGCGGTCGGGGTGCACACGGCTCGTCTCCAGTATCCGTTCGGCGGCGGTCGAACGCCCACTTCTGCGGCCGGCCCGCGGCTGGCGTCAGCAGGGCTGCCGCCACGCCCCCAGGTCGAGCTTCTTGCGCATGGAGCTGAAGCCCAGCCGGGTCACCTGACCGCAGAACCGCTCCACCGGGACCGCGTACTCGACGTGGAAGACGGCCTTCCCCGCCGCGACGAACGGGGTGAGGGCCGCGCACCCGCCGTACTGGGCGCACTCCTCGTTCACCGCGAAATCGAAGTCGTCGACCAGTTCCGGCACTTGATCGAGGTCGTTCTTGAGCCCGACCGACAGTCCCCGCTCGTGGGAGAGCCGCGCGATCATCCGGTTGTAGGCGAGCTGGTGCGCGGCGGTCAGCGGGAAGCCGGTGTGGTTGGTCCAGCCGTCGAGGAGGTCCGGTTCGACGGCGTCGAAGCCGCGCTCGCGGCACATCTCGATACGCTCGGCCATCAGCGGCTCCAGTACGTCGAGCCGGCGGATGTCCAGCCAGCGCTCGCCCGCCCAGCCGTTGGGCGCGCCCAGCACCGAGCGCGGGAAGTCGCCGGCGTCGGGGCGGAAGTCCTCCCATGCGCCGGCGTTGATGTAGCAGATGACCTTGCGGCCCTCGCGGTGGAGCCGGCGTACGGTCGCGGCGTCGTTCTCGAAGCCGTCGATGTCGTAGACCGGCACGTCGACGCCGTGGTCGATCGTCCCGTCCAGCTGCCACTGCCAGTCCGTGCCCGGCTGCGGCAGCCACAGCGGCCGCGGGCCGCCGCCGTCCGGGGCCGTACAGGCGGCGAGCAGCACCAGCAGCAGGGCGGCGAGGACCGCACGGGAGCGGGAGATCACGACGCGCCCAGGGCCGGCGGCAGCGCCGACCACGGGTTGGGCCCCCGGCCAGGGACGGCGCAGTGCACCGCGGCCCGGCGCAGCGCGGCCGTGCGGGCGGCCAGCCCCGACAGCGCGCGCGGCACCCCGTGCACCAGGTGGCAGAACGTCTCCGGCGGATGGGCCCCGGTCCACGGCGGCGCGGCCGGGGCCGTGCGGTACGCCTCCCAGCCGCCCTCGAAGGTGACCAGCAGGTCGGCGAACGCCGCGTAGCCGGGCGCGGGATGCACCCCCGGATTGAGGACGACCGTCCCCGCCCCGTGCGACCTGGCCGCCCTGGCCAGGCGCCGGTAGTGGCGCACCCCGGCCTGGTCGGGCGCGGCCTGGTCGAGGAAGAACCCGTCCGTGCCGTACCAGTCGCGATGACGCTCGTAGTCGCCGGCGACGGCGCGGGCGGAGCGGCGTCCGTAGTCGGTGTCCACATAGCCGAGCACCCGCACACCGGCCGCCCGCAGCGCGCCGGCCGCCGCGGCGAACCCGGCGTCCGGCGCGGTCCCCGGACCGTCGGCGGCGTTGAGCACGACGCCGTACAGCAGGGGAGCGTGGTCCACCAGCGTCCGCCAGGCGGCCGGGTCGACGCCGGGGTGGACGTAGAGAGGGACGAGCAGCTTCATGCCGGGCCGCTCACCGCCTGTACGGGGCCGGAGCCCATGGCCCCGGCGCCCCCGCCCGCCGCCTGCCACAGGTCGGCGACCGACTCGGCCAGTGTCCGGCGCGGCCGCCAGCCGAGCGCGGCGCGGGCCGCCGAGACGTCGGCCGCCTGCCACGGCACGGCCGCAGAGCGCCCGGACCCGTCGCCGGCCTCGTCGAGGTGCCCGCCGAAGCCCGCCGCCTCCACCAGCAGCGACGCCAGCTCCCGCACCTGCGTCGGGAGCCCGCTGCCGATGTTGAGCACCGGCGGCAGCGGGCCTTGCGCGGTCACGGCCGCGGCGACCGCGTCCGCCACGTCCCGTACGTCGACGAAGTCCCGGTACGCCGACAGGTCGCCCACCCGGACCCGGCCGCGCCCGCCGGCCCGCCGCAGCTCCGCGGTGAGCCGGCCGGGCAGCCCGGCCGCCGGGGCGCCGGGGCCGACCGGGTTGAAGACGCGGAGGACCACGGCGTCGACTCCGGAGGCGGTCACGGCGACCGTCCCCGCCAGCTTCGTCGCGCCGTACGGGCCGAGCGGCCGGGTCGGGGCCGACTCGGCGACGGGCTCACCGGGCACGGTGGGACCGTACTCGGCCGCCGAGCCCAGATGTACGAGACGCGCGTCCGGCACGGTGTCGCGCATCGCCTCGCACAGGGCGGCCGGGCCTCGTGCGTTGACGTCCGTGAGCCGTACGGCGCTGCCCGCGACGAGCCCCGCGCAGTTGACGACCACGTCGGGCGCCGCGAGGCGCAGCGCCGACGCGAGCACCTCGGGGTCGGCGGTCAGATCGGCCTCCAGGTCCGAGCCGAGCGTCCGGCCGCCGAGCAGCAGCCGCACGTCCGGCAGGGCGCGCAGTCGTGTCGCGGTGTGGGCGCCGAGGAATCCGGTGGACCCCAGCAGGAGGATGCGCACCTGTGCTCACGCCCCCTTGAGCAGCAGGCCGCGGTGGGTGGTGAACTCGGCGTTGGCGCGGTCGTAGTCGTCGGGCCGGCCGATGTCGAGCCAGTAGCCGTCGAACTCGTAGGCGTGCGGCGGGTCGCCCGCCTTCAGCAGGTCCAGCATCAGTTCGTCGAAACCGAGCGGCAGGCCGGGCGTGTACCCGGCGAGGGTGTTCCGGCTCAGCCCGTACACGCCCATGGAGACCCGGTAGTCCATGCTCGGCTTCTCCGCGAAACCGGTGACCCTGCCCGCCTCGGTGGTGAGCACGCCGAAGTCGATGGCGACCTTGCGGGCGTACGTGGCGACGGTCAGCGGCGCGCCGGACCCGGTGTGCTGTCTCAGCACGTCGCCGTAGTCCAGGTCGGTGAGGACGTCCCCGTTCATCACGAGGAAGTGCTCGGGCAGCCGGTCCGTCATGGTGAGCAGCGGACCCATCGTGCCGAGGGGGCTGTCCTCGCTGGAGTAGCCGACCCGCAGCCCCCACTGGGAGCCGTTGCCGACGTAGGCGCGGATGATGTGGCCGAGATGGCCGATCGCGAGCGTGCAGCTGCTGAAGCCGGCGGTCGCCAGCTGGCGGAGCACGATCTCCAGGATGGCGTGCTGGTCGCCGATGGGCACCAGCGGTTTGGGCAGGGCGGTCGTGTACGGGCGGAGCCGGACGCCCTTGCCTCCGGCGAGTATCACTGCGTGCATGGGGCTCCCCTGTGCGGTCGGTTGCCGTGTGGAGGGTCCGGGCGGGAGGTCCGGGCCGGATTCCCCCGGTGGGCCGGACCTGTGCGTCGGACCCGTGCTCGGACCTGTGCCTCGGACCCTCGTCCGTCGGACGTCTGCGTCGGACGGCTCGGACGTCGATCAGATGTTGTAGATGCCGGTCTTGTAGCGGGCCAGGTTGGCCGGGTCGCGGAAGAAGTCGATGGTGTGGCCCAGGCCGCGCTCCAGGTCGTGCTCCGGCGCCCAGCCGGTCGCGGCGCGCAGCCGGGAGGCGTCGGCGACCAGGCGCATCACCTCGGAGGCGGCCGGCCGGATGCGCTGCTCGTCCTGCCGTATCTCGAGGTCCGCGCCCATCAGTTTGCCGATGAGCGCGGTCAGTTCGCCGACCGACACCTCGCCGCCGGTGCCGGCGTTGAAGGTGCGGCCCACGACGGCGTCGGCGGGCGCCGTGCCCACCGTGAGGAAGGCGCGCGCCGTGTCCTTGACGTAGAGGAAGTCGCGGGTCGGGCGCAGGTCCCCGAGGGTGATCGTCCGTTCCCCCGCGGCGACCTGCCCGATGACGGTGGGGATGACGGCGCGCATCGACTGGCGCGGTCCGAAGGTGTTGAAGGGCCGCAGTGTCACCACCGGCGTGCCGAAGCTCGCGTGGTAGCTGTCGGCGAGCCGGTCGCCGCCCGCCTTCGAAGCGGCGTACGGGGACTGGGTGTTGATCGGATGGTCCTCGCTGATCGGCACCGTCTGCGCGGTGCCGTACGTCTCACTGGTGGAGGTGTGCACCAGCCGCGGGACGCCGAGCCGCCGCACCGCCTCCAGCACGTTGAGCGTGCCGGTGACGTTGGTGTCCACGTAACTGTGCGGCGCCTGGTAGGAGTACGGGATGGCGATGAGCGCGGCGAGGTGGTAGACCGCCTCCGCGCCGTCGACGAGCTGGTGCACGGAGCCCGGGTCGCGGACGTCGCCGAGGACGATCTCGACCTGGTCCAGTACCTCGGGGGAGAGGGTCTCCAGCCAGCCGTAGGAGGAGAAGGAGTTGTACTGGGCCATCGCCCGGACCCGGAATCCCGCGGCGACGAGTGTCTCGGTCAGGTGCGAACCGATGAAACCCTCCGCCCCGGTGACGGCGACCAGCGTGTTCGGTGTCACGAAAGAGCTCCCGTGGTGGATGTCGGAGTGACGCAGTGACGGAGTACGGACATGGCGGTCAGCGGTGCGCGGTCGGCCGGCAGAGCCGCCGTACCGCGGTGAGGACCAGGACGGCCGCCGCCGCGGTGCCGCAGACGGTCCGGACGGTGTCCTGTGGGAGGCCGGCCGCCGCGGCGCCCGCCTGTGCGGCGGCGGCGAGAAGCGTCACCAGAGCGGGGACCCACGGCAGCGCGAACGCCTGGAGCAGCAGCGCCGTCCACAGCACGACGCCGAGCGTCAGCAGCGACAGCAGGGCGGCGGGCCCCCTCCCCAACAGCAGGGCGCCGGCCGCCAGGAGCGCCGAGTACCCGCACAGGCAGCGCACAAGCGCCCCGGCCGCGCGCAGCCTGAAGTCGCTCATGCCGGTGCTGTTCCGCAGGGCGCCCACGGCGAGGGACCGGAACCGGTACAGCAGCCATTCGGCGTAGCCCATGCTGAGCGTGAGCACCACGACGAGGGCCGGGTCCGCCGCCCCCATGAGCGCCGCGAGCACCCCGGCACCGAGCCCGAACAGGCCGTACGGAAGCGAGCGCGGCAGCCCCGGCCCGCCGTCGTCGCCGGCGGCCGGTCCCGACCGCAGCGCGGAGCGCACCCTGTGCGTGGCTGCCGCGGCGGCCAGCAGCACCGTGGCGAGCAGCAGCGCAACGGCCGGCGGCACGGGCGGCGTTCCGGCCGCGGTGGCGGCGGCTCCCGCGGCGACCGGCAGGAGCGAGGCCAGCAGCAGCCGCTCCCGCCCGAGGACGAGCAGGACGCTCGCCGCGGCCAGATAGCAGGACTGCCCGACGGCGAACAACGCGCCCGGGCCGGGGCCCGCGACGGCCAGCCCGGCGGCCGAGGCGACCAGTGCCCCCGCGGGCGCCCCCACCGCCAGGGTCCGCCCGGCCGCCGCCCGGCCCCCGGCCGCGAGCCGGACATGGGCGCGATGGCTCAGCCCCTGGTTCCACGCCCAGGCGGCCAGTCCGGCGACGACCAGCCCGGCGATCTCCGAACGACCGTGCCACAGCCCGCCGCCCAGCACGTACGCCAGTCCGGGCAGCGCGAAGACGAGGCTGCGCAGCACACAGCGGACGGGGTCCGCACGCCACGGGTCGACGGCCGCGGGCGGCCGCGGATAGTGGCGCGGCACCCGCTCGTACAGGTCCTCGGCAAGCGTGAACAGGTCGGGCCGGCCGTAGCGTTCGCCGATCTGATCGGGCGTCAGCCCGTCCGACTCGAGCAGGGCCGCCACCTCGTAGGGGTGCACGGCGGACGCGATCGGCTCGAAGAGCCGCTCGGCCAGCTCGTCGGCGGGGTCCTTCGCCCAGCCGGGCCGCCGGCGCTCTCGGGGGAGCGGCGCCGCCAGGGAGGCGGACAGCGTGTCCCCGTCGCCGGGGACCAGCCGCAGCGGGCCGCTCATCCGGTGGCTCCCGCGGTGGCGAACGGACGCGCCACGACGGCTTCCCGTGTGCCCAGGGCGAGTTCGAGATAGATGGAGCGGAAGGTGTCGACGGTCTGCCGCAGGGTGAACTGCTCGATCACCCGCAGCCGTGCCCGCTCGCCCAGCGCCGCCCGGCGCCCCGGATCGCGCAGCAGCTCCAGCGCGGCACGGGCCATGGCCTCCGGCTCCCGCGGCGGCACGACAAGACCGCACTCACCGACGGCCTCCCGCACCCCGCCGACATCGGTCGAGACGGTCGCCCGCCCGCACGACATGGCCTCGATCAGGGTGAACGGGAAGCCCTCGCTGATGCTGGACAGCATCACCACACTGCCCGCCGCGTACGCGTCCCTTATGTCGTCCACGCGCCCCTCGAACCGGACGGCCTCGCCGTGCCCCAGCTCGGCCGCGAGCGCCTCGCAGCTCTCCCGGTACGCCTCCCCGCCGCGCGGTGTGCCGCCGAACAGCCTCAGCCGCGCCTGCGGCACCTCCTGCCGTACGAGCGCGAACGCCCGGATCAGCGTCCCGAGATCCTTTATCGGGTCGACCCGGCCGGCCCAGCTCAGCGTCGGCGTCGCGGGCTCCGGCCCGGCGGGCGGGAACGCGGACGGGTCGACGCCGTTGTAGACGGTGCGTATCAGCCGCGGGTCGGCGCCACCGCGCTCCTCCCACAGCCGGTTGTAGCGGTTGCCCGGCGTGACCAGGGCGGCCACCCGGTACGTCTGCTCGGCCAGCAGCCGGAAGAAGCCCAGCAGCAGCGCCTTGACCGGCCAGCTGTACGGCCCGGTGCGATAGCCGAGGAAACGTTCCCGCAAGTAGACGCCGTGCTCGGTGAGCAGCAGCGGCACACCGTGTTCGTGCGCGCCCACCAGACCCGGCAGCGCCGCGATCCCGCCGCTGACGGCATGCGCGACGCCGGTCTCGGGAGGGGCCGCGGCCAGCGGCCGCAGGGCGTGCTCCAGCAGGTCGGTGGCGGTGAGCGCGTCGTGGAGCGTGGGCTGCGCGGCGGACAGCGGCAGGTCGCGCCGCGTCCACAGGTCCGTCAGGACACGCACCGCGCGGTCGGACCGCAGCACCGGGGACAGCACGCCGTCACGGGCGCCGCGGGCCAGCTCGTACAGCGCCGGCCCGAAGCCGTCCTCGGCCGCCGGATCGACGAGCGCGGTCAGGAACCGCTCGTAGACGCCGGTCAGCCGGCGCAGCCGTGCCCCGCGCGGCGCCCGTCCCGTCGGGGCCGGGCCCCACATGGGCACGGTGACCGGGTCCGCGACATGGCGCGGCAGCTCCCAGACGACCGGCTCCCGCCCGGTGCCGGTCACCGCGGTGACGCGGAAACCGACATCGGGCATGCCGCGCACGAGCTGGTCGCACCAGACGCTCACGCCGCCGTGACTGTGCGGATATGTGCCCTCGGTCAGCAGGGTGACCTGCGGCGCGCCGGCACGCGGCGGCCCGATCCTCGGTGCCATGCGGAACTTCCCCCGGGTGTGCGAGTGGTGCGAGTCGTCCTTCGGTCGGGTGCGCGTGGTCAGCGCGCGACCCCGTGTGCCACCGGCTCGCGCACCCCTCGGGGCAGCGGCAGCCGCGGCGTGCGCTCCCGCACCGGTTCCGCCTTCTTCGCGCGGAGGAGTGCGGGCGCCGGCGTGCCCGCCGGCAGGGCGAGCGTGACCCGGTCCTGCAGCAGCCCCGGCGACACCCAGCCGGAGACGGAACCGGCGTACGGGGTGCCGAAGGCGGTCGAGCCCAGGAGTTGGTTCTGGCGGGTGCCAGTCGGCATCGTGGCCGTGACCTGTACGCCGGAAGGCGCCCGCACGGTCACCGCGTCGCCGATGCGGTACGCGGTCACCTGCCCGGCCGCGACCGCCGCCCCCCATGCCGCGCGAGCCCGCAGTTCCGCGCCGATGTCGCGCTGACGCAGATTCACCAGCGGCGCGCTGTCGGCGAACAGGGCGGTGTACGTCTCCAGGACGCGGTCGAGTACCGGGTAGGCGATGCGGTCCTCCGCCAGATTGGACTGGTGGATGAAGTGGGGCCGCGGGTCGCCGGACAGCACATGGCCGAGCGCGATCCGCGCCTCCAGCGGGACGAGGTACGCGTCGTACCCGGTGGCCGGGTCCAGCGGTTCGTCCAGACACGTGGTGACGGGCGAGGACTCGCAGATGCCGCTGCCTCCGTCGGCGGCCCGGGTGTAGATCCAGTTGTACTCGTCGATCTGCTCGGCCTTGCGGCCCGCGTTGTAGAAGATGTTCATCGGGTAGCGGGGCACGGTCAGGGCCGGGCCCACTGTGCGCTGCTGCCCGTCGCGGGAGTTGTCCGAGGCAAGGGACGTGATCGCGTTGTCGGCCAGGGCGGGCGCGAGGTTCGGGTTGTCGTCCGGCTGCTGCGGCAGGACCTTGAGGCCCGAGTGCTCGCCGGTGACCAGCTCGTCGGCCCGCATCGGGAGTCCGGCGCGCCGGCCCCAGGCGCGGTTGTCCGCGATCTGGCCGGCGATCTCGGCGCGGCTGACGTACTTCACACTGCCGTCCGCGTTCTTGGCGCAGGTCCACGGGACGGTGGAGACGTCCTGGACGCAGCCGAGGAACGGGTGATTGTAGGTGTGGTTCACCCACCGGTAGAGGTCCCTGTCGGCGGTGAGCTGCCCGGCCAGCGGGTCGCCGCCGCCGTTCTCCTCCTTGAACAGCTCGCTGCCGCCGCCGTTGAAGACCATGTCGAGGGTGAAGTCCCTCGAGACCGACCACCCGGCGGCGTACCGGGCGTCCTCCGCGGACATCCGGATCGGGTCGGGCTCGCCCTGACCGGGCGGGCAGTCGACGTCGCCGGGCGTGCAGTTGAGCTCGCTGTCCCAGCGGTCGTCGGCGGCCAGCACGTCGTCGACGTGGACCGCGAAGTGGTTGCGGCCCGCGCCGAGCCGCACGCCCTGCGTCATCCAGTCCACGATGCCCCGCGCCAGCAGCCGGAACTGCTGCTGGTACTGGTTGTAGACGAAGGTGACGACGAGTTCCCGCCGGCCGTCGTGCCGGTACTCCCCGACGAGCGAGCCGCGCCCGCCGGTGCCCGGCATGGGGACGTCCACATAGGTGGTGAAGTCCGCGCCGGCCGCCGGCAGCGCGGCATGGGCGTAACTCTCGCCGACGACGGGGGAGTTGTCCTCGAACGGGACGGGCCCGTCCAGATAGCCGAACGGCCCGGCCCGGCCGGCGGCCGTGACCCCCGCCTCCGCGCCGTCCAGCGAACCGCTGTAGCCGCCGTGCACCGGATAGGCGAGCCCCACCTCGGGCCTGGCATAGGTGTACGCGTCCACCTGCGGGATCGCGAAGCGCTTCTCGTACGAGGTGAGCGCGGCGAGCTCGGCCGCCGCCAGCTGGGCCGGGCTGTCGCTGGGCAGCACCACCGCCTGGTACTTGGCGCGCGGCCGGCCGTCGACGGTGTCGGCGAGGAACGCCGCGTCGATCTCCGCGCGCTCTGCCCTGCGGAGATCCACCCGGGTGAACGGTGTGCCCTGGTCGCCCAGTTCGGCGGCGATCGCCTCGACGGCGGGACCGCCGTCGTCGACCACGAGCACCCGCAGATCGACCCGCGGCGCGGGCGGCTCCGCGGCGCTCGCCGCCGGCGCCATGAGAGCCGGCAGCAGTGCGCCTGCGCAGGCGAAAGCGGTGGTGCGGACGGTACGCCTCACAGTGGTCCCTCCCCTGACAGGGCATGCCGGACCCCCATCCGGCATGCCCTGTCCCCCCAGAAATGGCCGGACCGCAACGGCGACCCGCCACGTCGGCTCTGTCGGATCACATAGTGAGGTGCGCTACGCCATAAGTGTGTGGGGACGGTGAAACCTGGCGCAAAACGGATGTGGCGCCCAGGGCCGGCCGTACGGCTCACACGGGACGGCCGGACGCGTGAGGTGACCGCCGCGGCAGCGGATCGGCAGGCGGCGCCTGGGGAGAGCGAATGTCGACACCTACACAGGTACAGACCAATCACCTCCGATGTCGATCACCGGCGGCGTCGCACACAATTCGGCCAATCCGCGCCCGGCCCGGTTTTCCCCGCGGCGCCCCCCGGAGCGAGCGGTCCCGCCGCCGGATCTCATGTGACGGGTGTCATTTGGTCGGTACCTCAACAGTCAGTAAAGTCGAGCTTTTGAAACGCGGCATTCGAGTGACCTAGGAAGAACGGCAACAAGCGATGACGGTGACAGAGGACAGCCCGGTGGCGTACGGGCCGGGCATCGACCCTGAGCGGCTGGCCGTCTGCCTGAGCGTGCTCGAAGAGCTCGACAAGCTCGAGGTCGACCACCCCGACGCGATCGCGGTACGCCGCGCCACCGCCGGTGTGTACCGGACGGTGAAGCAGCGCCGCCGCCAGGAGCGCCGCGCGGCCAAGACGGCGCACGACAAGGCCGTCACGGAGGCGACCGCGACGGGCTCCGCGGCCCGGATCGACGACGAGACGCAGGGCGTGCTGCCGTCGTCCTCGTCCCAGGGGGAGATCGCGGGCGTCCTGCGGCGCCCCCGCTCCTGCTACATCTGCAAGACCCGCTACGTCGAGGTCGACGCGTTCTACCACCAGCTCTGCCAGGAGTGCGCCACGGAGAACCGCGCCCGGCGCGACGCCCGCGCCGACCTGACCGGCAAGCGCGCCCTGCTCACGGGCGGCCGGGCCAAGATCGGCATGTACATCGCGCTGCGGCTGCTGCGTGACGGCGCCCACACCACCATCACCACCCGCTTCCCGAGCGACGCCATCCGCCGCTTCAAGGCGATGCCGGACAGCGACGAGTGGATCCACCGCCTCAAGGTCGTGGGGATCGACCTGCGCGACCCGGCCCAGGTCGTCGCCCTCGCCGACTCCGTCGCCGCCGCGGGCCCGCTCGACATCCTGATCAACAACGCCGCCCAGACGGTCCGCCGCTCCCCGCAGGCGTACCGGGAGCTGATCGCCGCGGAGTCGGCGCCGCTGCCGGCGGGCGAGCTGCCGCCGGCCGAGGTCATCGGCACCTTCGGCAGCGGCGCCGTCGACTCGGTGGCCGCGCTGCCGTCGTCGGGCGCGCAGGGGCTGACGGCGCAGGACGTCACGGGCCTCGCCCTGGTCAGCGGCTCCGCCTCCCTGGAGCGCATCGCGGCGGGCACGGCCATCGACGCGGGCGGCCTGGTGCCCGACCTGCACGACACGAACAGCTGGATCCAGACCGTCTCCGAGGTCGATCCGGTCGAACTCCTCGAGGTCCAGCTCTGCAACTCGACCGCGCCGTTCATCCTGATCAGCCGGCTACGCCCGGCGATGGCGGCGGCCGCGTCCCGGCGGAAGTACGTCGTCAACGTCTCCGCGATGGAGGGCGTCTTCAGTCGCGGCTACAAGGGCGCGGGCCACCCGCACACCAACATGGCCAAGGCCGCGCTGAACATGCTGACTCGCACCAGCGCCCAGGAGATGTTCGAGGCGGACGGCATCCTGATGACGGCCGTCGACACCGGCTGGATCACCGACGAGCGGCCGCACCCCGACAAGATGCGGCTGGCGGACGCCGGCTTCCACGCCCCTCTCGACCTGATCGACGGCGCGGCCCGCGTCTACGACCCGATCGTGCGCGGCGAGGAGGGCGAAGACCTGTTCGGCTGCTTCCTCAAGGACTACGCCCCCGCCAACTGGTAGACCGCCGAGGGCACATCGCACCGCCCGTCACGGCCGGTGCACCCGTCAGGGGTGCACCGGCCGTCGGTCTGTCTCCGGACACCGATCGGCCGGAAACGAGCGCAATTCGAGGCGCTATCGAGCGCGGCGGTGCTCATTTGGTTATCTTGGGGTGAACGGACGAGTCACCAAGGGATCCACAAACCCCCTTCGGCCGTCCTGGGACAGGTCTGCAACCAGGCCGCGGTCCCGCCCGAGTGACGGCGCCACCGCGACCGAACTGCCCCTGCCCCAGTTACCCGACACAGAGGAGTGCGCGGTGACACCAGATGTGAAGCAAGACCAACGACCGCCCGAGCGCGGCGGCGAACGGGCCGGCAAGGCCGAAGAGCTCGGCAATCTCGAGGTCTGGGCACGCTCGGCCCCGATCCGGCTCGCCGGTTACGAGGAGGACCTCGCCGAACCGCACATCCTGCCGGGTATCGACTGACCAGTGCTTCACCGTGTGCCCCCTGTCGCCCCGCAGGGGGCACACCGCTGCGCCCCCGGGCCCGCGGCCGAGCGGGTCAGGACAGCCGTGTCGGCGCCAGGAACTCCCGTACGAAGGTCCGGTGCCACCGCGCCCCGGTCTCCCGCCGCTCCCGCCGGGTCGTGAACCGGTAGCGGTAGAGCCGCGCCCGTACGTACGCGGGCGGCGCGTCCGGGAACGGATTGCGCCGCAGCAGCCGGAGCGTGTCCCGGTCCCCTTCGAGCAGCCGCTCCACGAACGGCAGGAACCACGGCCGCGCGTAGGCGGGGGAGAGCGCGGCGAACCACATCATCCAGTCGAGCCGCAGATGGTACGGGGCGTACTGGCGCGGCAGCCGCCGCTCGTCGCCCGGCTTGCCCTTGAACTCGTACTCCCGCCAGACGGTGCCCTCGTCCGTGCCCTCGACCACCAGTTCCTGGCGGACCCGGCCCACCGTGCCGAAGGCGCCGTAGGAGTTCACCAGGTGCAGCGCGTCGTAGGAGCGGTTCATCGCCTGGTGCTTGGAGAACAGGTTGAGCGCCGGGCGGTAGCTGAGGACCAGCACCAGCGCGGTCACGGCCAGCACCACGACCTGGTACCAGAGCGGCGCCCGGGGCAGTGGGTGGGCGCCCGCGATCAGCGAGCCGTCGACCGCGGAGAGGGCGAGGACGATGGTCAGCCAGTTCAGCCAGGCGAAGTTGCCCGACAGGACCAGCCACAGCTGGGTCACCACGATCAGTGCCGCGGCGATACTCGCCACCGGCTGCGGGGTGAACAGCAGCACCGGTACGCCGAGTTGGACCACGTGGTTGGCCGCGGTCTCGATCCGGTGGACGGGCTTCGGCAGCAGATGGAAGAGCCGGCTCAGCGGTCCGGGCATCGGCTGGGTCTCGTGATGGAAGTACAGACAGGTCAGATCGCGCCAACACGCGTCACCGCGGAGCTTGATCAACCCCGCCCCGAACTCCACCCGGAACAGCAGCCAGCGCAGCAGCCACAGCACCAGCACCGGCGGCTCGACGTGCTCGTTGCCGAGGAAGACCGCGAGGAACCCGGTCTCCAGCAGCAGCGACTCCCATCCGAAGCCGTACCAGGTCTGCCCCACGTTGACGATCGACAGGTACAGCACCCACAGCACCGCCCACCAGGCCATCGCGGCCCCGAGCGGCAGCCGGTCGGCCGCTCCCGCGACCAGGGCCGCAGAGAGCAGGCAGCCGGTCCAGGCGACCAGCGCGAAGAAGCGGTCGGAGTAGTGCAGCCGGAACAGGGTCGGCGCGCTGCGCCGGTCCGTCCGGTGCAGGTAGTCCGGCACGGGCAGCATGCCGCGCTCGCCGATCAGCGCCTTGAACTGCAGGGCGGCGGAGAGGAAGGCGACGAGATACACGGCGGCGAGCGCCCGCTGGAAGACCAGCCGGCTCAGCCAGTAGGCGTCGTCGCCGAACCATTCCATGGCCCCCAGTATCGGCCCGCCCTCCGGGATCAGCCGGCAGCGATCCGCCGCAGCGTGTTGCCCAGCCGCCGGGCGTACCAGCGCTGCAGCACGGGCACGAGCGGTCCGCCGAGCCTGCAGTACCAGGCGGCGGGCCGGCTGAACGCGAGCACGGTGAACCACACGGAGCCGTCGTCGCGCAGATCGACGGTGAACGCCTCCTCACCCTGCTCGGGGTGGCCGGTCAGCGTGCCGTACGCGAAGCCCGTGCGGTCCTTGTCGTAGACGGTCCAGACGACCTCGCAGGGCGCGGCGACGCGCAGCGGTCCGACGCCGACGGAGACCTCGACCCGCACCCCGGCCGCGGCGCGCTCCGCGGTGGCCCGCACCCTGGCCCCCGACGCGCGGTGCATGCGCCAGGTCGTGACGGCGCCGCCCGCCGCCTCGAAGGCGGCCCGGCCGCTGCCGATCCGGGCGGTGTGGCGCAGATGGTGGTAGCCGGCCGGCAGCGGGTCGTTCCGTGTCGCGCCGACCTCGGGGTAGTCGAAGCTGCGGGTGGTGTTCCTGCGTGCGGCGCTCATACGGCACTCTCCTTCATGTTCTCGGTCCTTCTCATGTCGTGGATCCTGCGCCAGGCCAGCACCGAGCAGAGCGCGAAGCCGAGGGCGTTGCCGAGGCCGTGGGTGGCGGCCATCCAGGTCAGGTTCGGGTGGGGGAGGTCCGCGGCCTCGCCGACCGCCCAGCTCAGCGCCAGCAGCATCGTCGCCACCAGCACGGCCGCGGAGACGGCGAGCAGGGCCCGCGTCCACGGGTCGCGTTCCGCGCCGCGGACGTCGCGCCAGGTCCCCAGGGCCACGGCCCACATGCCCGCGGTCAGCACCAGCGCGCCGGCCAGCTCGGCCCAGTCGTCGACGAAGTAGCCGCCGAGGACGCCCAGTGTGCCGATGGGCACGCTGAGCGCGGCGAACCGCGCGAGCGGCCCGTCGGCCGGCCCGCAGACCAGGCCCGCGACGAGCGCGGCGGCGAAGCCGGCGAAGTGGAAGTGCGGCACGGTCAGCGCCAGGATCGGCAGCGTGAAGCCGAACAGCTCGTGACCGGCCCGCTCCGCGACCAGCGCGACACCCGCGACGGAAGGTGCGACCAGGGCCGTCAGCACCGCGATCTCCACGGGCGCGACCGAGCGGCCGGCGGCGAGCCGGCGGAGCGCGTGGGCGGCCGGCAGCAGCGTGCCGAGCGCGTAGACGACGGCCAGGGCGGTGGCTCCGCCCCCTCGCGGCAGCCAGAGCGCGACCGCACCCGGCACGGCGAAGAGCGGCCAGATCCGCCGAACGGGCGCGAGCCGTACGGGGTCCACCAGCCGCAGCCCGGCGGGGACGACGAACAGCATCCCGAGCATGACGATCAGGTTGACCAGTACGAACATGCCGCACCCCCCCAATGATTGAACGTGTTCAAACGCCTCGGCGTCGACTCTACGCACCGAACTGAACGCGTTCAAGTCGCATTCTTCATGATGACCCGTCAGAAATTGAGGGACGTCCCGGGTTGCGAAAGGCAGGAGATCTTGGTGCGCTCACCGATGCGTGGTCTGTACGCGGCGGTCGCCGCGCTGTGCGTGGGGCCGCTGGCCGCCGGCTGCGGCGGCGAGAGCAAGGCGGCGGAGCCGGAGGAGATCCTCCTCCAGTCGTCCGCGGCGCAGGGCCCCGACCCCTTCACGGCCTCGACCGCCACGCCCGGACCGCCGCCCGCGCTGCCGCGAGTCGCGAGCGCGCCCAAGAGCCCGTCCGGGGGAGGGGTGACCCTGCGCACCCTGTCGGGCGCGACACCGGGCCTGTACGCCGGCACCCAGGAGGTGGCGGCCTGCGACGTGGCACGGCAGGCCGGACTGCTGGCCGCCGAGAAGGACAAGGCCCGCGCGTTCGCCGAGGGGGCGGACATCGAGCCGTCGGGCATCGGTGCCTTCCTGCGCGGCCTCACCCCGGTCGTGCTGCGCGCCGACGTCCGCGTCACCGGCCACGGCTTCCGTGACGGCTCGGCCGTCGCCCGGCAGTCGGTCCTCCAGGCCGGCACGGCGATCCTGGTCGACCAGTACGGCGCCCCGCGCCTGCGGTGCGCCTCCGGCACGCCATTGAAGCCCCCGGTGCCGGCCGCGGCCGGGATGGTCGCCAAGGGCACCGCCTGGCCCGGCTACCGCGCCGACCGGACGCTCGTCGTCAAGCCCTCGGGGCAGCCCGTCAACAACCTGCTGCTCGTCAGCATCGTGGACAACGGCTGGATCGAGCGTCCCAGCGGCACCGAGGGCGAGGACGACTCCCGGCCGGCGGCGCAGCCGCCCGTGGACCCCGAGGAGGTCTTCGCCGACCCCGACCGCACCGAGCCGGACGGCGCCGCCGACCCCGCGGGCGTGGAGGGCGCCGAGGGTACGAACTCGGGGCCGCGGCCCTCGGAGAGCCCGGCGCAGCCGCAGCCCCCCGCCGAGCCCCCCGCCGCGCCCGCGGAGCCCGCGCCGCCGGTCGAGCCGGACCTTCCCGCCGCCCCGCAGCCCGACCTCCCCGACTTCCCCGATCTGCCCTCGGAGCCGGACCCCGCGGCCCCCGTGGTCCCCGAGCCCGCCGAGCCGGCGCTCCCCGGCGGCGCCGGTGCGGGAGCGGGTGGCGGCCCGGCCGCGCCGTCCGGTCCGGCCCCGGACGGGCCCGCCGAGGGTGACGCGTTCCGGCCCTGACCGCCGGACAGGCCCGGTACCGACCGCTCGTGAATCGCGACAAACCATGGCAGAGTGGCCCCATGGCTGATCGGGCAGCGGGTGCCCTGTCGCTTCCCGACGACTGGCCGGCGCACGCGGATCTAAGTCTCGTCCTCAACCGGATGGGCACGTTCGACTGGGACCTCACCAGCGGGCTCATGCACATGGACGGGCCCGGTCTCGAGGTGTTCGACCTGCGCCCCGAGGAGTACGACGGCCGTCCGGAGAGCCTGGCGCCACGGGTGCCCGCCGACGAGGCCGCCCGTCTCGACACCATGGTGTCCCAGGCGCTGAAGAACGGGAGCGACCACTACGGCGCCTACTTCCGCATCCGGTGCCGCGACGGACATCTGCGCTGGACCCACACCCAGGCCTGCGTACGGCGGGACGAGACCGGCCGTCCGGTGCGCATCATCGGCATCGTCAGGGACGCGACCCAGGAGCTGGCCGACTCCAGCGCCCATGTGGAGGTCGACCTCGAGCGCCGCAGGCAGACCAGCGTCGTCGAGAGCACCACCGCCGCCCTCGCCCACGCCCGCACCGTGCAGGACGTCATCGAACTGCTGAAGGACTCCCACGGCCTGGAGCACCTCGGGGCCACCAGCCTTGTCATGGGCCTCCTGGAGTCGGGCCGGATCCATCTGGTGGCGGAGGGGCCCGAAGGCTCCTTCGTCCCCGGCACCCGCTACACGCGGGTCGACGAGCAGTACCCGATGAGCGAGGTGGTGCGCACGCTCACCCCTCGCTTCATCGAGTCCAAGGCCGACTTCGCCCGGTCGTACCCGATCCTGTGGCCGCACATCAGCGGACTCGGCATCACCGCCGCCGCCTATCTGCCGCTCATCGCGCAGGCCCGCCCCATCGGCGCGCTCGGCCTGCTCTACCGCGACAAGACCGCCTTCAGCCCCGACGAGCGCAATCTGCTGGTGGCCCTCGGCAGCAGCATCGCGCAGAGCCTCCAGCGCGCCGTGCTGTACGAGCAGGAGCACGACCTCGCCGAGGGCCTGCAGCAGGCCATGCTGCCGCGCCGGATCCCCGACGTGCCGGGCGCCCAGATCGCGGTCCGCTACCGCTCCGCGCGCTTCGGCCAGGACATCGGCGGCGACTGGTACGACGTCATCCCGCTGCCCGGCGGCCGCGTCGGCGCGGTCATCGGCGACGTACAGGGGCACGACACGCACGCGGCCGCCGTCATGGGACAGCTGCGCATCGTCCTGCGGGCGTACGCGGCGGAGGGCCACCCCCCGGCCACGGTGATGGCCCGCGCCTCCGTCTTCCTGCACGAACTGGACACCGACCGGTTCGCGACGTGCATCTACGCCGAGGCGGACCTGTCCACCGGGGTGGTGCAGGTGGTCAGGGCCGGACACGTCGACCCGCTGATGCGCGACCGGGACGGCACGTGCCGCAGACTCGCGATGTCGGGCGGCCTGCCGCTCGGGCTGTCCGCGGAGTTCGGCCGGCTGGAGTACCCGGTCATCATCATCGAGCTGGACCCGGGGCAGACGCTGGTGATGTACACCGACGGCCTGGTCGAACAGCCGGGCTCCGACCTCGACGACGGCATGCGGGCCCTGTCCGAGCTGGTCCGCGAGGGCCCCCGCGACGTCCAGCGCCTCGCCGACCGGCTCTGCGAAGTGGTGGACGAACGCGGCGGTGACGACGACGTGGCGCTCCTGCTGCTGCGCCGCAAGGAGGCCTACACCGCCAAGGCCGGCGGCCGGCTCCAGCAGCACGTCGCCCAGGGCGACCCGGAGGCGCTGCGCTCCGCCCGCCACATGGTCCGCGCGGCCGTGGAGTCCTGGGGCGCCCGGTACCGGGCGGACGAGATCGAACTGGCCGCGGACGAACTGATCACCAACGCGCTGGTGCACACCGACGGCGGGGCGATCGTCACCGTACGGGTGCCGGCCGGCGGCGAATGGCGGCTGCGGGTGGAGGTCGAGGACCGCTCCAGCGCGCTGCCGCGCCGGCGTGAGGTGAGCGTGTCGGGCATCTCCGGGCGGGGCCTGATGCTGGTCGAGCGGTTGTCCGACGCCTGGGGTGTCGAGTCGCGGGGCACCGGCAAGTGCGTGTGGTGCGAGTTCCGGGTGCCGGACCGGTCCGCGCCGTGACCCGTTCTCCGCGACCGTCGTTCAGGTACGGCCGGCCTCCGCGTCCGCGGCCACCCGCCCCAGGGTGCGGCCGGTGCGCGCCGACCTGGCGCGGCGCGGCTCGGGCGCGTCGTGCGAGGAGGCGTGCCGGTCCTGCTTCTTCACCAGCAGCCAGGTCTCCCGCTCGCCGTACCGGCCGCCGCGGGTGCGGGTGAGCGCGTAGCCGCCGTGCAGCTTCGCGCCGTCGAGCCAGAACGAGGCGTGCCCGTTCTCCAGTGCCTCGGCGAACGGGATCTCGTGACCGCGCCGGTCGGTGGCGAGGCTGCGGTAGGTGCCCTCGTCCCAGATGATGACGGCCCCGGCGCCGTACTCGCCCGGTGCGATGACCCCTTCGTAGTCCGCGTACTCCAGGGGATGGTCCTCGGTCGGCATGGCCAGCCGCTTCGCGCCCGGATCGGCGGACGGCCCCTTGGGCACCGCCCAGCTCTTGAGGACGCCGTCGACCTCGAGGCGGAAGTCGAAGTGCATGGTGCTCGCGTCGTGGATCTGCACCACGAACGAGCTGGTCTCGGCGTCGCGGGGCCCGCCGTCGCCCGAGGGCTCCGTGGTCCGGTGGAAGTCGCGCTTGCGGCGGTACTCCGCCAGGGCGTCGCGAGCGGGCATGGAGACCTCCTTGGGTGCGGCCCGTACGGATCGGCTGCGGCCCGTGCGGATCGCGGGTACCCGGCCGGCCGGCTCTCAAGCGTCCCCAGAGATCGGACAAATGGTCGGCCGGAAAGCGCAGTTCCCGCTCCCCAGGTGTTGACGGGTTCGAAGTGCTCCGATGAATATGCAGGGACGGACGTCCGGATCCAGGGCGAGGGGGCAGCAGCCGGATGCGACGCACCAGGCTCGGGCACAGCGCCGTCGAGATCACCGAACTGTCCTTCGGGGCGGCCGGCATCGGAAACCTCTACGCACCCATGGGCCACGACGCCGCGCTGGCCGCGGTCGACGCCGCCTGGGAGGCGGGCATCCGCGCCTTCGACACCGCACCCCACTACGGACTCGGCCTCTCCGAGCGCAGACTCGGCGAGGCGCTGCGCGGCAGGCCGCGCGAGGCGTACACCCTCTCCACCAAGGTGGGCCGGCTGCTCGAACCCTGCCCTGCCGACGGCGACGACCTCGCCCACGGCTTCGCCGTGCCCGCCGACCACCGGCGGATCTGGGACTTCAGCGCCGACGGCGTACGCCGCTCCATCGAGGCGAGCCTGCTGCGGCTGGGCCTGGACCGTATCGACGTCGTCCACCTCCACGACCCGGACGACCACGAGGAGACCGCGCTGCGCCACGCCTGTCCAGCGCTGGAAGCGCTGCGCGCCGAGGGAGTCGTCGGGGCCATCGGCGCGGGCATGAACCAGGCGGCGATGCTCGCCCGGTTCGTACGCGACACCGACATCGACGTGGTGCTGTGCGCCGGCCGCTGCACCCTGCTCGACCAGAGCGCGCTCGCCGAACTGCTGCCGGTGGCCGCCGCGCGCGGCAGGAGCGTCGTCGTCGGCGGCGTGTTCAACTCCGGCCTGCTCGCCGATCCCCGGCCCGGCGCCCGCTACGACTACGCCACCGCGCCACCGTCTCTCGTCGAACGCGCCCTGCGCATGAAGGCCGTCGCCGAACGCCACGGCGTCCCGCTGCGCGCCGCCGCCCTGCACTACCCCCTCGGCCGTCCGGCCGTGGCGGGCGTCGTCGCCGGCGGGCGGTCCGCCGCCGAGGTGCGGGACACGGCCGCCCTGCTCGCCGTGCCCGTACCGCCCGCGCTCTACGACGAGCTGCGCGCCGAGGGACTGCTGCGGGACACACCCCCGCCGGGCCTGGCGGACCGGTGACCGTCGTCGACGCCCACCACCATGTGTGGGACCTGTCCGTACGGGACCAGGAATGGCTCAACGGCCCCGGCACGGCCGCCATCCGGCGCAGCTTCGGCATCGAGGACCTGGCGCCGCGGGCCCGGGCCGCCGGTGTGCACGCCACCGTCCTCGTCCAGACCGTGTGTGCCGCGCAGGAGACCCCGGAGCTCCTCGCCCTCGCCGCGGCCGGCGGCCTCGTCGCCGGCGTCGTCGGATGGACCGACCTCACCGCCCCCGGTGTCGCCGACGCCCTCGCCGCCCTCCGCGAACTCCCCGGCGGGCGGCGGCTCGTCGGCATCCGCCACCAGGTCCAGAGCGAACCGGACCCCCGCTGGCTGCTGCGCCCCGACGTGCTGCGCGGCCTCGCGGCCGTCGCGGACGCCGGGCTCGCCCACGACCTCGTGGTCCTGCCGCACCAGCTGCCCGCCGCCGTGGAGGCGGCCGCCCGGCTGCCGGGACTCACGTTCGTCCTCGACCACCTCGGCAAACCGCCCGTCGCCTCCGGTCGGCTCGAGCCCTGGCGCGGCGCGCTGCGGAGCCTGGCCGCGCTGCCGAACACCGTCTGCAAACTCTCCGGACTAATGACGGAGGCCGACCCGTCCGTGTGGACCGTCGAGGACCTGCGGCCCTATGCGGACACCGCGCTGGACGCCTTCGGCCCGGACCGGCTGATGTTCGGCTCCGACTGGCCCGTGTGTCTGCTCGCCGCCGGTTACGAGGAGGTCCTCGACGGCGCCCGCACACTGACCGGACACCTCGGCGAGGCGGAGCGGCGCGCGGTCTTCGGCGGCACGGCGGCGCGTGTGTACGGGCTCTGACGTACGGGCTCCGCATTCACGCGCTCCGCATTCACGGGTTCCGCGCGACTCGGCGCGCGACCGGCCGTCCGCTGCGGCAGGGTGGAGGCATGCCCGAACTGCCCGAGGTCGAGGCGCTGCGCGAATTCCTCGGCACCCATCTGGTGGGCCGCCGCATCGCCCGCGTGCTGCCGGTGGCCGTCAGCGTGCTCAAGACGTACGACCCGCCGATCTCCGCCGTGGAAGGCGCGCAGGTCACCGCCGTGGACCGGCACGGCAAGTGGCTCGACGTCACCGCGGGCGGCCTCCACCTGGTGATCCACCTGGCCCGCGCCGGCTGGCTCCGGTGGCAGGACGAGATCCCCGCCGCGCCGCCCCGGCCCGGCAAGGGCCCGCTGGCGCTGCGGACCGTGCTGGCGGAGGGCGGCGGCTTCGACCTGACCGAGGCCGGTACGACCAAGCGCCTCGCCGTGCACCTCGTGCGCGACCCGGCCGAGGTGCCCGGGGTGGCGGCGCTGGGGCCCGACCCGCTCGCCGACGACTTCGACCGCGCCGCGTTCGCCCGCGTGCTGGCCGGTGAACGGCGACAGCTCAAGGGAGCGCTGCGCGACCAGCGCCTGATCGCCGGGATCGGGAACGCGTACAGCGACGAGATCCTCCACGCGGCGAAGATGTCCCCCTTCAAACCGGTGCAGAACCTGGACGACGCCGAGCGCGACGCGCTGTACGAGGCGCTCCGGACGACGCTCGGCGAGGCCGTCGAACACTCCCGGGGCGTGGCGGCCGGCCGCCTCAAGTCGGAGAAGAAGAGCCGGCTGCGCGTCCACGGCCGCACCGGCGAGCCCTGCCCCGTCTGCGGGGACACCGTGCGCGAGGTGTCCTTCAGCGACTCGTCCCTGCAGTACTGCCCGGCCTGCCAGACCGGTGGCAAGCCGCTCGCCGACCGCAGGCTCTCCCGCCTCCTCAAGTGAGGTTTGCCCGAGTGAGGCCGGCGCGGGCGGTCGCTGGGGTCACGCGGTCCGGGCCGTCAGCCGCCGATCGACAGCAGCCGCTCGCCCTGGTCCGAGCGGACCTCCCAGCGGCCGATCTCGCCCGGGTGCAGCCCGGTGCTCGCCTCCAGGTCCAGCGGGCCCTCCCCGCCGGGCTCCTTCTGGACGCCGTAACCGCCCTTCGGCACCCACCAGCTGAGCACCGGGTGCTCCACCCCGTCCTTGCCGATCGCAATGAGCCGGCAGGTGCGCGGACCGGCCAGTCCGCTCAGCCGCATCGCGACCGACGTACCCCAGTCGCGGTCCTCCAGCGCCACCGACGCGGTCACCCCCGAGACGGGGTCCGAGGCGACGACCCGGGGCGGCGCGGGCTCCTGCGCGGCGTCCCGGACGGTGACCACGGCGACGGGCAGGGCGACGATCAGCGCGGCGGCCACGGCCACCAGCCGGAAGCGCCGCCTGCGGTCCCGCCGCCGCTGCAGCACGACGGCGCCGGTCAGACGTTCGAGCAGCTGCGGCCCGGGGCGGGCGTCGATCCGGCCCGGGCCGGCGAGCTCGGACAGCGCGGTCGCGACGCCGGCGAAGTCGGACAGCCCCACGGCACACGCGGCGCAACCGGCGAGATGCTCCTCGAACCGATGGGCGTCGGCCGGTTCCAGGATGCCCAGCGCATACGCGGCCACATCCTGGTGCGGCTGCTGCCGGCTCATGGGCGGTCCTCGTTTCCTCAAGGTGTTACGGGCGGTCACCCTGGAATACGCAGCGGGAAGGCGCTCTGCTCAACCCGCCGCGGACACGGCCGCAATCGCAAAGCGGACCGCCCGTGGCCGAGACTCGGCGGCGGACCTAGACTCCGCCCCATGCTGCGCGTACTGGCTGTCGACGACGAGAAACCGGCGCTCGAGGAACTGCTCTACCTCCTGCGTGCCGACTCACGGATCCGCAGCGCTGAGGGCGCCACCGACGCCACGGAGGCGCTGCGCCGCATCGGCCGCGCCCTGGAGGGCGGGCCGGACGGCGAGGACGACATCGACGTCGTGTTCCTCGACATCCACATGGCCGGGCTGACCGGGCTGGACGTCGCCCGGCTCCTCGCCGGATTCGCCAGGCCGCCCCTGATCGTCTTCGTCACGGCGCACGAGGGGTTCGCGGTCCAGGCCTTCGACCTCAAGGCCGTCGACTACGTGCTCAAGCCCGTGCGCCGGGAGCGGCTCGCCGAAGCGGTGCGCAGGGTCAGCGACCTGGTCTTCACCCTGCGCGAACCGCAGCGCCCCGACCAGCCCGCGCCCGCCCAGGAGGCCCCGGAGGCCGCGCAGCAGGCCGCGGGCGGGGGACCGGAGCAGATACCCGTCGAACTCGGCGGGGTCACCCGCTTCGTGCCGGTCGACGACATCACCTACGTCGAGGCGCAGGGCGACTACGCCCGGCTGCACACCCCCGCGGGCAGCCATCTGGTCCGCATCCCGCTGTCCGCCCTCGAGGAGCGCTGGGCGTCGCGCGGGTTCGTCCGTATCCACCGCAGTCACCTGGTGGCCCTCGGCCGCATCGACGAACTGCGGCTGGACGCCGGCGCGACGACCGTACGGGTCGGCGGCGCCGAGCTCGCGGTCAGCCGGCGTCACGCGCGCCAGCTCCGTGACCTGCTGCTGCGGCACGCCAGAGGCTGACGGACCGTTCGGCGATCAGCAGCGGCCGTTCGTCGCGCGGGACCGGCCGTACGGCGACGTGGCCGCGGACCGATGCCATGACCGCGCCCGCCCGCCCCTAACCTTGATCACGCCGGGAAGAAGGGGCCTGATGCGCGACATCGACGCACTGCTGGACGAGCTCCGCGGCGTTCCGCACACCTGCCCGGCCGACGTCCACGATCTCCAGGAGCTCCTCGCCACCGTGCGCAGCGCCGCGGGACGGTGGGCCGACGTGCTGGACGAGATCCGCCAGTCGGCACAGGGGATCGCCGGACCACGTGCGGAAGCGGCCCTCGAAGTCGCCTTCCGGCGGGCCGAGGAGTCCTACGTGGAGCTGGAGATCGCGCTGCGGGACTGCGCCGGTGACACCGGCCGCTGAGCCGCGGCCCGGCGGGCCGGGCCCGCCGCTCAGGAGGGCCCCGCTCGTCTCTACCGCCCACAACCGCTCGTGCGTAGACTCCAGCACCTCCCCGAGTTCGCCGATACAGACGCTGGAGCGGACGACGATGTCTGCAGAGCAATCCCCACGCCGCGAGGTGGTCACCGGTGTGCCGCGCGGCGCCCGCCGTCCGCCCGGCCACGCGCCCGCCCGCTCCGAGATCAGCGAGCAGACGACCCTCGGCGCCACGTACGTCCGCTCCCTGATGCGCAGTCAGCTACGGGCCGCCCTGTACGCGCTCGGCACGCTCGCCCTCCTCGTCGGCTCGCTGCCGCTGCTGTTCGCCCTGCCGTCCGCCCTCGGAGGTTCGCCCGCGTCGCCGGAGCCGTTCGTCTGGGCCGTGCTCGGCGTGGCCGTCTACCCCGTGATGTGGCTGATCGCCCGCTGGTACGTGCACCGGGCCGAGCGCAACGAACGCGACTTCACCAGGCTTGTCGAGGGCCGCTGACGGTGCCCGCGGGAGTAACCACGTGAACCAGACCTACGCGGTGGCCGCCGTCACCGCCGTGGTGCTCGCCACTGTGCTCGTCGGCGCGCTCGGCCTGCGCATATCCCGCACCACCTCCGACTTCTACGTCGCCTCCCGCACCGTCAAGCCCGCCCTCAACGCGGCCGCCATCAGCGGCGAGTACCTCTCCGCCGCGTCCTTCCTCGGCATCACCGGGCTGGTGCTCCTCCAGGGCCCGGACCTGCTCTGGTACCCGGTCGGGTACACGGCCGGCTATCTGGTCCTTCTCGTATTCGTCGCCGCCCCGCTGCGCCGCTCGGGGGCGTACACGCTCTCCGACTTCGCGGACGCCCGCCTCGAATCGGCGCAGGTGCGCAGGCTCGCGAGTCTCTTCGTCGTCGGCATCGGCTGGCTGTATCTGCTGCCGCAGCTCCAGGGCGCGGGCCTGACCCTGGAAATCCTTACCGGCGCGCCGGACTGGGTCGGCAGCGTCGTCGTGGCCGTCGTCGTCACCGGGGCCGTCGCCGCCGGCGGGATGCGCAGCATCACCTTCGTCCAGGCCTTCCAGTACTGGCTGAAGCTCACCGCCCTGCTCGTCCCGGCACTGTTCCTGGTCGCGGCCTGGGTCGGCGACGACGCCCCGCGCGCCCGGTTCGACGCGCCCGCCGTCTTCCAGGAACACACCGCCGTCCGCTTCGACGACACCGTCCGTGTCGACGTCGAGGTGCCGCTGAGCCTCACCGTCTCCGGAACGGTCGACGGCGCGCGGCACGAGCGGAGCCCCGTCACCCTGAGCGAGGGCACGCACCGGATCGAGGCGGGCACGACGTTGCGCTTCCCCGAGGGCGCGGAGGTCCCCCGGCGGAGCAGCGAGGGCACCGGCCCGTACGGCTGGTCGGAGCCGCTGTCCGGCGACCGGGACGGCCACCAGCTCTACGCGACCTACGGGCTGATCCTCGCCACCTTCCTCGGCACCATGGGCCTGCCCCATGTCGCCGTCCGCTTCTACACCAGTCCCAACGGCCGCGCCGCCCGCCGCACCACCCTGGTCGTGCTCGGACTGATCGGCGCCTTCTATCTGCTCCCGCCGGTCTACGGCGCGCTGGGCCGCATCTACGCGCCCGAACTGGCACTCACCGGCGCCGCCGACGCGGCCGTGCTGGTGCTGCCGGACCGGGTCATCGGCGGGCTCGCCGGGGAACTGCTCGGCGCGCTGCTCGCCGGCGGCGCGTTCGCCGCCTTCCTGTCCACCGCCTCCGGCCTCACGATGTCCGTGGCCGGAGTGCTCACCCAGGACGTGCTGCCCTCGCGCGGTGTACGGCACTTCCGCCTCGCGACCCTGTTCGCGATGGCCGCGCCGCTCGCGCTGAGCGTGCTGGCGACGAAGGTCCCGGTCGCCGACGCGGTCGGCCTCGCCTTCGCCGTCTCCGCCTCCTCGTTCTGCCCGCTGCTGATCCTCGGCATCTGGTGGCGCGGGCTCACCCCGCCCGGCGCGGCGGCCGGTCTCGTCGTCGGCGGCGGAGCGGCCCTGACCGCGGTGATGGCCACCCGCACCGGCCTGGCACCGGGAGGCTGGACGCACACGCTGTTGGCCTGGCCCGCCGTCTGGTCGGTGCCGCTCGGCTTCCTGACCATGATCGGGGTGTCCCTGGCCACCCCGCGCCACATACCGGCCGGCGCCGCCGCGACGCTGGCCCGGCTTCATCTCCCGGAGGGCCTGGTGGGCCGGCCGCAGCGCGAAGGAGCACCACGATGACCGGGACCGAGTGGGCCGCACTGGCCGCGGCGGGGCTCCTGCTGCTGGCCCTCGGCACGGTGATCGGCCGGCTGACCGCCGGCCGCGGCGGCGACCGGGACCTCGACCTCGGCACGCCCGTCGAGCGTGCGACCTTCCACACCCTGCACACCGCGTCCCTCGCCGCGCCGCCGCTGCGGGCGGGCCTCACGGAGGACACGGCGCGCAAGGCCGCCCGGCGGCTGCGCCCGCTGCTCGGGACGGAGACCCTCTGCCTCACGGACCGCGACGGGGTGCTCGCCTGGGACGGGCCCGGCGCCGACCGCCACCGGCAGCAGGTCATGGAGCTGGTGGCGGAGGTGCTCGACTCCGGGCGCAGCCGCAGCGTCCATGCCGAGTGCGACGAGCTGGACTGCCCGCTGCGCTGGGTCGTCATCGCACCGCTGACCGGCGAGGAAGGGGTGCTGGGCGCCTTGGTCGCGTACGGCTCCCGGGAGTCGGCCGTACTGGTGCGGGCGGCCACCGAGGTGGCACGCTGGGTCTCCGTACAACTGGAACTGGCCGAGCTGGACCGCTCCCGCACCCGCCTGATCGAGGCGGAGATCCGCGCCCTGCGGGCGCAGATCTCCCCCCACTTCATCTTCAACTCGCTGGCCGCGATCGCGTCCTTCGTCCGCACCGATCCGGAGCGGGCCCGCGAACTGCTGCTGGAGTTCGCCGACTTCACGCGCTACTCGTTCCGCCGGCACGGCGAGTTCACCCAGCTCGCCGACGAACTGCGCTCCATCGAGCAGTATCTGGCCCTCGCCGGGGCCCGCTTCGGCGACCGGCTCAAGGTCACCCTCCAGGTCGCCCCCGAGGTCCTGCCGGTCACGCTGCCGTTCCTGTGCCTCCAGCCCCTGGTCGAGAACGCCGTCAAGCACGGCCTCGAGGACTCCAGGAACGCCTGCCGCGTCACGATCTCCGCCCAGGACGCGGGCGCGGAGGCGATGGTGACCGTCGAGGACGACGGCGTGGGCATGGACCCGGACACCCTGCGCGCCATCCTCGCCGGGGAGCGCACCACCTCGTCGGGCATCGGCCTGAGCAACGTCGACGAGCGGCTGCGCCAGGTGTACGGGGACGACTACGGCCTGGTCATCGAGACCGCCGTCGGCGCCGG
Organism: Streptomyces sp. NPDC002835; assembly: GCF_053591995.1. Classification (NCBI taxonomy): domain Bacteria; kingdom Bacillati; phylum Actinomycetota; class Actinomycetes; order Kitasatosporales; family Streptomycetaceae; genus Streptomyces; species Streptomyces sp. NPDC002835. The sequence goes on along the minus strand of NZ_JBSFUW010000014.1, from coordinate 1,765 downwards.
GATGAAGATCACCGTCCGGATACCCAAGTACCGGGCGGGCGTCCACTCCTCGGCGGGCCCGCGTGCCCTGACCTGACCCCGCCGGCCGCAGCGGGGGGACGGTTCACCACAGACGGATCGCCAGATGCCCGAGCGGCAGCCCGAGCTCCCAGGCGGGCATCCACACCTGCACGGCCTCGTCGGGCGGGGTCTCCGCCGGACGGGAGGTGTGCCACGGCTCGAGGCCCCCGAGGTCGGTGGCGAGCAGTTCGGTCTCGCGCAGCAGACGCCAGGCGTCGACCGCGAGCGCCAGGTCGGGGTCCTCACCGCCGTGCCGCTCCCGTGCCCTGCGGGCCGCGAGCCGTTCCCGCACCCACTGCGGCCAGGGGTGCCCGTACGAGGTAACGGCCAGCCAGTCGTCGGCACACGCCGTGGGTGACGTCCCGGAGAGCGGGTCGGCGCCGTCGCACAGATGGATGGTGAGGGCGAGCGCCTGCCGGCCGGCCCGGAACTCGAGGGAGGCCGGATCCACCAGCGCGGCGGTGCGCATCATCTCGTCCGCGGTGTATTCGGCGCACAGCCACGCCATGGGGACGGCGATGCCGCCTCCGCTGGTGCCGTTCGTACTTCCCGGCCGCATGTCTCCTCACCCTCTCCCGTGGGACTGGGTTCGCCTCTCCACGACGAGCCTCCACCGACAGACACGGTGGGGAAGGCCGGTTTACTCAACTCGCGCGTGACGTTTCGCATACGGCGGTCCGGCACCCGCTACCGGTGGGGGAGGCGGCCATCACCGTGGCCGCCGGGGCGGAGGGGGCGGTGCGCCTGCTGTACCCCGGCAGACAGCGGGCGAGGGCGCGCAGCGCGTAGTGCGAACGGGACTTGACCGTGCCCGGCGGAATGCCGAGGGCCTGCGCGGCCTCGTTGACGCTCATCCCGTGGAAGTAGATCCGGACGAGAACGGCGCGGTGCTCCGGGCTGAGCGAGCCGACCGCGGCCCGCACGTCGAGGGCGGCCACCGCGCTCTCGGTGACGTCGGCCGGGTCGGGCGTGATGGCCAGCACCCCGTCGCCTATCTCGGTGGGCCGGGCCATCCGGGAGCGCCGGGCGTCGATGGCGAGCCGGCGCCCCACGGTGAACAGCCAGGGGCGCATGGAGTCGTACGGGGCGTCGAAGGCCTCGGGGTGCTGCCAGGCCCTGACCAGTGTTTCCTGCAGCAGGTCCTCGGCGCGCTGCTGGTCACCGTAGGTAAGGCCCAGCAGGAAGCTCAGCAGCGCGGGGCCGTGCTCCCGCTGCAGATCTGCCAATGCCTGCTCGTCGGTCGTCGCGGTCGCGGTCGCCATCGCCTGCACCCTTCTCCGTAGAAGTCCCCTGACACGTGGCGTATACGAACGCATCCCGGCGCGCTGCGACAGACGGTGCGCCGCGATCTGTCGGCGAACGGTCGCACCGAGCGGCGAATGGTGCGGTGAGCGGTCGACCGGGCCGCCGGAGCCGGGGGGAAGCGCGGGTCCGTTGCAGCGACCGTGTGGGCCGTGTCGCTTGACTCGGTGCACCCTCCCCTGTGGATTCGGTTCATCCGATATTCCGTTAATCACACAAATAGGAGGGTGGTCGGCGATGCCACACGCGCGACCCGCACCACGGGCCACGGCGGCCGTCTGCGCCGTCCTGCTCGCAGGAGCCGCGGGGGGTTGGCGGGGGCGGACGAGGTGGGTGGGGGGGGGGAGGTCGGCGGCGGGCCCCGAGGACGGCCGCCCACGCCAGGGGGGGGCGGGGGGTGGCT
>NZ_JBSFUW010000013.1:0-193820 GCF_053591995.1 Streptomyces sp. NPDC002835 | reverse complement strand
CCCTCCCGAAGGAGGTTCATCGTTCGACTTGCATGTGTTAAGCACGCCGCCAGCGTTCGTCCTGAGCCAGGATCAAACTCTCCATGAATGTTTACCCGTAATCGGGTGCACACTCGAAGAGCGGAACAACCGGTCGGAATAAGACCGGTCGTTCACAGCGTCCTCGCTGTGTTGTTGCCGCCCCGCAAGCGGGACGGACTTTTCAAAGGAACCTCGACCATCCGAAGATGGACGGGGTATCAACATATCTGGCGTTGATTTTTGGCACACTGTTGAGTTCTCAAGGAACGGACGCTTCCTTTGTACTCACCCTCAGGTCTCCCTGTGGGCTTTCCTCCGGGCGCTTCCCTTCGGTCTTGCGTTTCCGACTCTATCAGATCTTTCCGATCCGATTTCCCCGGTGCTTTCCGGCCTTTCGACCTTCCGGCGGCTCCGACTCTATCAGACTCTTTCGGGCCTGACTCCCAGTCAGCAGGAGTTGTCATCGCGGCTGTTCGGCCGTTCCGACGAGTGAGACTTTAGCGAATCGTCGGCCGCGACGCTAATCGGGGCCGGCGTCCTTTCGAACGCTGATTCTTCATTTCGCAAAAGTGCACGAAAGGCAAGCGACACGGAATGTCGCTCGTCTCGAAGTGGTCTTGCGGAGTGGCTGCCCGGGGCCGACCGGAGTCGGTGCTCACGTCGGGCAACCCGGAGAACACTACGGATGCCGGTTCCTGGTGTCAACCCGCCCCTGGCCTGCCCTGAGCGGTAGCCTCTGGGGCATGACATCGCGCATGTGCTTCCTTCAGTGGTGGGCCGCCTGACGGCGGCCGGCACCTGCGCATGCACTCACGGCCGCCGCCTCGGCGGCCGTTCTCGTTTCTCCCTCCTCAGGGGGTCCGGCCGCTGAACGCGGCGGCTCCGATCAGGAGACGGAGTACGTAATGAAGCGGATCTTCAGCGGGATCAAGCCGACGGGGCATCTGACCCTGGGGAACCACCTCGGGGCCCTGCGCGGCTGGGTCGAGACCGACCAGCACCGGGCTGACGCGCTGTTCAGCGTCGTCGACCTGCACGCGCTCACCGTCGAACACGATCCCGCCCGGGTACGCAGACTCAGCCGCCAGGCGGCGACGCTGATGCTCGCGGCCGGTCTGGACCCCGAGCTGTGCACGATCTTCGTCCAGAGTCATGTGGACGAACACGCCCGGCTGTCGTACCTCCTCGAATGCACGGCGACGGACGGCGAGATGCGGCGCATGATCCAGTACAAGGAGAAGAGCGTCCGGGCGCGCGCCGCCGGGCAGAGTGTGCGGCTGTCCCTGCTTACGTACCCGGCACTCATGGCGGCGGACATCCTGGCCTACGGCGCCGACGAGGTACCGGTGGGCGAGGACCAGACCCAGCATGTGGAACTGACGCGCGATCTGGCTGTGCGGTTCAACCAGCGCTACGGGCACACGTTCACCGTGCCCCGTGCCACACGTCCTCCGGTGGCGGCCCGGGTCATGGATCTGCAGGACCCCACGTCGAAGATGGGGAAGTCCCACGACTCCGGGGCCGGGATCATCTATCTGCTCGACGAGGCCGACGTGGTCCGCAAGAAGATCATGCGGGCGGTCACGGACAGCGGCCAGGACGTCGAGTACGACCCGTCGTCCCGTCCCGGCGTCGCCAATCTGCTGGAGATCCTGGCGGCCTGCACGAAAGAGGACCCGAAGGAGCTGGCCGGTACGTACACCTCTTACGGCGCTCTGAAGAAGGACACGGCCGAGGCGGTCCTGGAGCTGCTGCGTCCCGTCAGGGAGCGGCACGCCGAGCTCGTCGCCGATCCGGGACACGTCGACGCGGTCCTGAAGAAGGGGGCCGAGCGGGCCAGGGGGATGGCACGTCCGACGGTGGACGCCGCGTACCGGGCGATCGGGCTGCTGCCGGCGGGGTGAAGAACACACCGGGGGACCGGCGGCGCGGGCGCGGTCGGTCTCCCGGCGCCGGGCCCGCGCAGCCAGGGCATATGACAAGGTCGGCCGGCGGCCGTGGCGCCGGCCCGGCGGGCCCGTGCAGAGTCACTACGCACGCAGTACCGCCGATGTGCCGCCGATTCCGTGGGCGGACGGTCCCGGTCCGGCTCCTGCGACCGGTCTTACCTCCCAACGCACCGCCTCCCACAGTATGTTGAAGGTTCGTCACCGATAGTGGCCTCGGGGTCCGGTCTCCCGCCAGGGCGGCCGGACCCCGGCACGTCCGGCACCGGTCGGGCGTCCACGGGGAAGAAGAACATGATGCGGATGGAAGAGAACACGGTCCGGCTGCCGCTGAACGAGGCGGCGTGGATCCGAGCCGTACGGACGGACCCGGTCGCCGAGGCGCTGGAGTCCGCCGGGTACGACGTGTCCGTCGAGACGCTGGACGGCGAGGTCGGCACAGCGCCCGACTGGGCCGCCGGCGACGAGGAGGAAGCGGCGGCCGCCGAGCAACTCGGGCTGCGGCTCTCCCTCGCCTACCGGCTCGGCCGGGGCCCCGGCTCCACCCTGCTGTGCACCGCGCGGATCTGGCTTCCGCAGGCGGCGACGCTGCCGCACGACGCGGCCCTGTGGCCGCTGCGCCGCTGGGACCAGCCGCTCCAGCTCGTCGACGATCTGCGCTGCCGGATGGCGTACGCCCAGGAGCGCGCGCGGTTCGGGCTCCGCGCCGGCGCGCCGGTACCGGTGCTGGAGCTGGAGCGGACCGGCGTGACGCTCACAGGTCACGTCACCGACCGGATGCTGCTGGTGCTGCCGTCCGACCGGGTCACCCTCGGCCAGGGCGCGCTGCGCCGCCGGCGCAGCACCGTGCCGGTGGGCTGACCGGCCGCCGCCGCGCCCGCCCACAAAAAAGACCGCTCGTCCTTTCCTTTTCTGGAAAACGGACGGGCGGCTTTTTTATGCCCGCTCGACCTGACGGGGTCGCCCGGATACTTTCCGGGATTCACCGCCACCTGATGGAAAAGCAGGGCGACTTCGTCTGGTGAATGTGGCGTTCGCATCATGTGACGAAGTTCGGGGGCCCGCTTTGACCCTCCTATTTCTCGCACCCAGACTCGAGTTGGGGTCGATTCTCGGAAATCCAGGGTGGGTTGGGAATCGATTCACCGGCGGCAGGAACCGATGAAGAATTCTCACGAGGGAGGTCCTGGGTGACGAGCAATACAATCTCGGCAAGGCCGGCCGTATTCGGAGAAGCACTTCCTGACAGCGAATGGCAGCGCTGGCGGAAGCTGCCGGCTCTGCAGCAGCCCGAATGGGAGGACGCCGAGGCCCTCGCCGCGGCGACGGCCGAACTGGCCCGGCGGCCCCCGCTTGTCGCGGCCGAGGAGATACGCACCCTCGGCTATCTCCTGGCAGAGGTGGCCGAGGGTCTGCTCCATGTGGTCCAGGCGGGCGACTGCGCCGAGGACCCTCTTGAATGCCAGCCCGAATACGTCACACGCAAGACCGCGCTGCTCGACGCCCTCGCCGGGATGATGGCGCTGCACTCGCTGCGGCCGGTGGTCCAGGTGGGGCGGATGGCGGGCCAGTTCGGCAAGCCGCGCTCCAGCTCCACCGAGGTCGTCGGCGGTGTCGAACTGCCGGTCTACCGCGGCCACCTGGTCAACGCGCCAGAGGCCGACCCGGAGCTGCGCAGGCCCGATCCGCGCCGACTGCTGTCCGGGCACGACGCGGCGGCGACGGCGATGGACGCCCTGCGGTCGCGGTCGGTGCGTTCGCTCTCGCCGGTCGACGCGCCGGTGTGGACGAGCCACGAGGCGCTGGTGCTCGACTACGAGCTGCCGCAGCTGCGGCGCGACGAGGAGGGCCGGCCGGTCCTCACCTCGACGCACTGGCCGTGGATCGGTGACCGGACCAGGCAGCTGGACGGCGCCCATGTCGCCCTGCTCGCGTCCGTCGCCAACCCGGTGGCGTGCAAGGTCGGCCCGACGATGGACCGCGACGGGCTGCTCGCGCTGTGCGAGCGGCTCGACCCGGACCGTACGCCAGGCCGGCTGACGCTCATCTCGCGGATGGGCGCCGACCGGGTCGGCGAGCGGCTGCCCGGGTTCGTACGCGCGGTGCGGGAGGCCGGGCACCCGGTCATCTGGCTCTGCGACCCGATGCACGGCAACACCGTCGGCTCCCCCGACGGTTTCAAGACCCGCCTCGTCACCACGGTGATCCGTGAGGTCGAGGAGTTCCAGAAGGCCGTCACCGAGGCCGGGGGCACGGCGGGCGGGCTGCACCTGGAGACCACGCCCGACAAGGTCTCCGAGTGCGTCCACGACGCCTCGCAGCTGGACCGGGTCGGTGACAAGTACACGAGCCTGTGCGACCCGCGGCTCAACCCGAACCAGGCGCTGGAAGTCGCCGCCGCCTGGCAGATCTAGACCCACGGCGCGAAAAGCACAGCGCGAAAGGCACAGCGCAACAGGCAGGACACGAACAACGCGACACAAGAACGCCGCACGAGGAACGCGACGACTCGAACGCACGACGGTTCGAGCATCCGGCGTTCGTCGTACGCCGTTCGACGCACGACGTATCACCACGCGACGCGGTACCCGCGAAAGGCGCGGGAAAAGCACGACGTGCAACAGACCACGTCGCGACATCCGCAGCAGCACATGGCGGCGGTTCGCCGGGATTTCGGTGCGGCGTCGCGCCGCATCACCTGTTCCGGCGGCCCGGCCGCCGCAATCCCCGAGCTTTGGGACCACGATGATTGCCGACAAGACGGAAAAGAAGGTCGCCCTCGTCACCGGTGCCGCCGGTGGCATCGGCGAAGCAGTGGTGCGCGCTCTGGCGGCCGATGGCACCGCGGTCGCCATGGTCGACCGGAACGTGGAGCCACTGGAGGAACTGGCCAAGGAACTGCGCGCGGTGGGGCAGGTGGCCGAGGCCTACCCCGCGGATGTCACGGACAGCGCGGACGTCGACGCCGTGGTGGCGGCGGTCGAGCAGCAGCTCGGCGGCATCCAGTACCTGGTGAACGGCGCCGGCGTGCTCCGCCTCGGCAAGGCGAAGGCGCTCAGCGACCAGGACTGGGCGACGACGTTCGCGGTCAACACCAGCGGGGTCTTCTTCGTCTCCCGCGCGGTGGTCAACCGCATGGTCGAGCGCGGCACCGGCGCGATCGTCACCGTCGCCTCGAACGCCGCGGGCACGGCCCGCGTGGACATGTCCGCGTACTCCGCGTCCAAGGCCGCCTCGACCATGTTCACCAAGGTCCTCGGCCTGGAGGTGGCCCGCTACGGCATCCGCTGCAACGTGGTCGCGCCCGGCTCGACCGACACGCCGATGCTGACCTCCCTGTGGGACGACGGCAGCGCTGCGCGCTCCTCGATCGACGGCGTCCCCGGCGCCTTCCGCGTCGGCATCCCGATGGGCCGGCTCGCCCAGCCCTCGCACGTCGCCGACGCGGTGCTGTTCCTCCTGTCCGACCGTGCCGCGCACATCACCATGCACGACCTCACCGTGGACGGCGGTGCGGCGCTCGGCCACTGACCGACCGTCACTCAACAGCCGAGAGGAAGATCCGGATGGCTCTGCCCACGATCAGCCCCTACCCGATGCCCGGTCAGGGGGACATGCCCGAGAACATCGCGCGGTGGACCGTGGACCCGCAGCGCGCGGTCCTGCTGATCCACGACATGCAGAAGTACTTCCTCCGGCCGTTCCCGGCCGGGGAGTCGCCGGTGACCGACCTGGTCCGCAACGCCACAGCCCTGAGGGAGCGCTGCGCCGCCCTCGGCATCCCGGTGACGTACACCGCCCAGCCGGGCGGCATGACCGACGAACAGCGCGGCCTGCTGAAGGACTTCTGGGGCCCGGGGATGACCGTGGACCCGGAGCACAAGAAGGTCGTCGACGGACTCGTCCCCACCGAGGGCGACACCGTCTTCACCAAGTGGCGCTACAGCGCCTTCTTCCGTACCGAACTGCTCGAGCTGCTGCGCGGCACCGGCCGGGACCAGCTCATCGTCTGCGGTGTGTACGCCCACGTCGGCATCCTCATGACGGTCACGGACGCCTTCACGCACGACATCCAGCCGTTCCTCGTCGGCGACGCCATCGCGGACTTCTCGCACGACCACCACCGGATGGCCCTGGACTACGCGGCGCAGCGCTGCGCCATGACCGTGACCACCAAGACGGTGCTGTCCCAGCTGGGGCAGAACGAGGACGGCAGGGGGGACCGGTGACCGACGACGGAACCCTGGCACTGGTCCTCGCCGCGGACCCGCCGCCGTTCGCCCTGCTGCACCGCCCCGAGGCGGGCGGCGCGGACCGGGTCGACGTGCTCATCGGCGAGCCGGTCGCCACGGCGGTCCTCGCGGACGTCCCGACCAGCCACGGCGTCCGGATGGCCGGCACGGGCCGCGCCGAGCACGAGGCGCTGGTCGTGGTGCCGTACCGGCAGATCACCGAGCGCGGTTACGCGGCGGCCGACGACGGCGCCCCGCTGATCACCCTGTCGGTGCGCGACCAGGAGTCGCTGGAGCTGCGTGAGGTGCTCGACCGGCTGCCCGACCTGCCGATCGACGTGTCGGACGGCCGTTTCGACGTCGACGACGCCGCGTACGCGCAGACCGTGCGGGAGATCCTCGCCGACGAGATCGGGACGGGTGAGGGCGCCAACTTCGTCATCAGGCGGTCGTTCGTCGCGGACATCACCGGCTGGTCCCCGGCGACCGCGCTGACCTTCTTCCGGCGGCTGCTGGAGGGCGAGCGGGGCGCGTACTGGACGTTCGTCGTGCACACCGGCGACCGTACGTTCGTGGGCGCCAGCCCGGAACGGCACGTGAGCCTGCACGGCGGCACCGCCGTGATGAACCCCATCAGCGGCACCTACCGCTACCCCTCCACCGGTCCGACGCTGGAGGGTGTGACCGCCTTCCTCGCCGACCCCAAGGAGGCCGACGAGCTGTACATGGTGGTCGACGAAGAGCTCAAGATGATGGCGCGCATCTGCGACGGCGGCGGGCGGGTGGTGGGTCCGTACCTCAAGGAGATGGCCCGGCTCGCGCACACCGAGTACTTCATCGAGGGGCACAGCACCCGCGACCCGCGCGAGATCCTGCGGGAGACGCTGTTCGCCCCGACCGTCACCGGCAGTCCGCTGGAGAGCGCGGCGAAGGTGATCGCCAAGTACGAGCCGCAGGGCCGCGGTTACTACAGCGGGGTACTGGCGCTCATCGGCCGGGACGCCGACGGCGGCCCCACCATGGACTCGGCGATCATGATCAGGACCGCGGAGATCTCGGACAGCGGCCGGGTCACCATCGGTGTCGGCGCGACCCTCGTCAGGGACTCGCGGCCCGAGTCCGAGGTGGCGGAGACCCGGGCCAAGGCGTCCGGGCTGCTCGCCGCACTCGGCGGCCGCGAATCCGGGCTGTCCCGGCACCCGGACGTGCTGGCGGCGCTGGACCAGCGCAACCGGTCGATCTCGGCGTACTGGCTGGAGGAGCCCGGCGCCCGCGACCGCGAGGAGCCGGGCCTCGCCGGCAAGCGGGTCCTGGTGGTCGACGCGGAGGACACGTTCACCGGCATGCTGGCACACCAGCTGCGCTCGCTGGGCATGGAGGTGACGGTCCGGCGCTTCGACCAGGAGTACACCTTCGACGGCTGCGACCTGGTCGTGCTCGGGCCAGGGCCCGGCGATCCGCGCGACACCGGGCATCCGAAGATCGCGCATCTGCACGGCGCGACCCGGGAACTGCTGGCGCGGCGCGTCCCGTTCCTGGCGGTGTGTCTGAGCCATCAGGTGCTCAGCACGATCCTCGGTCTCGACCTGGTGCGCAGGGAGCGGCCCAACCAGGGCGTGCAGCGGAAGATCGACCTGTTCGGGCGGCCCGAGCAGGTGGGCTTCTACAACACGTTCGCCGCCCGCAGCGCCACCGAGACCGTACGGCCCGAGCTCGTCGGCGCACCGGTCGGCGTGAGCCGCGACGCGGTCACCGGTGAGGTGCACGGGCTGCGCGGACCGGGTTTCCGCTCGGTGCAGTTCCACCCCGAGTCGATCCTGACCGAGGACGGCGTGCGGATCGTGCGCGATCTGCTCGCCCCCCTGACGGCCGACTGATCCAGGGCTACCCCGCCCCGGTCGGCCTGCCGGTCCGGCACCATCCCCCGCTGCCGGACCGGCACTCTCGGTGCGCCGCGGGCGCGGTGTTCCTCCTCCCCGGAACATCCGCCCGCGGCCGCCGCACCCCAGACCCCCACGCACCCTCGCGCACCTTCGGACAACAGACCTGACACAGGCGGGTGTTCACCGCCGAGGAGGACAGCCATGCATGCCGTAGTCGTCTGGTGGGAACTCGCCGGCACCGGTCGCACCATCGCCGATCTGCGCGACTTCCTCAGGGACGAGGCCGTGGACCGGTTCGCCGCCGTGCCCGGACTGGTGCTCAAGACGTGGATCTCCGACGAGGCGACCCAGCGCTGGGGAGCGGTCTTCCTGTGGGAGTCCGCGGAGGCCGCCGCCCAGCCGATCCCCACCCGCGCCGCCGAGATCATCGGCGCTCCGCCCGGCCACCGCCACGCCTTCGACGTGGAGGCCACCGTCCAGGGCGTGCACACCCTGGCCTCGCTCTCAGGACACGGTCTTGCCTTCGCGTCCTGAGGTCCGCCCGGCCGCCGTGCTGATCGGCGCGCCCGGCGCGGGGAAGACCACGGTGGGCCGGCGGCTCGCCGCTCTGCTCGGCGTCGGCTTCCGCGACACGGACGCCGATCTGGAGGCGGCGGCGGGCACGTCGATCGCCGACATCCTGAACGGCGCGGGCGAGGCCCACTTCCGGCTGCTGGAACGGGCCGCGGTGCACCGCGCGCTGGCCCGGCACGGCGGTGTGCTCGCGCTGGGCGGCGGGGCGGTCCTGGACACGTCCGTGCAGCAGGCGCTGCGCTCGCACACGGTCGTCCATCTCGCCGTACCGCTGGACCAGTTGCTGCAACGCGTCGGGAACGCGGCGAGCCGGCCGCTGCTCGCGGACGATCCGCGCGGCCGGCTCGCCACCGTTCTCGGCGTACGCACCCCGATCTACCGCAGGCTGGCCCGCCACTCCGTGGCCGTGGCGGCCGGCGAACGGCCCGGCGAGGTCGCCGGACGGATCACCGCCCTGCTGTCCGGCCGGTCCCCGCAGCTGTCCGTACGACAGCCACTACGACAGTCCCTGCGAGCGAAGGAGTCCGCGTGAGCGTCACTCTTGAAGCGACCGTGCCCGCCGCGCTCGGCGGTCCCGTACGCGTCCGGGCCGACGGTGAACGGCCGTACGACGTGCTGATCGGCGAGGCCGCCGCCGCGCTGCCGGAGCTGGTCCCCCGGGCGGCGCGGACGGTCGCCCTCGTCCACGACGAGGCTCTGAGCTGTCAGGTGCGGTCGGTCCGTGCGGCGCTGGAGGCCACCGGCCGCCGGGTCGCCGTGCTGCAGATCCCGCGGGGCGAGGCGGCCAAGCAGATCGGCGTGCTGGCCGGTGTGTGGTCGAGGCTCGCAGCCGCGGGCATCACCCGCACCGACGCCGTGGTCGGTTTCGGCGGCGGCGCGTCCTGCGACCTCGCCGGGTTCGCGGCGGCGACCTGGCTGCGCGGGGTGGCGCTGCTCCTGGTGCCGACGACGCTGCTCGGCATGGCCGACGCGGCCGTCGGCGGCAGCACCGGGATCAATGTGCCCGAGGGCAGGAACCTGGTCGGCGCCTGCCATCCGCCGGCCGGGGTGGTCTGCGATCCGGCGCTGCTCGCGACGGTGGGGGACGAAGGGCACCTCGGCGGTCTCGCGGAGGTGCTCAAGGCCGGATTCGTCGCGGACCCGGCGGTTCTCGATCTCGTCGCCGCCGATCCGGCGCGGGCGGCGCGAGCCGGTGCCCCCCTGGTCACCGAACTGATCGAGCGCGCCGTACGGGTGAAGGCCGACGCGGTCGCCGGGGAACGCGCCTGGTCCCTGGGGTACGGGCACGCCCTGGGCCGTGCGATCGAGCGGGTGGAGCGCTACCGCACCCGGCCGGGGCACGCGGTCGCCGTCGGCATGGTGTTCGCCGCCGAACTGGCCCGGCTGACCGGCTCGCTCGACGACGACGCCGTGGACCGGCACCGGGTGCTGCTCCGTGCGGTGGGGCTGCCGACCTCGTACCCGCTCGACGCCTGGGGCGCGCTGCGCGAGTCCCTGCGGACGGGGGCCGGGGGCGAGGAGCCGGGGATCGTCGTCCTCGACGGGGTCGGCCGGCCCGCGGTGCTCGACGACCCGTCGTCCGAGCTGCTGGACGAGGCGTACCGCCGGATCGCCGCAACTGGTTGATAAAAAAACGACCAAGTCGCCTGTTTTAAGACCCCGAGGGTCCTGGAGGGTTGCCCTTCCGGGGCCCTCATCCGGACTTCTCCGGGTCGGCCCGGATGTGGGGCGGTAAGGCGCAGGACGGATCCCGCCGTTCGGGGGAATCGGCCTCCGATGCGGGCACCCCTGGGCCGCTCCCCGCCGCCCCGCCACGCCCCCTGAGGCCTGCACTGAATCCAGACAGCACACCTCGGTCTGAACGTACCCTCTTCTCAGGCCCGATACTATACAGATCAGTCTGTTGATTTGGCACGAGGGTAAGGATCCTGACATGGCTCGACAGGAACGCGGAAAGCGGTCGCGACGTTCGATCCTGGAGGCCGCCGCCCAGGTGTTCGACGAGCGGGGCTACGACGCTGCGAGCACCACCGAGATCCTGGCCAGAACCGGGCTCACCCGTGGTTCGCTGTACCACCACTTCCCCTCCAAGGAAGCCATCGCCCTCGCCTTGGTGGACGCGCACGCCGAAGCCCTGGATATCCCGGACCAGCCGGTGAAGCTCCAGTCCGTCATCGATCTGACCCTGGAGTACGGCAGGCGGCTCCGGCACGACACGGTGCTGCGCGCCAGCGTGCGCCTGACAATCGAGCAGACATCCTTCTCCCGCTCGCGTACCGCCTACGAGCAGTCCCACACAGCCGTCCTCGGAATACTGAGGCAGGCCGAGGAGCGGGGCGAGCTCCTGCCGGGTGTGGACGTGCAAGAGGCCGCGTCGACCATCGTCGGGGCCTTCGCCGGTCTTCAGATCATGTCCCAGGCGTACAACGACCGGGAGGATCTGATCGAACGGGTGGGCGCGTTCTGGCGGTTCCTGCTGCCGGGCCTCGCCATCCCCGGCCTGATGGGGCGGCTGCGCACCACCCCGCCGCCGGTCGTCGTGGAGGAATGAGAACCGAGGACCGAGGACCGGGCCGCGCAGGCGCGTCAGTCGCCGGCGGGACCTGGGGTACGGCTGCGCTCAGACCAACTCGTCCCCGGCGGGGCGGAACAGTGGGCGCAGCAGCTCCCAGAGCCGCTGAATGGTCCTGCCGTCCCACCAGTCGGGGTCCGTGCGCCCCAGCGACTCGAGGCCGGCCGCCACCACCACAGTCAGGTCGGCCAGGTCCTGCGCCGGAGGAACGGCCCCCTGATATGCGTCGACGACACGCTTGTGAAACATCGTCAGCAGGTCGTCGCGCAGTCGAGGGGGCCCGGCCGACCCGTCCGCCGCCAGCTCCATGCCGGCCCGAACCAGCTTCTCGGTTCGCAGGGCCTCGCCAAGAGCGACGAGGAAGCGCCCCGGCGCGTCCGCCGCCGGACCCGCGAACGCCTCCTCCGTCATCACGGCGACCCGATGATGCGCCTGCTCGTACACGGCGGCCGCCAGCGCCGCGGTCGAGGGGAAGTGGTAGTAGAGAGCCCCACGACTCACACCGGCCCTGCGGCAGATGTTGACCAGCCCCGCATCGGACAGCCGACCGTCCGCGATCAACTCGGCCGCGGCATGGACGAGCGCCTGGCGGGTGTGTTCGGCCCGCGTCTGCATCAGGCTGCACCTGCCTTCTCTTCCTCTGAGTGTGAGCAATGCGCGAATGACCCCTCAGGCCAGTAGCCAAGACAGATCATACAACCCCGCATGTTTTTATGGGGTCTTCGCCGCCTGAAAATCCCTCTCCGATCCTCACGACTGCCTCAAACACCCTGCACGCGCGACTATTTGCCCGAAATCATCCCCATGACCGGTCAGCTCTCAGCCATGAGGAACCGTGCAGACCTGTATGTTATGCTGGGCATTGTGGAGCCGGTGAGCGGTTGGCGTCCCGGCATCCCGGCATCCCGGCAGGCACAGCGGAAAAGACGGATCCGGGCCCGGCGAACAGATCGCCGGACCCGGATCGGGTGGGGAAGGACGTGCTCGGAAGGCCGTCTCAGGCCGCTTGCAGGCTCTGCTGGTACCAGTGCGCGGCGCGCCGGATCCCGGTGTCGAAGCCGACACCGGGATCACGACTGAGATCGGACCAGATCGGGGTGCTGTCGAAGACGTGATCAGTCGTCAGCATGTCGAGTGTGGCCGGCGATCGGCCGTTCTCCGCAAGGATCGCCCGGGCCTGTTCGACGGTGAGTTCTTCATCCGGCCAGGGAGTCGCGGTGCACTCGGCGACGGCGCGCAGCACGGCGTCCGCCGTGACGGGCGCCGGGTGAGCGGCGTGGTAGATGAACGACGCGGGAGACTCCCGCGCGGCGCGCCTCCTCCATGGGGGCGGCGGCCCCACAGGCGTTGACGGGCTCGTAGGCCTCGGCGGTTCCGCCGATCTGCGCGGCGCAGCGGATCAGGAAATCGACGCCGTCGCACACCCCGCACAGCGATGCGGGGTCTGCCAGATCGACCGGGACGATACGGGGACCCGAATCGAGCACGGGCGGCGGTGTGACATGAGCCGAAGCTCGGCCCGCTGTCGCTCCGCTTCGACGCGACCGCCCACGAAGCCGGACGCGCCGATGGTCAGGATGGTGGGCAGTCGGCCTTCCCCAAGGTGGCGGCCGGCTCAGCGGGGGCTGGGTCTCAGCGTGAGTTCGGCGGTGAAGACGGCCTCCTCCTGCTGCACTCCCTCCACCCGCACCACAGCGCCGCCGTCGGCGTCCCGGCGCTCGAGGTGCGCCGTGATCCAGCACGGGGCGTTTAACTCGGCGTAGCACTCGAAGTTGCTCGTGACGCCGACCACGAGGGCGTCGGGCATCCCGGTCACGGCATGGGCCGCCTGCCGAGCGGCCTCCAGCAGCACCATGCCGGGAACATGGTCGACCGGGTGGTCGAAGTAGGTCGGATGAGCGGTGTCGATCCGCAGTTCCCAGCGGTTCCCGGCGCCCGGCGCGGGCTCGGCGAGCACGACGTGTCGTGCGCTGGCGTGGCCCACGAGGGCCGCGGCGACAGCCGGCGGCACTGTGCGGTCGGTGGTGGTGGCACGCTCGCCGCGCAGCCGGCGGTGCACCGCCGGGCTCATGCACCGGAAGGCCGCCCCGGCGGTGGCCAGGGTCCTGCCGTCGCGGAGCACCTCGACGTCGTAGCGCATCCCGGTGAGCGAGCTGCCCCGGCGAACGATGTCGCGGCAGACCGTGCGCAGTTCGATCTCGGTGGGGACGGCGTCCGCCACGAAAAGTTCAGGTTCGGCGGCGATGGATATGTCCCACATCAGGAACTGGTACCCGAACGGCACCCCGAACTCGGCGTGGGCGAGGAGGGACCCGACCTGACGGACGGACTCGATCAGGAGCATCGGGTCCTGGTAAACGCCCTCGCGGGCGAAGAGCGAGTGACTGCGCGGCCACTGGGCTTTGACCGTGAACCCCTCCCGGTGCTCGGTGCCGGCGAGTTCGTCGGACTCCCAGCCGGTCAGCAGGACTTCCGACACGGCGGCGCGATGGACGTACTCCCGGGGGACCGTCGTGGTCAGCCGGGGGTACGGGGCGCTCGCGGCAACCCCGTTCGTACAGGTCTTCACCGCAACGGTGCGGTGCTCATGTGACTTCTGGGCGAGATACGACATCTGCAGCGCTCCTGTCAGTTTCAGGGCAGGGGGAGCAAGCCGTACGCCGACGACCACCCCCCATGGCCGACGACCTTCCGCGACCAACAAGATACAGACATGTCAGTTCGTTTTTTCAAGTGCTGGGGAATCTCCACTTGGGGAACGAGCCGCTCCGGACCCTTGGCCGACAGGGGGAAATCGCGCCATTCGTGACCTTGGAGTGCCAAAACATGACGCCTTGTATGGTTAGATCCTGAAGTACCGCCTCCAGGCGACCCATCCATGACGCATCTTTCGGGCACTACGCCGCCACTCCCGCGAAATTGACGCCATGCCACGTCCGCCGCACACGTTGACAATCAGACAAGTCTGTTTGGTATCTTGGCTGTCGTGAGCGTTCAGCAGTCCGAAACGCCGGGACTGCGCCACAGGGGGAGCGGATGAATCGCGGCAGAGCGTGGATCTACCTGGGCCCCTTCGGAGCAATACCCCCGCACCGCCCTGCGGTCGGGCAGACACAGCGAGCGAAATAGAAACCGACTGCGTGGTTTGATCTTGTTCGAGTTGGTCTGGAAAGCCACTCCCCGGCCAGCCCGGACGGAGGGGCCCGACCCAGGCCGCATCCAGGGGAAGGGGGCCCTGTGGAAGGGGCCAAGGACAGGGAAGGACGACCGGACATCGCCTGGGGCGATGTCGACGACGACTTTGTTACCGACTTCTCGAAGCGCATGCTCACTTCACTGCCCCGCCGGGATCAGCGCGAGCGCGGTGAGTGGTACATCTCCGGACTGCTCACCATCCCCGGGCGCAAGTCCATGCGGTCGATCGCCTCGGTGATCGGCGGCGGCGCGGCCGAACAGCGGCTGCACCACTTCATCAGCAAGTCGTCCTGGGACTGGCTGCCGGTACGCAGGGCCCTGGCCGGCCACCTGGACCGGACGCTGCTGCCCCACGCCTGGGTGGTCCGGCCGATGTTCGTCGTCAAGACGGGCGAACACACGGTGGGAGTCGAGGAATCCTTCGTTCCCCAGCTCGGCCGGGTCGTCAACAGCCAGAAGTCGTACAGCGTCTGGCTGGCCAACGAGGAGCAGAGCGCACCCATCAACTGGCGGCTGATCCTGCCCAGCGACTGGCTGCAGGACAAGGAGCGGCGCAAGCGCGCGGAGATACCGGACGGCGAGGGCGAGTCCGATCCCGGCGCCGTCGCGCTGCACACGGCCCTGGAGCCGCTGCGCGCCTGGGGCCTGCGCTGCCGCCCCGTGGTGATGGACGTCCGTGACCACGACGCGGGCGAGTTCGCGCGGAACTTCTCCCGCAAAGGCATCCCGTTCGTGCTGCGCATCGGCCCGACGACGCTGCTGCTGCCGAACGAGACGCTGTCCACAGGACACGGCGACCGGCTGCTGCAGGCCCAGCAGTTAGTCGAGTGGGTGAAGAAGGCGTCCCGTCAGGTCGGCTGGATCGATCCGCACGGTTCGATCAACCGCTCGGCGCTCGTGACCGGCACGAAGGTCACCCTGCCCGCGCCGGGCGGAGGGCTGCCGCTGCAGCTCGCGGGCGCCTGGTCGGGCTGGGAGCGGCAGCCGGGAGAGCTGTGGCTGACCAACCTGACCGACGCTCCGCCGGCCGTGCTGCTGCGGCTCGGGAGGCTGACGGAACGGGTCGAGCACGACTTCGGCCGGATCAGCACCCGGGTCGGCGTACGGGACTTCGAGGGCCGTACGTTCGGCGGCTGGCACCGCCATGTCACGCTCAGCTCCGTGGCGCACGCGATCGTGACGATCTCGACCGCGCGCCGGCAGGGTGAGCGCGGCGAACGAAGGCTGATCCGCTCGGCGTAGCGCCCGGCCGGCAGGTCCCGCCCGGCCCTGGGAGGTCCCCCGCACACGCCCTCGGGCACGGGTGGTGTCCCGGGCGACGCGCGACGGGCGAGCGACGCCGGCGGGCAGGGGCGGGCAGGCCCCGGGCCGCTGCGTCCCCCCGCGCGGCGGAACGGGCGTGCCGTCAGCGCACCGCTGGGCCCGGTACGGCCCCGGACCCCGCCGAAGTCGTCGGCCGCGTCATGCCGCCCTGTGGTCGAGCTCCGCCGTCATCGCGCGGCGCATCGCCTCCATGGGCACGTCCGAGCGGCCGGTCATCAACTCGACCTGCGCCGCGGCCTGATGCAGCAGCATCGCGTGGCCGCCGACCGCCCGGGCACCGCTGAAGCGGGCCGCCCTGGCGAGCCTCGTCGGCCAGTGCGTGTACGCGACGTCGAAGATGTCGGCCCCGCCGCGCGCGATCGCCGCGGCGTACGGATCGGCCGCGCCCGCGGGCAGCGTCGAGACGACGAGGCCCGCGCCGCTCAGCGCGTCGGACAGTTCGTCGAAGGTGAAGTAGCGCACGGCGATGCCGAGCCGGGTCGCGGCCGCGCACACCTGGCCGCCGGGGATCCGTTCCCGTACGACGACCGGGATCTCGGTCTGTCCCAGCTCCTTCAGCGCCGCCAGCGCCGAGCAGGCGGTGGCGCCGTCGCCGAGGATCACCGCGTCGGGCCGGCTCGCGGCCAGGCCCTCCTCGCGCAGTGCCGTGACGATGCCGTGGACGTCGGTGTTGTGGCCGTACCGTCTGCCGTGCCGCAGCACGACCGTGTCCGCGCCGCCGACGTCCAGCGCCAGCGGGGTCACCTCGTCGACGAGCGGCAGGACCCCGCGCTTCAGCGGCACGGTCAGGGACAGCCCCGCCCAGGAGTCGTCGAGCGAGTCCAGCAGCCCGGGCAGCCGCCCCTCGTCGCATTCGAGGGCCGTGTAGGACCAGTCCAGTCCGAGGGCGGCGTGCGCGGCGCGGTGCAGCACCGGTGAGAGGGAGCGCGCGACGGGGGTGCCCAGCACCGCGGCGTGCTGCCGGCGTCGGTGTCCGGGACGGGTGCGCTGCCGGGAGGAGGGGAGAGCGGTTCTCATATCGATGCTCCTTGTCGGATCGGCCGAGGGGAAGGCGACGACGATCACGGAGTGCAACGGACGGCCGCCACGGGGTGCACCCGGGGTCAGGGGGGTGTGCCACCGTTCCTGGGAGGGAGAGCGCGTGACCACGCGGATTTCCGGCTTCCGCTATCTGACTCAGCGTGACGGAAAGTGCGTGACAGGGGCACCCACCGCCGGATACTTCGTCAGAAGGCGAGCCCCGGCCCGTCCGGGTCGTACTGACGAAGTCCGCCCGCGTTCCGGCCACGCGTGGCCGGTTCGCGGCAGTGTGCCGGGCACCGCCGGAGTGCCGGGTGACCTGCCCCGACGGGCCGTCACACGTGACGAAATCGCCCCGCGTCGATTGAGGGCCGGGTGGCCGCCGCGCGATGGTCGGTGCAGTTCTTCAGCCGCCCACGCCCCGCACATCCGATCAAGGAGCGCACCACCGTGACGAACGTCGCCGTCATTTACTACTCGTCCACCGGTAACGTCCACCAGCTGGCACTGGCCG
Organism: Streptomyces sp. NPDC002835; assembly: GCF_053591995.1. Classification (NCBI taxonomy): domain Bacteria; kingdom Bacillati; phylum Actinomycetota; class Actinomycetes; order Kitasatosporales; family Streptomycetaceae; genus Streptomyces; species Streptomyces sp. NPDC002835. The sequence goes on along the minus strand of NZ_JBSFUW010000013.1, from coordinate 176,541 downwards.
CCGCCGAGTCGGCGGAGAAGGCGGGCGCCGAGGTCCGGCTGCGTCAGGTGGCCGAGCTGGCGCCGGAGGCCGCCATCGCCTCCAACGCGGCCTGGGCCGCCCACCGCGAGGCCGCCAAGGACGTGGCCGTCGCGAGCCTGGCCGACCTGGAGTGGGCCGATGTGATCCTCTTCGGCACGCCCACCCGCTACGGCCTGCCGGCCGCCCAGCTCAAGCAGTTCATCGACACCACCGGTGGCATCTGGGCCCAGGGCAAGCTGGTCAACAAGGTCGTCTCGTCCTTCGTCTCGACCTCGCAGACCCACGGCGGCCAGGAGAGCACCCTCCTGGCGCTGAACAACACCTTCTACCACTGGGGCGCGATCATCGTCGCCCCCGGCTACGCCGACCCGATCCAGTTCGACGTCAAGAACGGCAACCCGTACGGCGCCAGCCACGTCGGCTACAACGGCGAGGTCCCCGGCCCGGAGAACCTGGCCGCGATCGCGTTCCAGGCGCGTCGTGCCGTGGAGATCGGGACCGCGCTGAAGCGCGGGCTCGAGGCCACGGCCTGATCCGCCGCGGTCCGTACCACCGCGGGAGCGCGATGAGCGACATGACGACGGTGCGGGCGTACCCGGACCGGCCGGGCGCCGGCGGAGCCGCCCGGCCCGGTCCGGCCGACGATCCATGGACGCGCCGCCGCGCGTCCTGACCCGACTCCCCCCCGACCGCACGGCCCCCACACGTACGCGTTCCGCCTCCCCCGTTACGACGACACAGGGAGCCAGTCCCGTGAAACGCGCCATGTTCCTCCTGCCGGCGGCGCTGACGGCAGCCCTCGCCGCCGCACTCATACCGGCCGCCCCGGGCTCGCCGGCCCTGGGCCACGCGGCTCCGGTCTCCGCGGCCTCCCCCGCCGCGACCGACAGCCGCGCCAGGACCACCTGGGACGACTTCAGCGGCGGCTTCGACCACACCGGCGACGACGCCAAGTGGGCGCTGGCGCCGCTCGGTGAGTTCCCGAACGGCGACGGAAAGGCCTCCACCTCGCCGGCGGGCCTGCGGGTCGTGCCCACCGGCACCAATCCGAGGACCGGTGCACCCGCCTTCGCCTACACCACGGGCAAGGAGTCCGACGGCGGCGACGGCGGGCTCGACCACGTCAAGTGGTACGCCCTCGCCAACCACCGGGCGTCCTCCGGCGTGCTGGGCTTCGACGCCGACCCCGGCTCTGTGCTGACCTTCGACTCCACCCTCAGCGCCCGCACCTACGGCACCCACCAGCATCCGTTCGGCGACGCGGTGGCCGACCCGCACACCGATCTGCGGCTGGCGGCCGGCGCGATGACCATCATCGACCAGGAGTCGAACATGGTCTTCGACTTCTTCGTCACCAACGAATGGGTCTACGCCTTCTACGAGCGGCTGCCCACCCCCGGCGCCGACCACGTGGCCTTCTCCTACGCCCTCCCGGTCGAGCGGCGTTCCCACCCCGGCCAGGTCAACGACCTCGCCATCTCCTACGACCGGTCCGCCGGCACGGTGGTGTGGAAGGTGAACGGCCGCCAGGTGTACAAGGTCGACAGGATCGGCTTCCGGCCCAAGGACCGCACCCATCTGATCATCGACCTCGGTGGCCGCGAGGAACTGATCGAGCCGCGCCAGCTCGCCCCGGGCTTCGGCATGTTCGTCCTGCTCGACGCCGACGCCCCGCGCCTCGGCGCGGACCGGGACGGCGGTCCGCGCGCCGACGGCGCGCTGGTGAAGCTCACCGACACCACCTCGTACTACGACCCCGATGCCGGCGCCCCGGTGCCGCAGACCTTCGTCGACCCGGACAGCCGGCCGGGCAACCGGCTCTGGGGGCAGGGCGCACAGCTCGATATCCGGCAGCTCAGCATCACCGGGGCCCGGTACTGACACACCTTCAGCCCCGTATTTCCTTTCCGGTGGAATGGAAATACGGGGCTTTTCCATGCCCGCGACCGGGCCGCGGGCACTTGCCGTCAGCTGACGAAGTAGCCCTACCCGCATTGATGCATGGCCACGGCGCGGCGCAGAGTGATGGAGATTCCAGGGGCGATTTCGGCGTCTTGCACATCGTGAGCACCCCGTACGGCGCGACTGTCGCGAAGGTTCGTGAATTGCCGCGCGGTAATCCATTGGTGGACGCCGTTTCTCCGGTCCCCAGCTCGCTACAGGAGAATCCTGATGACTGCACGATTCACCGGCAAGGTCGCACTCGTCACCGGAGGGGGTTCCGGTACCGGCAGAGCGACCGCGCTGGCCTTCGCCAAGGAGGGCGCCACCGTGGTGGTCGCCGGGCGGGAGCCCCGGGACCTGCGGGACACCGTCGCCCTGATCGAGAAGGAGGGCGGCACCGCCGACGCCATCATGGCCGACGTGACGCACGGAATGGACGTCATCCGGCTGATGAAGTCGACGGTGGAACGCCACGGCGGACTGCACATCGCCTTCAACGACGCCACCTGGATAGGAAAGCCGCACAAGCTCGCGGAAACCTGCGAAGCCGTGTGGGGCGAAATTCTTGCCAGCAATCTCACCGGCGTCTGGCTGCTGATGAAACACGAGATCGACCATATGCGGGAGAACGGCGGCGGCGTGATCGTGAATCACTCCACCAATGTCAGCATCAACGGCCGCAAGGTCGGATTCGGCGCCTACGCGGCCGCCAAGGCCGCGCTGTCCACCCTCACCCGGACCGCCGCCCAGGAGCACGTCGGCGACGGCATCCGCATCAACGCGATCAGCCCCGGTGACGTGGAGGCCACCGACGGCCGTGCCGACTGGGAGGAGCACGTGCGCACCGCGGCGCCGGCCGGCCGGATCGCCGGCATCGAGGAGGTCGCCGACACGGTGGTGTGGCTCTGCGGTCCGGAGTCCAAGTTCGTCATCGGCCACGACCTCGTGCTGGACGGCGGGGTGACCCTCTGATGTCCGGGATACGTGCCCGAGTGGCCCGTGTCCCGGGGTCGAAGAGCATCACCAACCGGGCCCTGCTGCTGGCCGCCGCGGCCGACGGGACCAGCGAGCTCGTCGCCCCGCTGGTCAGCGACGACACCGTCGCCTTCCGCGAGGCGCTCACCGGCCTCGGCGTGGACGTCGAGGTGGGCGAGGACCGCTGGACGGTCACCGGGCTCGGCCGCGCGCCGCGGACCGGGGCGGCCGTCCGGTGCGCCGACGCGGGCACCGCGGCACGCTTTCTGCCGGTCCTCGCGGCCGCCGGCGAGGGCGAGTTCACTTTCGACGGCTCCGACCAGCTCAGGGCGCGTCCGCTCGGTCCGCTGATCCGGGCGCTGGCCCAACTGGGCGCGGGCGTCGAGTCGGCCGCCGGCGGCGGCCTGCCGCTGCGCATCACCGCGCGCGGGCTGTCCGGCGGCGAGCTGACGCTGGACTCGTCGGTCAGCAGCCAGTATCTGACCGGGCTGCTGCTGTCCGCGCCGCTGATGCGCGAGCCGCTGACGGTCGCCGCCCGGGGGCTGGTCAGCCGCCCGTACATCGACATGACCACCGCCCTGATGCGCCACTTCGGCGCCGAGGTCACGCGCGACACCGAGGGGCGGCTGCGGGTGGAGCGCGGGGGCTACACCGGCAGCACGCTACGGATCGAGCCGGACGCCTCGACCGCCTCGTACGTCTTCGCCGCCGCGGCAGTCACGGGAACCACCGTCACCGTGCCGCACCTGGGCAAGGACAGCCTCCAGGGCGACCTGCGCTTCATCGAGGTGCTGGCGCGCACCGGCGCCCGGGTCGAGACCGGCCCGGACGCCACCACCGTCACCGGCACCGGACCGCTGCGCGGCGGGTTCGACGTCGACATGGGCGACATCTCCGACACCTTCATGACCCTGGCCGCCGTCGCGCCCCTCGCCGACGGCCCCGTCACCATCCGCGGCATCCGGCACGCGCGGTTCAAGGAGTCCGACCGGATCACCGCGGTCGCGGAGAACCTGCGCGTGGGCGGCATCCGGGTCGAGGAGGAAGAGGACCGCATCACCGTCCACCCCGGACCGATGGCGCCCACCCGGATCGCCTGCCACCGCGACCACCGCATCGCCATGGCCTTCTCCGTCCTCGGACTGCGGGCCCCCGGCATCACCCTCGACGACCCCGGCTGTGTCACCAAGACCTTCCCCGGCTTCCACGAGGAGCTGTCGAGGCTCTTCGGCCCTCAGGCGCACTGAGGCGGAGCACGGCGCGCGACCGACGAGCAGCAGCAGACACACGACAGCGAGAAGAGAGAGCGAGATGGCGGACATCATCATTGCCGGCGGCGGGATCGGCGGGCTCGCGGCAGCCCTCAGCATCTCCCGGCGCGGCCACCGGGTCGTCGTCCTCGAGGCCCGCGACACCTTCACCGAGCTCGGCGCGGGCATCCAGCTCGGCCCGAACGCCTTCCAGTCCCTGGACCGGCTCGGCGTCGGCGACGCCGTTCGCGCCCGGGCCGTGCACATCGACGAACTGCGCTTCATGGACGGCACCACCGGCGAGAAGGTCGCCTCGATGCCGCTCACCGGCGAGTACCGCCGCCGCTTCGGCAACCCGTACGCGGTCGTCCACCGGATCGACCTGTACGCGCCGCTGCTGGAGGCCTGCCGCGCCACCGACGCGATCGAGCTGCGCACCGAGGCGAACGTGGAGGGCTACGAGCAGCGGCCCGGTTCGGTGACCGCGCGCCTCACCTCCGGCGAGCGGGTCACCGGCGCGGCGCTGATCGGCGCCGACGGCATCAACTCGTTCGTCCGCAAGCAGCTCGTCGGCGACGGCTTCCCCCGGGTCTCCGGGCACACCATCTACCGCTCGGTGATCCCGATGGAGCAGGTCCCGGAGGAGCTGCGCTGGAACACGGTCACGCTGTGGGCCGGACCCAAGTGGCACTTCGTCCACTACCCCATCGGCGAGGGGAAGTTCCTCAACCTGGCGGCGACCCGCGACGACGACGCCACCGAGGCCGTGCTCGGCAACCCGGTCACCAAGGAGCACGTCCTCGGCGAGTTCCCGGAGCTGGGCGAGACCGCGCGCCGGCTGCTCGACCTCGGCGAGGACTGGCGCACCTGGGTCCTGTGCGACCGCGACCCGGTGACCGACTGGGCCGACGGCCGGGTCGTCCTCATCGGCGACGCGGCTCACCCGATGCTGCAGTACGCGGCCCAGGGCGCCTGCCAGGCGGTCGAGGACGCGGTCGTGCTCGGTGAGCTGATCGGCACGGACGAGGCCGGGTTCGAGGTGAGCTTCCAGAAGTTCAACGCCGAGCGCCGAGAGCGCACCGCCGCTACCCAGCTCGTCGCCCGTGAGATGGGCAGGCTGCTGTACCACCCGGCGGGCGAGGCCGCGAAGGAGCGCAACGCGATGCTGGCCTCCCTCAGCGCCGACGACATGTACGACAAGGTGGCCTGGCTGCACGGGAGCAAGGTCGGCGTCGCCGGCCACACCGCGCCGCCCGTGCCCGCCGGTCTGGTCTGACCGTGGGCACCCTGCGCTGGCTCACCGCGGGTGAGTCGCACGGCCCCGCGCTCGTGGCGACCCTGGAGGGGCTGCCCGCCGGCGTTCCCGTCACCACCGCCGTGGTGGCGGACGCGCTGGCGCGGCGGCGCCTCGGACACGGCCGCGGCGCGCGGATGGCGTTCGAGCGGGACGAGGTCACGTTCCTCGGCGGCGTACGGCACGGCCTGACCCAGGGCGGGCCGGTCGCCGTCATGGTCGGCAACACCGAGTGGCCCAAGTGGCAGCAGGTGATGTCGGCCGACCCGGTCGATCCACAGGTCCTGGCCGGGCTGGCCCGCAACGCGCCGCTGACCCGGCCGCGCCCCGGCCACGCCGATCTCGCCGGGATGCAGAAGTACGGCTTCGACGACGCGCGGCCCGTGCTGGAGCGGGCGAGCGCCCGGGAGACGGCGGCCCGGGTCGCGCTGGGCGCCGTCGCCCGCGCGTATCTCAAGGAGACGGCCGGGATCGAGGTCCTCTCGCACGTCGTGGAGCTGGGCGGGGCCCGGACTCCGTCCGGGGTGCTGCCGGTCCCCGGCGACGTGGAGCGGCTGGACGGGGACCCGGTGCGCTGCCTCGACGCGGGCGGCAGCAGGGCGATGGTCGCCGCGATCGACCAGGCCCACCGCGACGGCGACACCCTCGGCGGGGTCGTCGAGGTCCTGGCGTACGGGGTGCCGGTCGGGCTCGGCTCCTATGTGCACTGGGACCGCAGGCTGGACGCCCGGCTGGCCGCCGCGCTGATGGGCGTGCAGGCGATCAAGGGTGTCGAGGTCGGCGACGGTTTCGAGCTGGCCCGGGTGCCCGGCTCGAAGGCGCACGACGAGATCGTGCCCACCGAGCAGGGCGTACGGCGCACCTCGGGCCGTTCCGGCGGCACGGAGGGCGGGCTGAGCACGGGCGAGACGCTGCGGGTGCGGGCGGCGATGAAGCCGATCGCGACCGTGCCGAAGGCCCTCGCGACCTTCGACGTGTGCACGGGGCTGCCGGCCCGGGCGCACCACCAGCGGTCCGACGTGTGCGCGGTGCCGGCCGCCGGGATCGTCGCGGAGGCGATGGTCGCGCTGGTGCTCGCCGACGCGGTCGCCGAGAAGTTCGGCGGCGACAGCGTCACCGAGACCCGCCGCAACGTCACGTCCTACCTGGCAGCCCTGACCGTCCGCTGAGCGGCGAGGCTTCGACGGCACAAGGCCGAGGGAAGGCTCCGATGAGACACGAGGACCTGTACATAGCCGGTGTCGGCTCCTGGTGCCCCCAGCCGGTCACCGCGGACGAGGCCATCGAGGCCATCGAGGCCGGACTGTGGGACGAGGCCGGGCGGCGGCGCACCGGCCAGGTGAGCGCCGCGGTCGCCGGCGACGACGACACCCGGTCCGGGACGGCCGTGCGCGCCGGGAACCCGGCGGTCCGTCAGACGGGGCACGCCCAGAGCGACTTCGGGTGCTGCTGCACGCGGCGGTCGGGTTCAACGGTATCGACGGCTGGAACATCGCCTCGTGTCTCCAGCACCAGATCCTCGCCGGCCACGGGCTGTCCACGGAGCTCAGGCAGCAGTCCAACGGTGCGATGGCCGCCATCGAGCTGGCGGCGGCCCATCTCGCCGCGGGCACCGACCGGGCGGCCGCGCTGATCACCGCCTCCGACCGTTTCGTCCTGCCGCTCCGGGACCGCCGGCGCGCCCGCGCCGGCCCGGTGCCCGGCGACGGCGCGAGCGCCGCCGTGCTGTCACGGCGGTCGGGTTTCGCCCGAGTCCTGTCGGTCGTCACGAACAGCCGGCCGGAGCTGGAGCGCGCCCAGCGTGCGGACCTGCCGTTCAAGCCGTACGCCGACCCGCACGACACCGGCCTGTACCGATCAGCCTGATCCGCCGTATTGGGCCCGCGAGGGTCTGCTCGTCCCCGGCCGGGGGGTGATGCTGACCGGCCTCGGCTTCAACCGGACGACCGCGGTGATCGAGATCCTGCGGCCGCCGACGGCCGTCGAGTCCGTCCTCTGACGGGCCGTCGCCACCCGGTGACCGCGCCCCGGAGCGTCGCCTCTGCGCTCCGGGGCGCGACCTGACGCAGTACCGGCCGGGTCTGTGCGACGGCGGGGTACCGCGGAGGAATCTGTTCGCCGTGAAGAAGATGACGGAGGTCGAGAGCCGGGCGTTCCTGTCCGCGGGCACCCGTACCGCCAAACTGGCCACCGTACGGGCCGACGGGCGCGCCCATGTCGCCCCGGTCTGGTTCGTGCTCGACGGGGACGACGTCCTGTTCAGCACCGGGAAGACGTCCGTCAAGGGCCGCAATCTGGCGCGCGACCCGCGCGCCACGATCTGCGTCGACGACGACCGGCCCCCGTACGCCTTCGTCCTCGTCGAGGGTGAGGTGACGATCTCGGAGGAGCCCGCCGAACTGCGGCACTGGGCCGCCAGGATCGGCGGCCGCTACATGGGCGAGGACCGCGCCGAGGAGTTCGGCGCACGCAACGGAGTCCCGGGCGAGCTGCTCGTGCGCCTGCGCCCCACCAGGATCGTCGCGGCCGGCGGCATCGCGGAGTGAGCCCGGGCACAGAGGGGATGAACAGCATGCAGTTCGGCATATTCAGCATCGGTGACGTGGGCAGGGACCCGAACACCGGCCGCACCCCGAGCGAGCACGAACGTCTCAAGGCGATGGTCACGCTCGCCGAGAAGGCCGAGGAGATCGGCCTGGACGTCTTCGCCACCGGGGAGCACCACAACCCGCCGTTCGTGCCGTCGTCGCCGACGACCCTGCTCGGCCACATCGCCGCGCGCACGGAGCGGATCATTCTGTCGACGGCGACCACGCTGATCACCACCAACGACCCGGTGAAGATCGCCGAGGACTTCTCGGTGCTCCAGCACCTCGCCGACGGCCGGGTCGACCTCATGATGGGCCGCGGCAACACGGCCCCGGTGTATCCCTGGTTCGGCCAGGACATCCGCCAGGGCATCCCGCTCGCGGTCGAGAACTACGCGCTGCTGCACCGGCTGTGGCGCGAGGACGTCGTCGACTGGGACGGCAAGTTCCGCACACCGCTGCGGGGCTTCACCGCCACGCCGCGGCCGCTGGACGGCGTCCCGCCGTTCGTGTGGCACGGCTCGATCCGCTCCCCGGAGATCGCCGAACAGGCCGCGTACTACGGCGACGGCTTCTTCGCGAACCACATCTTCTGGCCCAAGGAGCACTTCGTCCGGCTGGTCGGGCTGTACCGCGAGCGGTACGCGTTCTACGGGCACGGCACCCCGGAGCAGGCGGTCGTCGGGCTCGGGGGCCAGTTCTTCATGCGGCGGAACTCCCAGGACGCGGTCCGCGAGTTCCGGCCGTACTTCGACAACACGGCCCTGTACGGCGGCGCGCCCATGGAGGAGTTCATGGAGCGGACGCCGCTCACCGTGGGCTCCCCGCAGGAGGTCATCGACAAGACGCTGACCTTCCGGGAGACCTTCGGCGACTACCAGCGGCAGCTGTTCATCGTCGACGCCAGCGCGGTGCCGCTGAAGGTCGCGCTGGAGCAGCTCGACATGTTCGGCGAGGAGGTGCTGCCGGTGCTGCGCAAGGAGTTCGCGTCAGGCCGTCCCGCCGACGTCCCCGCCGGACCCACCCACGCGGAGCGGGTGGCGCGCAGGGACCGGGAGCACGCCGGCCACTGAAACGGAAGGGGCCTGCCGACGGCGTCCGGCAGGCCCCTTCCACTGTTTCCTCTGTCCCCCGGCGCTACGCCTGGAGCGTGTCCGGCTCGAGCAGGTGCTCTCGGTCAGCCGCAGCGCGGTCGCCGCGATCTTCTGCTCCAGGTGGCCGGTCGACGAAGTCGCCGGGATGCGGACGGGGTTGGGGCTGCGGTCCAGCAGCCGGGCGAGCGCCACCTGGTACGGCGTGGCGCCGTGCCGCTCGGCGACGCTCGCCGGCGGCCGGCTGGTGAGCGGTGCCGCCGTCGGCACCTTGGCGTCCTGGCCGGGCACCTTCTCCGCACGCAGCAGCGTGTACGTGCCCGCCGGCCGCCGGCCCGCCGGGCGACGGTCACCAGGCCGACGGGCCCGACGGCCTGCAGTGCCATGCGGGTGACCAGGCTGCGGTGGTTTCGTACGGGGTATCGGGGGGCGCCTGTGGCGTCGGCCCGCACGACACCAATGGCCGTGTCAGGCTCCGGACCCGGCGCCTGCCCGGTCGATGCGCACCGGGCCGCTTCGTCAGGTCGGCGCCGCGCATGTGACGAAGTCCCGGCTCAGGGTGCGTTAAGGCAGGGGCGGGGCGGACAGACTGCCTGTGCCGCGCTTCGGCCGGCGGTGGTTCTCCCCGGCCTTCCGGCACGGCCCGGACTCAAGAATGAGGACCCCTGATGAACCCCTTGTCCGACGCCCCGATCCCGTCCGACGACGTGCTCTCCCCCGACGCCCTGTTCTCGTCCGACGCGTCGACCGTGACCGTGTGGTCGGACATCGGCTGCCCGTGGGCGACACTGGCCCTGCACACGCTGCACGCGGCCGCCGAGCGGCGCGGTGTGCGGCTCGTGGTCGACCACCGGGCCTTCCCGCTGGAGCTGTTCAACAACCAGTCCACCCCGAAGCCGATCATCGACGCCGAGGTCGTGGCGATCGGCGCCAAGGAGCCCGCGCTGGGCTGGCGGCTGTGGTCGGCGCCCGAGTACACGTACCCGGGGACGATCCTTCCGGCGATGGAGGCCGTCCAGGCGGCGAAGGCCGCCGAGGTCGGCGGGCTGCCCGCGTCCGACCAGCTCGACACCGCCCTGCGGCACGCGTTCTACGCCCAGAACCGCTGCATCAGCACCCCGTCGGAGATCCTGGCGGTCGCCGCCGAGTGCCCGCTGGTCGACGAGAAGGCGCTGGCGGCGGCCATCGAGCGGGGCGAGGGACGGGCCGCGCTGTACCGGGACTTCGCGCTGGCCGGCGGCCCCCGGGTCCAGGGCAGCCCGCATCTGTTCACCGTGGCCGGTGTCGACGTGCACAACCCCGGCGCCGACTTCCGCTGGACCGGGAACCCCAACGAGGGCGGCTTCCCGGACTTCCACGCGTACTCCGCCGACTGGACCGACGGCGTCCTCGACTCCGTCACCGCCGCTCCGTCGGAGGGCTGACACAGGGGTCGCACGGGCCGTACGGGCCGCCCAATGAAAAGCCGCATTCGGGCGGCGGCATATGGGTGGTCCATCGGCCGACTTATCACTTGACAGAGTAAATTGACGGCCTTTGCCGGATCGATGCGCGGGCATTTCAATGCCGGGACAAGCCGACTTGTTCTCGCTCCTGCTGTTTCCCGAAGGGAGCACATCGGCACCCGCCATCGATCCCATTCTTGAGCTGCCGTAGGGCGCGACCCCCGATCCGGACGAATTTCTCCGGGCGGGCCCTCCGCGGGCATTTCCCACCGGAGACCGGTTCGCCGTTCTGGCTCTCCCAGGCGCGCAATCTGGAATTCGACCGCTTCGGGGCGCCGGTCGTGCCGTCGCTGTCGAAGACGCCGACGATCTTGGGGCGGGCCCGTAGCCGCGGGGGACCAGGTCCCCGCGGCGACGTCGCGCAGCGCGGCGGACTGTCGTTCACCATCTACGTGGACCACGCTGAGTGAGCCTCCGCCGTGCGCCTTGCTCTCCGGCGCGACCTCACGCACGCTGCCGGGGGGTGTCCCTTGAATTCGCGGGCCCCGGCGGAGCTTGCGAGCAGATCTTTTGGGGCGTGGACCGAGAGCTGAGACACCACCCCGGATCCTTGGACCTCTGTCGCGGAGCAGCCGTCCCCTGCAAACAGCAAAGATACAGACCACCCGGTTTGTTTCGTGGATCGCTGTAAGGCACACTGAGGAAGAACTTGAACGCGAACGGGGAGCGAGAGGAGGCCCGATGGCACGTCAGGAACGCGCGACCAGGACTCGTGCGGCGATCCTTGAGGCGGCCGCCACCGTCTTCGCCGAGCGTGGATACGAGGCCGCCACCATCGCGGACATCCTCGTCCGCGCCGACGTGACGAAGGGCGCGCTGTACTTCCACTTCCCGTCCAAGGAAGACCTCGCCAGAGGGGTCCTCGCCTACGCGGTGACCACCGACGGAGTGCCCGAGCAGCCCTGCAAGATGCAGGAGCTCGTGGACGTCAGCATGGTGCTGGCATACCGGCTCCCCCGCGAGGTGACGCTGCGCGCGTCCGCCCGGCTCGCCGCGGACCAGGGCTTCGAGGGGGAGCTCGTCGGCACGCCCTACGGCGAGTGGACCAAGCTGGTCACCCGCCTGCTCGAGCAGGCGAAGGAGCAGGGCGAACTGCTTCCGCACGTGGCGCCGGAGGAGACCGCGCAGCTCCTCGTCGGTTCGTTCACCGGTCTGACGCTGACCTCGCAGGCGGCGAGCCGGATGATTTGCCTGGAGCGCAAGGTGGGCCTGCTGTACGACCACATGCTGCCCGCCATCGCCGTACCGGGAATCCTGGGCAGGCTGGACACCGGGCCGGACCGCGGGGCCCGCGTGATCGCCCGGTCCGACGCGGAGCGGAGGACGGCCGAGCCGGACAAGACCGATGCGCCCGGTGAGGCCACCGCGGAGAACGAGGCGGGGGACGGCGGGGCCGCCCGGGTCACGGCTCCGGGCCGTTTCTAGCCCAGCGGCCGGCGGCCGACGGCGGCCGGCCCCAAGCGGGGTCGTCGAACTGCACGAGGCGTTCCGCGCGGGCCGCACGGAACGGGGCGTCGAGCCGGGCATCGACGGTCCTCGGCCGGCTCGGGGAGCCCGCCGGCATCGCAGCGAGATGCGGTGCCGGAGCACGCGAGCCCGGCAGGATCCGAACGAGAAGCCCTAGGTACCGGACAACTCCCGCCCAGGGGGTCCGCAGGCCCGCAGCCGGGGCAGGTGGTCGACGGCGGCCACCTCCGGCAGCACGAGCTCCCAGATCCGGGTCAGCCACGCCCGGGGCGGCTCCCGCGGCTCCTCGCGGTGCTGCGGCACGAGGGCGGACAGCATCCAGTGGTCCCGCACCGTCGTCTCCACACCGGCCATCAGATACGCGACGAGCACCGCGACGGTGTGGACGTTCGCGGCGGGGAGCAGGGACCGGTCGTCCCGGGCGTGCTGCAGCAGACGGCGTACAGGCCGCGCCCAGGCGGCGTTCCAGTGGTGCGGGAGGGGCACGGTCGCGGTGCGCTCGCGGGCGAGACGGGCGCTGGCCCGGCAGACCGCCTCGGTCTCCAGCAGGTCGGCCAGCGCGTGCGTGATGTCGATGACGGACTGCAGGGCCGGACCGGGGTGGCGGCACACGCCGTCGACGACGGTCCGGGCGGCGTCGTGGGCGGACCCCTGGACCGCGTCCGCCAGTTCGTCCTTGGAGGCGAAGTGGAACGAAAGGGCGCCTTTGGACACCCCGGCGGCCTCGCTGATCCGGATGAGGGAGGAGCGCTCGTAGCCGACCTGGTCGAAGGCGTGGGCCGCCGCGCCGATCAAGGCCCGCCGGGTCTGTTCGGCCCGTTCCTGCATGACCATCCGGCGCCACCCCTTCCCATGCCACGGCACTCCGAGGGCATATCCCAGCCCAGAAACCTACCATGCGGTTTCTTTAGGCCCCCGTGGCCTGACGAGGTCGACGGATTCCACTGCCGATGGCTTCTGAAGCTACCGCGAACCGGGAGGTCGGAGCCCTGCTGATCGCCAGACCTCGTCATCTCGGCCGGCGCTCGGCACATAAGGGACCGTTTGGTCAGTTATTTATTCCGATCGGGCTCGTAAGAGCGGCCAGAACACCCGAACACGAATGGGGAGAACCGCTATTGCGTGCGAGCCAGTTCAGTCAATTCGGCGACGCCCAGCTGATCGACGGCTCGTACGCGGGAGCGGAGTCCCTGCCGCTGATCCCGGGCAGCGAGGTCGTGGGCCGCACCGAGGACGGCCGCCGGGTGCCGGCCCGGGGGTCGGGCGGCTACGCCGAGCCGGCCCTCGCCGAGGAGCGCTCCGTCGTCGAGATCCCCGTCTCGCCGGCGCCGGGACAGGCGGCGGCGCTGCCCGGAGCGGTGCCGGGTCCCATGAGGCGCTGCGCGGACGCCGCACGACCGGCACGACGCACCTGGTCCCCTGAGCCGCTCGCCCAGGGGTATTGAGGTCCGGTCAGCCGTTGCCGGAGGCGAGCTCGCGACTGCGGTCGCGGGCCGCCTCCAGGGCGGCGATCAGGGCGGCGCGCACGCCGTGGTTCTCGAGCTCGCGGATGGCGCTGATGGTGGTGCCGGCGGGCGAGGTGACCGCCTCGCGGAGCTTCACCGGGTGTTCGCCGCTGTCGCGGAGCATGACGGCGGCGCCGATGGCGGCCTGGACGATCAGGTCGTGGGCCTGGGCGCGGGGAAGCCCGAGGAGGATGCCCGCGTCGGTCATCGCCTCGACGAGGAAGTAGAAGTACGCCGGGCCGGACCCGGAGAGGGCGGTGGCCGCGTCCTGCTGGGACTCGGGGACGCGGAGGGTCTTGCCGACACCGCCGAAGATCTCCTCCGCGTGCGCCATGTGCTCACCGGTGGCGTGGCTGCCGGCGGAGATCACCGACATGCCCTCGTCCACCAGCACGGGGGTGTTCGGCATGACCCGGACGACGGGCGTGCCCGCGGTCAGGCGCTCCTCGATGAAGGAGGTGGTGATGCCGGCTGCCGCACTGACCACGAGGCGGTCGGCTGTGAGGTGCGGGGCGAGCTCGTCGAGCAGCTTGCCCATGTCCTGGGGCTTCACGGCGAGGATCAGGGTGTCCGCGCGCTTGGCGGCCTCGGCGTTGCTGACGCAGTCCACGCCGTAGCGGTCGCGCAGTTCGTCGGCGCGCTCGCTGCGCCGGGTGGTGACCAGCAGGGCCGCGGCGGGCCAGCCGGCGCGGATCATGCCGCTGAGCAGGGCTTCACCGATCTTGCCGGTACCGAGGACTGCGACTGTCTGGGTCATGGCTGAAGTTCACCTCGCCGGTGGGGGCACGTGCGCACATCCTGTCACCGTCGGGCGGTGACGCGCCGTCCCGTCCGAGTGTCGGTACGGGCGGCGCGGCGTACGGGTCGGCACGGGTCAGGCGGTGCGGCGGCGCAGGGTGGCCGCCCCGAGGCCCAGGACGACCAGGGCGCAGCCCGCGACGACCAGGACGTCGCGGACGAACACGCCGGTGACGTCGGCGTTGCGCAGCACCTCGTTCATGGCGTCGACGGCGTAGGACATCGGCAGCACGTCGGAGATCGCTTCGAGCACGGGCTGCATGTTCTCCCGCGGGGTGAACAGACCGCACAGCAGCAGCTGCGGGAAGACCACGGCCGGCATGAACTGGACCGCCTGGAACTCGGAGGCGGCGAAGGCGGAGACGAAGAGTCCGAGCGCCGTGCCCAGCAGTGCGTCGAGGAGCGCGACCAGGAGCAGCAGCCAGGCGGAGCCGGTGATGTCGAGGCCGAGGCCCCACAGCGCGAGGCCGGTGGCGAGCAGCGACTGGACGACGGCGACGAGGCCGAAGGCCAGGGCGTAGCCGGCGATCAGCTCGGCCTTGCCCAGCGGCATGGCGAGGAGCCGTTCCAGGGTGCCGGAGGTGCGTTCCCGCAGGGTGGCGATGGAGGTCACCAGGAACATCGTGATCATCGGGAAGATGCCGAGCAGCGACGCGCCGATGGAGTCGAAGGTCCGCGGGCTGCCGTCGAAGACGAACCGCAGCAGGAACAGCATCACGCACGGCACGAGGATCATCAGGGCGATGGACCGCGGGTCGTGGAGGAGCTGCCGCAGGACCCGGGCGGCGGTGGCGAGAGTGCGGGCGGGGCTCATCGGACGTTCTCCTCGAGGGCGGCGGCCTGGTCGACCAGGTGGAGGAAGGCCTGTTCGACGGTTTCCGAGCGGGTGCGGGTGCGCAGGTCGTCCGGGGCGTCCTCGGCGAGGATCGCGCCGTCGCGCATGAGCAGGAGGCGGTGGCAGCGCTCGGCCTCGTCCATGACGTGGGAGGAGACCAGGATCGTCGCGCCGCGTTCGGCGGCGAGGCGGTGGAAGAGGTCCCACAGGTCGCGGCGGAGGACGGGGTCGAGCCCGACGGTGGGTTCGTCGAGGACGAGCACCTCCGGTGTGCCGAGCAGCGCGACGGCGAGCGAGACGCGGCTGCGCTGACCGCCGGAGAGCCGGCCGGCGAGCGAGTCCGCGTGCGAGGTCAGGTCGACGTCCTCGACGGCCCGGGTGACGTACTCGTGGCGGGCGTCACGACTGCGGCGGCCCGGCAGAAGGACGGAGGCGAAGTACTCGAGGTTCTGGCGGACGGTGAGGTCGTCGTAGACGGACGGCGCCTGGGTGACGTAGCCGATACGGGAGCGGAGCCCGGCGGCGCCGGCGGGCTCGCCGAGGACCTCCAGCGTGCCGGTGACCTTGGCCTGCGTGCCGACGACGGCTCGCATCAGGGTCGACTTCCCACAGCCGGAGGGGCCGAGGAGGCCGGTGATGCGGCCGGCCAGGACGGTGAAGTCGAGGCCGCGCAGGACGGTGCGCTCTCCCCGGACGACGGTGAGGCCGCGGGCGAGGACGGCGACCTCAGATGAATTCATCATGTGATGAATAATGCTCCTGGATGTCCGGGGCCGTCAAGCACCGCGCCCGGTCACTCCCCTGGGGGCGTGACCGGGCGCGGTCGGCGGGCACGTTCCCGCGGTGATCTTGTGTGTGCTGGATGTTCGGGGCGGCCGTCCGGCGGGACGGGGGACACGCGGCCCGCGCCCGGGCGCCGTTGACCGCGCTCCGCGCGGTGGCCTCAAGACGCCGGCCGGACCGGCGGCGGTCCGCCGCGGGCGCGGTCACCCGCGCTTCGGCCTGCCGCCCTTCCGTCTGCGGGCGGCGGGGTTCCCGGAGCGGACGCCGCGGCGCTTCTCGTACTGCGCCCGCGCGGTCTCGTACTCGGCGCGCGCAGCCCCTCCCCCGGGGCCTCGACGAAGCAGCGCAGGGCGTACGCGATGAGTGAGCCGATGAAGCCGATCATCTTCAGGGTGCGCAGGGAGTCCTCGGTCGACGAGCCGTCGGGACGGCGGGTGAAGCTCTCCCACGTCTTGCGGAACGCGATGGCGCTGCAGACGGCGAACATGACGATGACGAGGACGTTCACAAAGCTGCCGACCTCGGCGATGGCGAGGCCCTGGTAGGCGAAGCGCAGGACCAGGGCCGCCGCGAAGGCGGTCACCAGCGCACCGGCGGCGACGCCGGCCCGGCGCGGCCCGTACCCCCCGTCGTGGCCGACCCAGGTCGTGCCGAAGAAACGGATGGGCTCGGGTTCCGGGCCGCCGCCGGCCGTCGTGGTGTTCTCGGTGTGCTCGCTCACGGGGTCGATTATCCCCGCCGCGTCAGGACCGGGTCAGGAGCAGCGCGGGGCGATGTAGCCGTCGCTGCCCGTGTGCACGTACGCGTCGGAGACGAACTGGCCGTTGGCGATGTTGTCCCACAGGTTGGTGGTGCCGTACGTACCGGTGATGGTCTCGCCGGCCTTCTGGCAGTTGATCGGCACGGACGCGCCGTACGGGAGGATCTTGACCAGCCGGTAGTTGGTGCCGGGTCCGGAGCGGACGTTGAGGCGGACGCCGGGCGCGACCGGATAGCGCGTGGCCACCATGGTCCCGACCGACTCGGCGCCGGCGTCGCCGTCGGCCGCCGCGTTCTGTATCTCCTCGCCCCGCACCGCCGCGTCCTGGATCTCCCCGTTCCCGGCCTTCTCGTTCTGCGTCTCTTCAAGAGCCATCGGACTTCCCCCCGTTGACGTGGATGAGTGGCTTCTGCCGCCGCGCGCAGGCTAGCAACCCATGGCTGGATCGCACGCATCATCGACTAGGCTCCGAGCGTCGCGCGTGCGCACCATCAGACGGGGGTGGGAGATGCCACCGCTGCGCAGCACCGGGCCGTTCCCGGAAGCGGAGCATCCGGAATTTGCCGGCCAGTACCGGCTCGAAGCATGCCTGGGCAACGGAGGCATGGGCGTCGTCCATCTGGCCACCTCCGCCTCCGGCCTGCGGCTCGCGGTCAAGGTCATCCACGCCGAGCACGCCATGGACCCGGAGTTCAGGGCGCGTTTCCGGCAGGAGGTGGCCGCCGCCCGCCGGGTCAGCGGCGCGTTCACCGCGCCGGTCGTCGACGCGGACCCGGGCGCCGACCGGCCCTGGATGGCCACCCTGTTCATCGACGGCCCCACACTCGCGGACCGGGTGAAGCGGAACGGACCGCTGGATCCGGCCGAACTCCGCAGAGCGGGCGCGGGGCTGGCGGAGGCGCTGCGCGACATCCACCGCGCCGGCGTGGTGCACCGGGATCTCAAACCCAGCAACGTGCTGCTGGCGAAAGACGGGCCGAAAGTCATCGACTTCGGCATCTCGCGTCCCGTCGACAGCGATCTGCGCACCGAGACCGGGAAGCTGATCGGCACGCCGCCGTTCATGGCGCCCGAGCAGTTCCAGCGGCCCCGCGAGGTGGGGCCGGAGGCGGACGTCTTCGCGCTGGGCGCGGTGCTGGTCCACGCGGCCACCGGACGCGGCCCGTTCGACTCCGACAGCCCGTACATAGTGGCGTACCAGGTGGTGCACAACGAGCCGGACCTGGCGGGGGTGCCGGAGGATCTCCTCCCGCTGCTGTCGCGCTGCCTCGCGAAGGACCCGCGGGACCGGCCGACGCCGTACGAGCTGATGGTCGCGCTGCGCGCGTCGTCGCCCTCCGCCGGGTACGACACCCAGGCGTACATCCCGGTACCGCGTGAACACGACACCGCCGAGAGGCGCGTGCGTTCCGGTGCGGAGCCCGCCGCTTCTGAGCCCGCCTCCGACCCGGCGGCGGCCGACGAGGCTCCGCGCCGGCGCGGCCGCCGCACCCGCTGGGCGCTCGCGGCCACCGCGTTCACCGTCCTGGCGTCGGCCGGCGCCATCGCCATCGGCGCGTCCACCGACGACGGCTCCCGCGTGAAGCCCCCCGCCGACCCGGGCTTCCGCCCCTGGAGCGTCGCCCTTCAGGACGGCGCCCAGGGCGTCACCCCGGTGTGCTCGGCCGGCGGCGACGACGCCCTCTACTGCGCCGCCCCCGGGGTGAAGGCCGCCCGGCTGGACCCGGCCGACGGCACCTCCGTCTGGTCCACCGGCGCGGAGAACACCGAGGGCGCCGCCGGCCAGAGCGACGAGGGCCTCGCGCCGCACCTGGCCGGCGGGCTGCTGCATGTGGTGACCCCCGGCGCCGGCCGCTACGAGGCGCTCGACCCGGTGACGGGCGAGCCGCGCTGGGACCTGGACGTCCCGGCGTACGCGACGGTCCTCACCGCCGGTGACACGGTCCTGCTGGTGACCGACGCCGGGCTGGTGCGCGCCGTCGACGCGGCGACGGGCGAGGAGCGCTGGCGGAAGCGGCACGGCGGGCGGGGCGCCCACTGGGTCTCCCCCTCCGACGGCGACGGACCCGCGATCGCCGCCGCGCCCTCGGCCGACGGGTCGACGACCCTGATCAGCGCCGTCGACCCGAGGAGCGGCGGACTGCTCTGGACCAGGCGGCTGACCGGTTCGCTGACACCGGCGGGGCTCTCCGGCGGCTCCCTGCAGCTGCTCTCCACCGGCCCCGACGGCCTCACCCGCGCGGTCGTGACGCTCGACACCACGGCCGCCGACCGCCCCGTACGGCGGATCCCGCTGACCGTCCCGGCCGACCAGGCACAGGCCACGGTCGCAAAGCGGGTGGTCTACATCGCCGGCGCCGGGGGTTCGCTCACGGCCGTCGACACGGCCGGGGCGGGCAACGGGGCGAAGGACGCCGAGCTGTGGCGCCTGGAGACCGGGGTCGCCCATCTGTCACGCCCGGTCGCCGGGGCGGGCGCGGTCTTTCTCTCCGCCGCCGACGGGCGGCTGCTCGCCGTGGACGCGGCGCAGGGCAGGGTCGTGGGACAGACGGGGCTGCGGATGGCCGACGACGGCTCCACCTTCGCGTCCCTGCTGCCCGCACCGGTCGTCGCCGGCGGCACGGTGTACGCCACCGCCCCCGACGGTTCCGTCTTCGCCGTGGACGCGAAGGACCCGGCGCGCTGGTGAGCACACCGGGTCCCGCCGACGTTTCGGGGCGTCAGCCCAGCTTGGAGACGTCCCTGACGGCGCCCTTGTCGGCGCTCGTCGCCATCGCGGCGTACGCGCGCAACGCGGCGGACACCTTGCGCTCGCGGGACTTCGGGGCGTAGACGCCTCCGAGGGCCTCGCGGCGGGCCGCCAGCGTGGCGTCGTCCACGAGCAGCTCGATGGTGCGGCCGGGGATGTCGATACGGATGCGGTCGCCGTCCTCGACGAGCGCGATCGTGCCGCCCGAGGCGGCCTCCGGGGAGGCGTGGCCGATCGAGAGACCGGACGTGCCGCCGGAGAAGCGGCCGTCGGTGATCAGGGCGCAGGTCTTGCCGAGGCCGCGGCCCTTGAGGAAGGACGTCGGGTAGAGCATCTCCTGCATTCCGGGGCCGCCCTTGGGGCCCTCGTAGCGGATCACCACGACGTCGCCGTGGGTGATCTCCTTGCGGAGGATCTTGTCGACGGCGTCGTCCTGGGACTCGCAGACGACGGCCGGGCCCTCGAAGGTCCAGATGGACTCGTCCACGCCGGCGGTCTTCACGACGCAGCCGTCGACGGCGAGGTTGCCGCGCAGGACCGCGAGTCCGCCGTCCTTGGAGTACGCGTGCTCCGCGGAGCGGATGCAGCCGTTCTCGGCGTCCTCGTCCAGGGCCTCCCAGCGCTCGGACTGGGAGAAGGCGGTCGCGGAGCGGACGCAGCCGGGCGCCGCGTGCCACATCTCGACGGCCTCGGGCGACGGCGAACCGGCGCGCACGTCCCACGTCTTGAGCCAGTCCGCGAGGGAGGGGCTGTGCACGGAGTGCACGCCCTCGTTCAGCAGCCCGGCACGGTGGAGCTCGCCCAGCAGGGCGGGGATGCCGCCGGCCCGGTGGACGTCCTCCATGTAGTACGTGCGGTCCTTGGCGACGTTCGGCGCGACCTTCGCCAGGCAGGGCACCCGGCGGGAGACGGCGTCGATCTCGTCCAGACCGAACTCGACGCCCGCCTCCTGGGCGGCGGCCAGCAGATGCAGGATCGTGTTGGTCGAGCCGCCCATGGCGATGTCGAGGGCCATGGCGTTCTCGAAGGCCGCGATCGTGGCGATGTTGCGCGGCAGGACGGACTCGTCGCCCTGCTCGTAGTACCGCTTGGTGATGTCGACGACCGTCGCGCCGGCGTTCTCGTACAGCGCCTTGCGGGCGGTGTGGGTGGCGAGGACGGAGCCGTTGCCCGGCAGGGAGAGACCGATGGCCTCGGTCAGGCAGTTCATCGAGTTGGCGGTGAACATGCCGGAACAGGAACCGCAGGTCGGGCAGGCGTTCTCCTCGATGCGGAGGATGTCCTCGTCCGAGATCTTGTCGTTGACCGCGTCCGAGATCGCGTCGACCAGGTCGAGCGTGCGGACCGTGCCGTCCACCAGGGTCGCCCGGCCGGACTCCATCGGGCCGCCGGAGACGAAGACGGTCGGGATGTTCAGCCGCAGGGCCGCGTTGAGCATCCCCGGGGTGATCTTGTCGCAGTTGGAGATGCAGATCAGCGCGTCCGCGCAGTGCGCCTCGACCATGTACTCGACGGAGTCGGCGATCAGGTCGCGCGACGGCAGCGAGTAGAGCATGCCGCCGTGGCCCATCGCGATGCCGTCGTCGACGGCGATCGTGTTGAACTCCCGGGGCACCGCCCCCGCCGCCTTGATCGCCTCGCTGACGATCCGGCCCACCGGCTGGAGGTGGGTGTGACCGGGCACGAACTCGGTGAAGGAGTTGGCGACGGCGATGATCGGCTTGCCGATGTCCTCGCTCGCTACGCCCGACGCCCGCATAAGGGCGCGGGCGCCCGCCATGTTCCGGCCGTGGGTGACAGTGCGGGACCTCAGCTCGGGCATCGTCGCTCGCTCCTTAGCGTCCTTGGCGTCCTTCAGGACAGATGGGTCTGTGTCGAGCGTACGCCGCCACTCCAGGATCTGGACAGCATGTCCGCAATGCGGGACAACTGGTTCAGTCTCCGGTCGCCGCGGCGGATCCCGCCGGGCCCGCCGGGCCCGCCGGGTCGGCCTCCGTGAGATAGCGCTGCAGCGTGGGCGCCACGATCCGGATGATCTCCTCCGGATCGGCGGACGCCAGCGGCTCCACCCGGATCACGTACCTCAGGATCGCGATGCCGACCATGTGGGAGGCGGCGAGCTCCGCCCGGAACCGCGGATCGGGCACGTCCAGCTCCGCGGCCACCCGCTCCAGCAGATGCCGCAGCACGAAGCCGCGCAGCACCTTGGCCGCCGCCTCGTGCGTCAGCGCGGAGCGGATGATCGCGAGCAGCGGGGCACGGGACGCCGGGTTCTCCCAGACGCCGATGAAGAAGCGCGCCAGGCGCTCGCCGATGCCGGCCGCGCCCTGCCCCAGGATCTGCGGAACGACCGTCGCGGGCTCGAAGGAGACCTCGATCGCGGCCGCGAAGACGTCGTCCTTGGTACCGAAGTAGTGGTGGACGAGCGCCGCGTCGACTCCGGCCGCCCTGGCGATGCCGCGCATCGTCGTCTTGTCGTAGCCGCGCTCCGCGAACTCGTCACGGGCCGCCTGGAGGATGCGCTCGCGCGCCCCCGGGCCCTCGCCGGCCGCCCTGCGGGCCGGGCGGCCGCGCCCCCTGCGCTCCTGCGTCATGAGATACGGCTGGCCGACGCCAGATGCAGCCGTGTGAAGGCCAGCGCCTCCGCGAGGTCGGCCTCGCGTTCGGCGGCGGACATGGCGCGCCGCGTGTTGACCTCGACGACGACATGGCCGTCGAAGCCCGTCCGCGCGAGCCGCTCCAGCAGCTCGGCGCACGGCTGGTCCCCGCGGCCCGGCACCAGGTGCTCGTCCTTCGCGGACCCCTTGCCGTCGGCGAGGTGCACATGGCCCAGCCGGTCCCCCATGCGGTCGACCATCGCCATGGTGTCCGTACGGGACGTCGCGGTGTGCGAGAGGTCGATCGTGAAGTGGCGGTAGTCGTCCTTGGTGACGTCCCAGTCCGGGGCGTACGCCAGCATCTCGCGGTCCCGGTAGCGCCACGGGTACATGTTCTCCACGGCGAACCGCACGTCCGTCTCGTCCGCCATCCGCCAGATCCCGCTGACGAAGTCACGGGCGTACTGGCGCTGCCAGCGGAACGGCGGGTGCACGACCACCGTCGACGCCCCCAGCTTCTCCGCCGCGGCCCGCGCCCGCTGGAGCTTGACCCACGGGTCGGTGGACCACACCCGCTGGGTGATCAGCAGACACGGCGCGTGCACGGCGAGGACGGGCATCCGGTGGTAGTCCGAGAGCCGGCGCAGGGCCTCGATGTCCTGACTGACCGGGTCGGTCCACACCATGACCTCGACGCCGTCGTAGCCGAGGCGTGCGGCGACCTCGAAGGCGGTCGCCGTCGACTCCGGATAGACGGAAGCCGTCGACAGGACAACCTTCGCATCCGGGATACGCACGACTGGTTCTGCCACGGAGACAGGGTACGGGGCCGAACTAGCCGGTAGTGAGGTGATCGAGACGGCGCAGGATGAGTCCCTCGCGCAGCGCCCACGGACAGATCTCCAGCTCCTCCACGCCGAAAAGGTCCATCGCACCCTCCGCGACCAGGGCTCCCGCGAGTATCTGGCGGGCCCGGCCCTCGGACACGCCGGGCAGCTCGGCCCGCTGTTCGACGGTCATGCCGGCCAGCTTCGGCACCCACTCCTCCAGCGAACTGCGACTCAGATCACGCTGTACGTACAGTCCCTCCGCCGAACGCGCCGCACCCGCGATCCGGGCGAGCTGCTTGAAGGTCTTGGACGTCGCCACGACGTGATCGGGCTTCCCGAAGCGGGTGAACTCCCCGACCGTACGGGCGATCTCGGCCCGCACATGGCGGCGCAGCGCCTTCACGTCGCGCATGTCCGGCGGGTCGCCCGGCAGCATCGAGGTGAGCCGCCCGGCGCCGAGCGGCAGGGACACGGCCTTGTCGGGCTCCTCGTCGATGCCGTACGCGATCTCCAGGGAGCCGCCGCCGATGTCGAGGACGAGCAGCTTCCCGGCCGACCAGCCGAACCAGCGGCGGGCGGCGAGGAAGGTGAGCCGGGCCTCCTCCTCACCGCTGAGCACCGTCAGCACCACACCGGTCTCCTCCTTGACCCGCGCCAGCACCGCGTCCGCGTTGGTGGCCTCGCGCACGGCGGAGGTCGCGAACGAGAGGACCTCCTCGCAGCCCTTGTCCTCGGCGGCCTGGAGGGCGTCGGTGATGGTGGCGACGAGACGGTCCACCCCGTCGGGGCCGATCGCCCCGTCCGCGTCCAGCAGCTCCGCGAGGCGCAACTCCGCCTTGTGGGAGTGGGCGGGCAGCGGCCGTGCGCCGGGGTGGGCATCCACCGCCAGCAGGTGAACCGTGTTCGAACCGACGTCGAGGACTCCGAGTCTCATGGACGGAACGCTACTGCGGCCACGCGCATACGCTGGACCTGTGCCAAAGACGAAAAAGGCGAAGCCGGGCAAAGCCAACCCGTTGACCGAGATCGAAGCAGACGAGAAGGGTCTGGACTTCGCCCGCGCGTGGGTGGAGTTCCCGGATCCGGCGGACGACGAACAGGTCTTCCGCTGCGACCTGACCTGGCTGACCTCGCGCTGGACGTGCATCTTCGGCAGCGGCTGCCAGGGCATCCAGGCGGGGCGCGCGGACGACGGCTGCTGCACGCTGGGGGCGCACTTCTCCGACGAGGAGGACGAGCAGCGCGTCGCCGGGCACGTGGCCCGCCTCACACCGGAGGTGTGGCAGTTCCACGACGTCGGCACGGGCAAGGGCGGCTGGGTCCAGGAGGACGAGGACGACGGCGAGCGCCAGACCCGGCGCTGGGAGGGCTCGTGCATCTTCCAGAACCGCCCGGGGTTCGCGGCCGGCGCGGGCTGCGCGCTGCACATCCTGGCGCTGCGGGAGGGCCGCGAGCCGCTGGAGACCAAGCCGGACGTCTGCTGGCAGCTGCCGGTGCGGCGCACGTACGAGTGGATCGACCGGCCCGACGACACGCGCGTCCTCCAGGTCTCCATCGGCGAGTACGACCGCCGCGGGTGGGGCGCGGGCGGTCACGACCTGCACTGGTGGTGCACCTCGGCGACGTCCGCGCACGGCGCGGGGGACCCGGTGTACGTGACGTACCGCCCGGAGCTGACGGAGCTGATGGGCAAGGCGGCGTACGACGTCCTGTCCGACCTCTGCGAGTCCCGCCTCTCCACCACCCTCCCCCTCCTGGCCCCCCACCCGGCGGACCCCTCCTGAGCCGGGTCGCACCTCAATCGCCGGCGGGGCTGGGCACATCCAGCCCGGCCGGTGAGGCGTCGGGCGAGGCTGGGCCGGGCAACTCAAGCCCGGCCTGGGGGCACCTCCCACGGCCGCCAGGCCGTAGGGGGAGATTGAGGCCACCGTGCGAAGCGCGGTACCGGGCCCAGGCGAAGCGCGGCCCGCGAGGACGGAACCCCGGGGACCCCGCCCGCCCGGAGGTCGTACGGGGCCCGGGGGAAGCCCCGTGTCAGTCCGCCGGTGGCGGGACCGACGGTTCCGACGGTGGGGCCGTCGGCTCCGGCTGGGTCGGGGCCGGGTCCGGGTCCGACGGGGACGGCGACGACGGCGGCGGGGACGACGGCGACGACGGATCCGGGTCCGGGTCCGGGTCCGGGTCGGACGACGACGGCGGCGGGGACGACGGCGACGTCGGATCGGGGTCCGGCGGGGACGGCGACTGCGGCGGCGTACTCGCCACGTCCCCGTACCCCCGGATCGACACGACCGCCCCCGACGGATCGACGCCGACCCGCGCCACCCACGCCCCCGCGGGCTCGCGCGTATGGTCGACCGTCACGTACAGAGTGATCGTTTCGCCGGGGCCCAGCGTGCCGGACGACCGGCTCAGATACAGCCAGCTCGCGTCCGTCCACGCCGCCCAGCGCAC
This sequence comes from Streptomyces sp. NPDC002835, assembly GCF_053591995.1. Classification (NCBI taxonomy): domain Bacteria; kingdom Bacillati; phylum Actinomycetota; class Actinomycetes; order Kitasatosporales; family Streptomycetaceae; genus Streptomyces; species Streptomyces sp. NPDC002835. Next base: position 151,095 of record NZ_JBSFUW010000013.1, on the reverse strand, counting down.
CGGCGATCCGCCCGATGCCGTGAGCGTGATGCGCGTGCTGTCACCGGCCGGTTCCGCCTCGACCGTGATCCGGCCGGGGCCGATGTGCCCGGGACCGGACGGCGGCACAGTGCCGTCCGTGCTGACGACCTCGACCGAGACGTCCGGCGAACGCCGGTTCGCGCTGAACCGAGGGTCCGGCGTCACGCTCGCGTTGCCCGCGTTCTCGTAGTGGTCGTACGGGTCGACTGCCGACCCGCCCCCGTCCGCCCGCTCGCCCGCGCTGGCCGCGGGCCCCCGCGCCTCCCCCGTCAGCGGCGCGCCCCGGTACGCCGCCCACAGGGCCAGCACGGGGGCAGCGACGACCGTGGCCACGACCGTCGTCGTGACGGCTCTGGCACGCAGCCGGTCACGCCGGGCCGCATGGTCCTTGGGGTCCAGGGGGAAACCGGTGGGCCCGAAGCGCGGCCCGCCCGCCCGCGCCCTCGGCACGTGCTGCATCGCCAGGTACGCCGCCGACCGCGGCGCCTCGACCAGCGGCAGCGCCGCCGGGGAGACCGCGGAGCCGGGCCACGGCCCGCCCGCGCCGGCGCGCTCCGCCGCGCGCCGGCAGCGCGGACAGTCGTCGACGTGCCGCACGAGCTCCTGGCGCAGGGCCGCGGAGAGCAGCACCCGGTTGTCGCCGGTGAGCCGGCCGACGGCCGGGCAGTTGCCGGTCTCGACGACGGCCAGCGCCGCGCGGGTCCGTTCGACCTCGCAGGCCGCGGCGGCGAGGAGCCCGCGCGTGGCCGCCGGCTCCGCGCCGAGGACGGCGGCGACCTGGCCCGCCTCCAGCCGGTGCCGTACGGCGAGTTCGAGCGCCTCGCGCTGCTCGGGCGTGGTGCCGGCGGCCTCCGGCCAGGCCAGCACGGCCAGTTCGGCGCGCCGGCGCCGCGCGGTCTCCGGCGGCACGCGGGGTGCGGTCTCCTCGGAGACGGCCGCCCGCCCCGTGTGCGCGCCCTGGCGCCTGCGCCGCTGTTCGGTCAGCCGGCGCAGACACGCCCACCGCGCGAGCGCGTACATCCAGGCCGTGCGCTCGGCCGCGCCGGCCGGGCAGCGCCCGTGCTGGCGTTCGGCGATGGCGAGCACGTCACCGAGGACCGCCGTGGCCGCGTCGTGGTCGCACAGCACGGACAGGCAGTAGGTGAACAGGCCGTCCAGGTACGGCTCGTAACGTGCGGGCGGGCGTCCGGGGCTCGTACGGGGGGCGCGTCGGTGCGCCCGGTGTGCGCCGGTGGTGTGGGTAGGGGGCTCCAGCCTGCTGCTCGTCACTCCGTGACCGTAGGGGCAGGACCACAGCCCGTTCGTACCCCTTGAACACTTTTAATCCCTACGGGTGAACAGTTCCCTCGAAGGGGGACAGCAGAAGCGTGCCGCTGCCCGAATGCGCTGCCGAACAGGCGGACGAACCGTTCCTCCTTCCGGCGGAACGACAGCGCTGTCAGACGGGCCGGTTACGGTGTGCGCATGGCTGCCCGTACGAAAACCGCGAAGGACCGGCCGTCCTACCGCTGCACGGAGTGCGGCTGGACGGCCGTCAAGTGGCTCGGCCGCTGCCCCGAGTGCCAGGCATGGGGGACGGTCGAGGAGTACGGCGCGCCCGCCGTCCGCACCACCGCCGCCGGCCGCGTCTCCAGCGCCGCCCTGCCTATCGGCCAGGTCGACGGCCGGCAGGCGACCGCCCGCTCCACCGGTGTGGCCGAGCTGGACCGCGTCCTCGGCGGCGGCCTGGTCCCCGGCGCCGTCGTGCTGCTCGCGGGCGAGCCGGGCGTCGGCAAGTCGACGCTGCTGCTCGACGTCGCGGCGAAGGCGGCGAGCGACGAGCACCGCACCCTCTATGTGACGGCCGAGGAGTCCGCGAGCCAGGTCCGGATGCGCGCCGACCGGATCAAGGCGGTGCACGACCACCTCTATCTGGCGGCGGAGACGGACCTGTCCGCCGTGCTGGGCCACCTCGACGCGGTGAAGCCGTCCCTGCTGATCCTCGACTCGGTGCAGACCGTGGCCTCCCCGGAGATCGACGGCGCCCCCGGCGGCATGGCGCAGGTCCGGGAGGTCGCGGGCGCGCTGATCCGCGCCTCCAAGGAGCGCGGCATGTCGACGCTGCTCGTGGGCCATGTCACCAAGGACGGCGCGATCGCGGGTCCCCGGCTGCTGGAGCACCTGGTGGACGTCGTGCTCTCCTTCGAGGGCGACCGCCATGCCCGGCTGCGTCTGGTCCGCGGCGTGAAGAACCGGTACGGCGCGACCGACGAGGTCGGCTGCTTCGAACTGCACGACGAGGGCATCACCGGCCTCGCCGACCCGTCCGGCCTCTTCCTGACCCGCCGCGCGGAGCCCGTCCCCGGCACCTGTCTGACCGTGACCCTGGAGGGCCGCCGTCCGCTGGTCGCCGAGGTCCAGGCCCTGACCGTCGACTCCCAGATCCCCTCCCCCCGGCGCACCACGTCCGGTCTGGAGACGTCGCGGGTGTCGATGATGCTGGCCGTGCTCGAACAGCGGGGCCGGATCACCGCCCTCGGCAAGCGGGACATCTACAGCGCCACGGTCGGCGGCGTGAAGCTCTCGGAGCCGGCCGCGGACCTGGCGATCGCGCTCGCCCTGGCGTCGGCCGCGAGCGACACCCCGCTGCCGAAGAACCTGGTCGCGATCGGCGAGGTCGGCCTCGCGGGCGAGGTCAGAAGGGTCACCGGCGTCCAGCGCAGACTGGCTGAGGCGCACCGGCTGGGCTTCACCCAGGCCCTGGTCCCGTGCGATCCCGGGAAGATCCCGCCGGGTATGAGGGTCACAGAAGTCGCGGACATGGGCGATGCTCTACGGGTACTGCCGAGGGGCCGTCAGGGCGGCTCCGGCGGCGCCTCGCGCGCAGAGCGGGCACAGGCCCCCCGGGAGGAGGAGGCTCGCCGGTAGACTTTGCCCTGGTCTCGCCCACCCGTACGAGCCGGAGGAGTGCAGTGGCAGCCAAGGACGGGGCATCAGCACCCGGAAAGTCCGGCGGAGGCTCCGGCAACGAAGCGCTGATCCGCGCCGCCCTGAGCGCCGTCGCACCGGGCAAGGCGCTGCGCGACGGCCTGGAGCGCATCCTCCGCGGAAACACCGGGGGCCTCATCGTTCTCGGCATGGACAAGACCGTCGAGTCGATGTGCACCGGCGGTTTCGTGCTGGACGTGGAGTTCACCGCCACCCGGCTGCGCGAGCTGTGCAAGCTGGACGGCGCGCTCATCCTCGACAAGGACATCTCCAAGATCCACCGGGCCGGCGTGCAGCTGGTCCCCGACGCCTCGATCCCCACGGAGGAGACGGGCACCCGCCACCGCACCGCGGACCGCGTCTCCCGCCAGTGCGGCTTCCCGGTCGTGTCGGTGTCGCAGTCGATGCGCCTGATCGCGCTGTACGTGGACGGGGAGCGCCGGGTCCTGGAGGAGTCGGCGGCGATCCTGTCCCGCGCCAACCAGGCCCTCGCCACCCTCGAGCGGTACAAGCTCCGCCTCGACGAGGTCGCGGGCACGCTCTCCGCGCTCGAGATCGAGGACCTCGTCACGGTCCGGGACGTCACGGCGGTCGCGCAGCGTCTGGAGATGGTGCGCCGCATCGCGACCGAGATCGCCGAGTACGTGGTCGAGTTGGGCACCGACGGCCGCCTGCTGGCCCTCCAGCTCGACGAGTTGATCGCGGGCGTGGAGCCGGAGCGCGAGCTGGTCGTCCGGGACTACGTCCCCGAGCCCACCTCCCCCAGAGCTGCGCCTGGTAGGGGCCCCCAGCGCCCCCGCACGGTCGAGGAGGCACTGGCCGAGCTGGACGCGCTCAGCCACGCGGAGCTGCTCGAACTGCCCACGGTGGCAAGGGCACTGGGCTACAGCGGCTCGCCCGAGACGCTCGACTCCGCGGTCTCCCCGCGGGGTTACCGGCTGCTGGCGAAGGTTCCGCGGCTGCCCGGCGCGATCATCGAGCGGCTGGTCGAGCACTTCGGCGGGCTGCAGAAGCTGCTCGCGGCCAGCGTCGACGACCTTCAGGCGGTGGACGGCGTCGGCGAGGCGCGGGCCCGCAGCGTGCGGGAGGGCCTGTCGCGGCTCGCGGAGTCCTCGATCCTCGAACGGTACGTGTGAGCGACCGGTCCGGGGTTCCGGGCCGGACTCAGCCCTTCTCGAGGCGGAAGGAAGCCGGCAGCACCGTCCCGCCGGGGAACGTGGCCTCCAGCAGGTAGGTGCCCGCCCCGACGGCGCCGCCCTTCGGCGTCGCGCACTGCGGCGCGCTCCGCTCACGGTCCCACTCCACGGTATGCGTGATCGTGGACTTCGCGGGGACCTGGAGCAGCCGGCTTCCGGCGGGGCTCGGGCAGTCCTTGGTGGACCACACGGTCTCGTCGTCGGAGTCGGTCACCGTGATCACGGCGGACCTGGGGCCGAAGTCCGCCTTGCAGGTCGTCGCGGAGGAGTTGGTGACGGCGAGACGGAAGACGGGCTTCTCGCCCGGCTCGTAGGCCACCTTGGCGCTGCTCAGCGCGAACTTGAGTGATCCCGGGGCGCAGTTGGGGAGCGTCGAGCCGGCCGGTACGGGCCGTCCGGCGGAGCCGCCGCCCGACGCGCCGCCGGCCGCGGTGCCGCCGGTGGCGCCGTCCGTCGTACCGTCCGAACTCCCGCCGGAGCCGCCGGAACCGGCCGAGCCTGCGGCGTCACCGGAACCGGTCGAGCCATCGGAGCCGTTCTCGCCGTCGTCCCCGCCCGTGCCCGACTCGTCGCGTCCGCCCGGCTGTTCGGTGATCGGGTTACCGGACTGGTCGGGGCCGGGCGTGATCGTGGGAACGGGGGTCGTACCGCCGGCGCCCTTGCCGTCCGCCCCGCCGTCGCCTCCCGCCGAACTGACGGCCCACACGATCAGCACCGCGAGGAGCGCGGCCAACGACGCCGCGACTGCCCTCCGTCGCCAGTAGATGGAGGAGGGGAGCGGCCCGATCGGATTGCGCAGAGATCCCACGGCCCAAACTCTACGAGAGATCGGGGCCAACTCCCGCCCCACCCGCCGCCGTACTTCCCAAACTCTGCCGATCATCATCACGGACCGCGTTCCGCAAGGCCGTTACTTTCGTCAGGGGTGTTCCCCGCCGATCGCCAAAGGTGATGGTCACCCCAGAGCAGGTACGGTCCGTGACCATGGACAGCAGCATCACCCGCGATCTCTACCGCGACATCATCGACTTCGCCCACACCACTCCTTCTTGGGTGCAGCACCTGGCCGAACTGTGGACGGAGGCGGGACTCCTGCTCTTCGGGGTGCTGTTCGTCGTGGCCTGGTGGCGCTCGCGGACCGGTGACACCCGGGCCGTCGCCCGCGCGGTGCTCGCTCCGCTGGCGACGGCCGTCGGCTATGTCGTCAGCGAGTCGCTGAAGTCGGTCGTGGACGAGGAACGCCCGTGCCGCACGGTCGCGGACGCGGCGGCGTCACTGGTGCCGTGCCCGCCGACGGGCGACTGGTCCTTCCCGAGCAACCACGCGGCGATCGCGGGCGCGGCGGCGATCGCGCTGGCCCTCGCCTGGCCCCGGATCGCGCTGCTCACCGTGCCGATGGCGCTGCTGATGGCCTTCTCCCGGGTCTTCGTGGGCGTCCACTACCCGCACGACGTGCTGACGGGCCTGCTGCTCGGCGCGGCCGTCGCGACGGCGGTGACGCTGCTTCTGGTCCGGCCGGCGGGCTCGCTCCTCACCACGATGCGGACGAGCCGTGCCCCCCTGGCACTCTGGCTCGCGGGCCCGGGCCCCCGCGCCCCCCAGACCCGCGCCGCGTACGAGCCCCACGCCTGACCCGCCCCCGGGCTCAGCCCGGCCCCGCGCCTCAAACGCCGGCGAGGCTTGAGTTGCCCCCATTGGCGCTCCTGCTTCGCGCAGCGAGGTCGGGCTTGCCCGGCCGGCTGGTTGCCGCGCAGCGGCATTTCCCGCCCGCCTTGGGGGTATCTCCACGGCCGCCAGGCCGTAGGGGGAGATTGAGGCCACCGCGCGAAGCGCGGCACCGGGCCCGAGGCCCCAGCCCGAAGCGACGCCCCCGGGGCCGGGGCCCAAGGACCGGCCGGGCCCCGGGGCGGAGACCCGGTTCGGGGAGGGACGCGCGGGCGGCCCCGGCAGGCGGATGCCGCCCCCGCAACCGCGGACGTGCCAGGATCGGGGTGCCATGACTGTCACTCACGTAACCCAGACGTCCGACACCCTCGATCCCGCCTCGCTCCACACCCCCGTCATCGCCTGGTTCGACAAGCACGCCCGCGACCTGCCCTGGCGTCGCCCCGAGGCCGGCGCGTGGGGTGTGATGGTGAGCGAGTTCATGCTCCAGCAGACTCCGGTGAGCCGGGTGCTGCCCGTGTACGAGCAGTGGCTGGCCCGCTGGCCGCGCCCCGCCGACCTCGCGCAGGAGGCACCCGGCGAGGCCGTCCGCGCCTGGGGCCGGCTCGGCTATCCGCGCCGTGCCCTGCGTCTGCACGGAGCCGCGCAGGCGATAGCGGAGCGGCACGGCGGCGAGGTCCCGCCCGAGCACGCGCAGCTCCTCGCGCTGCCGGGCATCGGCGAGTACACGGCGGCGGCCGTGGCCTCGTTCGCGTACGGGCAGCGGCACGCCGTCCTGGACACCAACGTCCGCCGGGTGTTCGCCCGCGCCGCGACCGGTATCCAGTACCCGCCGAACGCGACGACCGCCGCGGAGCGGAAGCTCGCGCGGCTGCTGCTCCCGGAGGAGGAGCGGACGGCGGCACGCTGGGCGGCGGCGTCGATGGAGCTGGGCGCGCTGGTGTGCACGGCCAAGAACGAGGACTGCGCCCGCTGCCCGATCGCGGACCGGTGCGCCTGGCGCCTCGCGGGCAAGCCGGCGCACGAGGGGCCGGCCCGCCGGGGCCAGACGTACGCCGGCACGGACCGCCAGGTCCGCGGCAGGCTGCTGGCCGTACTGCGCGAGTCGGTGACCCCGGTGCCGCAGTCGGCGCTGGACGCCGTCTGGCACGAGCCGGTGCAGCGCGGCCGTGCGCTGGACGGGCTCGTCTCCGACGGGCTGGTCGAGCCGCTGGAGAACGGTCACTACCGGCTCCCGCTGACCTGACCGCGCGAGTTCGTCACCCCACGACCGCCGCACCTGAAACATCCGCTGTTACACAACCGATGGACGGCCGTGCGCCGTCCGACGGCTGCTCCGCACAGCGCCGTGACAACCGCTCCGTAGGTTCTTGTGACGCAAGGACACACGGGGTTCACGGGGACGGAGGCGGTTGGAATGGCGCACGGCGAGGTGCTCGAATTCGAGGAGTACGTACGCACCCGGCAGGAGGCGCTGCTGCGCAGCGCCCGTCGCCTCGTGCCCGATCCGATCGACGCGCAGGACCTGCTGCAGACCGCCCTGGTCCGCACCTACGGCCGCTGGGACGGCATCGCGGACAAGTCGCTCGCGGACGCCTACCTCCGCCGCGTCATGATCAACACGCGCACCGAGTGGTGGCGGGCCCGCAAGCTCGACGAGGTCCCGACCGAGCAGCTGCCCGACGCGAGCGTCGACGACGGCAGCGAGCAGCGCGCCGCCCGTGCCCTGCTGATGGACGTGCTCAAGGTGCTGGCGCCCAAGCAGCGCAGTGTGGTCGTGCTGCGGCACTGGGAGCAGATGAGCACCGAGGAGACCGCTGCCGCGCTCGGCATGTCGGCCGGTACGGTGAAGAGCACGCTGCACCGGGCGCTGGCCCGGCTCCGTCAGGAGCTCGAAGCACGGGACCTGGACGCCCGCTCCCTGGAGCGCCGCGAGACGCGGCGGACGGCCCATCGGCGTGACGAACGGGAGCAGGAGCGGTGCGCGGCCTGAGACGCAGTGGCAGGAGCAGGACCTTGGCGGCGGGCGGCACGGCGACGGCCGGGCTCGTCGCCGCCGTCCTGCTCGTGGTCGGCTGCTCCACCGGTGGTACCGGGGTGCAGGACGAGGGCGCGGCGCCCTCGGAGGCGGCGAGCAGGGCGACCCCTTCTCCGGTGCCGTCCGGCAGCCCGGGGCATTTCACGGAGTCGGTGGACGCGGTCAAGCTGCTGCTGGCCGACCCGAAGGTCAGCTCGCGGGTCAAGGCCGATCTCCGGCCGTGCGCGAAGAACGCGTACCCGGTCGACACCTCGTACGCCCAGCTCACCGGAAACGGCACGCCGGACGTCATCGTCAACGTGCTGACCTGCGGTGACGCGGTCGGCCTTGGCACGTATGTGTACCGGGAGACGGACAAGGCTTACGAGAACGTCTTCGCCGTCGAGGAGCCGGCGGTCTACTCGGCGGTCGACCGCGGGGACCTGGTGGTGACCAAGCAGGTGTACACCGGGGACGACCCGGTGTCCGACCCGTCGGGCGAGGAAGTGAGCACCTACCGCTGGTCGGACGGCAAGTTCACCCGGGAGTTCTGGGTGCGCAACGAATTCAGCCGTGCGGTCGGCGAGGGCGAGGTGGTCGCCACGGAGGCGCCCGCGCCCGGCGAGAACTGAGAGAGCGGGGAGAGCTGCCGGATGGCCGAGACCCATGTCCTGTTCGTGGAGGACGACGATGTCATCCGCGAGGCCACCCAGCTCGCGCTGGAACGGGACGGCTTCGCCGTCACCGCCGTGCCCGACGGCCTGCTGGGCCTGGAGGCCTTCCGCGCGGACCGGCCGGACATCGCGCTGCTGGACGTGATGGTGCCGGGGCTCGACGGGGTGAGCCTGTGCCGCCGTATCCGCGACGAGTCGACGGTTCCCGTGATCATGCTGTCCGCGCGCGCGGACTCGATCGACGTGGTGCTCGGCCTGGAGGCCGGCGCGGACGACTACGTCACCAAGCCGTTCGACGGCGCCGTGCTCGTGGCCCGCATCCGCGCCGTGCTGCGCCGCTTCGGCCACGCGAGCGGCCCTGCGGGCGACGGCTCCGCGGCCGGGCAGCAGACCCAGGGCGGGCCGCTCACCTTCGGCGACCTGATGATCGACACCGAGGGCATGGAGGTGCTCAGGGAAGGCCGGCCGGTGTCCCTGACGCCGACCGAGATGAGGCTGCTGCTGGAGTTCTCGGCCGCCCCCGGCACCGTGCTCTCCCGCGACAAGCTGCTGGAGCGGGTCTGGGACTACGGCTGGGGCGGCGACACCCGGGTCGTGGACGTCCATGTGCAGCGGCTGCGGACGAAGATCGGTCAGGACCGGATCGAGACGGTCCGCGGCTTCGGCTACAAGCTCAAGGCGTGAGGCCCCCGGCATGAGGCGTCTTGTCCTGCGCACCGGCGTCCGGTGGAAGATCAGCATCGCGATCGCGGCGGTCGGCGCGCTGATCGCGATGGCCCTCAGCCTGGTGGTGCACAACGCGGCCCGGGTCTCCATGCTCGACAACGCCCGTGATGTGCAGATGGACCGCGTGCTGCTCGCCCAGCGCTGGTACGAGACGTCGAAGAACCGGGACCCGCGCTTCAACAGCAAGATCAACGACCCGGCGCTGCCCGCCGCGCTGAAGCGTCTAATGAGGGAGAAGCGACGGGGGTCCTACGTCGAGACGGGCCGCGACGGAACGCCGGAGATCTGGGCGGCCGTGCCCCTGGCCGACGGGGACGTGCTCTCCCTGCACACCGCGTTCGCCGGCCGCAGCGCCGTGATCATGCAGGACCTGGACCGGGCCCTGATCATCGGCTCCTCCTCGGTCGTGCTGGGCGGTTCCGCGCTCGGCGTCCTGATCGGCGGGCAGCTCTCGCGCCGGCTGCGCAAGGCGGCCGCGGCGGCGGGCCGTGTGGCGGAGGGCAACCACGAGGTGCGGGTGCGGGAGGCGATCGGCGGCGTGGTCCGTGACGAGACCGACGACCTGGCCCGGGCCGTCGACGCGCTCACCGACGCGCTGAACGAGCGCATCGAGGCCGAGCGGCGCGTCACCGCGGACATCGCGCACGAGCTGCGCACCCCCGTCACCGGCCTGCTCACGGCGGCCGAGCTGCTGCCGCCGGGCCGGCCCACCGAGCTGGTGCGGGACCGGGCACAGGCCATGCGGACGCTGGTGGAGGACGTGCTGGAGGTGGCCAGACTGGACAGCGCCTCCGAGCGGGCGGAGCTCCAGGAGATCCAGCTCGGCGAGTTCGTCTCGCGCCGGGTGGCCGTCTTCCACCCCGACGCGGAGGTCCGGGTGGTGCACGGCTCCTGGGTCAACACCGACCCGCGGCGGCTGGAGCGCATCCTGGGCAATCTGCTCACCAACGCCGCCAAGTACGGCCGGGGCCCGATCGAGGTCACCGTGGAGGGCCGGGTGGTCCGGGTGCGGGACCACGGCCCCGGGTTCCCGGAGGCGCTGCTGCGGGAGGGGCCGAGCCGGTTCCGTACGGGAGCGAGCGATCGCGCCGCCCCCGGTCACGGCCTGGGGCTGACGATCGCGGCGGGACAGGCGCGGGTGCTCGGGGCGCGGCTGACGTTCCGCAACGCCGCGCCGGAGGGCACGACGCCGCCGGGACGCTCCGGCGGTGCCGTCGCGGTGCTCTGGCTGCCGGAGCACGCGCCGACGAACACGGGGAGCTTCCCGGTGCTGCACCCGCGGACGGACCGCGGGCCGCGCGGGCCGAAGCGCTCGCGCGGAAAGGGCTGAGATTCGCGCGGAAGGGCGCCTGGAACGGCTGAGGCCCCGCCCGGGTGGGCGGGGCCGTCGAGCCGGAGGGGTGCCTCAGTCGTACGTCAGAGGTTGACGCCGGCGGAGCGCAGGAACGCCATCGGGTTCAGCGCGGAGCCGTAGTTCGGGGTCGTACGGATCTCGAAGTGCAGGTGCGGGCCGGACGAGTTGCCGGAGTTGCCGGACTTCGCGATGGTCTGGCCGGCCTTGACCTTCGAGCCGATCTTGACGTTGATCTTCGACAGGTGCGCGTACTGCGAGTACTTGCCGTTGTTGTGCTTGACCACGACGGCGTTGCCGTACGCGGGGCCGTCGCCGCCGCCGTTCGGGCCGGCCTTGACGACGGTGCCGGCGCCGGCGGCCTTGACCGGGGTGCCGATCGGCACGGCGAAGTCCTGGCCGGAGTGCTTGGCGGACCACATGGCGCCACCCTGCGCGAAGCTGGCGGTCAGCGTGTACTTGCTGACCGGCTTGACCCAGGACGGGGTCTTCTTGGCGGGCTTCTTCGCGGTCTCCGCCTTCGCGGCGGCCGCGGCGGCCTTCGCCTTCGCGGCGCTCGCCTGAGCGTCGGCCTGGGCGGCGACGGCGGAAGCGGCGTCCACGACGGCCGGCTTGGCCGCCTTGCCCGCGTCGGCGGAGGCGACACCCGCACCGGCTCCGACAACCATCACGGCACCCATTCCGGCGGCCACGACAGCACCACGGGTACGGAGCACGGACGGGCGGAGCTGGTGGATCATGGTGCGCTTCGACATACGGGAGAACCTCCGGGCGTGAATGAACCCGGCACGCTCGCCGGGCTGGCTCCACATTGGTAACCCGAGCCCCCAAGTCGCCTCAAACCACCCATCTACGACATCCGGTCGTAGTGAAGGGAGCGGAAATAAGCCTCTTGACTGCCACGCCCACCCCTGCCGACCGCCCGGCGAAGGGGCCGCTTATGCCCCGCTCAAGACGGTTTAACCCCACTTCCAGGCCATGGGGCGGCGGGAACGACACCCACCTGCCCCTACCGGGGACCCCGGAGGCCGAAGGTCCCGGACCGGGCGACTCCACCTCATAGGGCAAAAGGGATAAACCATTCACTAATCCGCCTAGTAGGCCCCAAATCGCCTGTGCGCCTTGTCACGGAGCGGCCCTTCCCGAAGCCCCGGAATCGTGACTCAGGCCACGCGCACGGGCCGTCCGGAAAGCGCCGGTTACCCCCGCGAAAAGGGGTTTTACGGTGACCGGGGCCACACAGAAGGGCATCCGACACAGCCCGAAAGGCCCGTCGCGCGTCCTTCCGGGAAGGCGGCGCTTCCGGGATCCTCCTCGGCATGAGTAGACCCCTGGTTCGTGTACGCCGCCGCGCGCTGCACCGCGCCCGGACCTGGCCCCTCGTCGTCGGGCTCGTCTGCACCCTCACCTGGAGCTCGCCCGCCGGGGCGGGCCCCTCCGACACCGGCCTCAAGGGCGCCCTCGACAAGATCCTCGCCGACCCGCGCACGGACGGCGGGGCAGTGAGCGTCGTGATCGCGGACGCCGCCACCGGTGAACGCCTCTATCAGCGCGACGGCGGGGACCGGCTGATGCCCGCCTCCAACACCAAGCTCGCCACCTCGGCCGCCGCCATGGCCGTCCTGGGCCCCGACCACCGCTACACCACCGATGTGCTGACCACCGGCCGCCGCGAGGGTTCCACACTCGTCGGCGACCTGTATCTGCGCGGCAGCGGCGACCCCACGCTGCTCGCGGCGGACTACCGGCGGCTCGCCGCCGACCTCGCCGCATCGGGCGTCGACCGCGTCACCGGACGCCTCGTGGCCGACGACACGCGCTTCGACGACCAGCGCCTGGGCCGCTCCTGGGCGGCCGACGACGAGTCCGCCTACTACTCCGCGCAGATCTCCGCGCTCACCCTGGCCCCCGACACCGACTACGACGCCGGCACCGTCGTCGTGGAGGTCTCCCCGGGGACCCGGCCCGGCGCCCGCCCCCGGGTGAAACTGACACCGCCCACCGACTACGTACGCCTCGACGTCACCGCCACCACGGTCGCCCAGGACCGCCCGGACACCCTGTCCGTGTCCCGTGAGCACGGCGGCAACACGATCACGGTCAGCGGCGCCGTGCCCGTCGGCGCGAGCACCGCCAAGGAGTGGATCGCGGTCTGGGAGCCGACGGGCTACGCGGCCGCCGTGTTCGCCGACGCGCTGGCCGACCACGGCGTACGGATCTCCGGCAGCCCCCGGCTTGGCCGCCCGACGCCGCCCGGCGCCCGCACGCTCGCCGCGCACCGCTCCATGCCGCTCAAGGAGCTGATGCACCCCTTCATGAAGCTCTCGAACAACATGCACGCCGAGGCACTCACCAAGACCATGGGCCACGAGGTCTCCGGCCGGGGGACCTGGGAGGCGGGCCTGGCGGCGATCGGCGCCCGGCTGGAGAAGGAGGGCGTCACCACGTCCACGCTCCGCCAGACCGACGGCTCCGGACTGTCACGGATGAACCTGTTCCCCGCCGAGCAGCTCGCGACCCTGCTCCTCGGCGTCCGTGACGCGCCGTGGTTCGACGACTGGTACGCCTCGCTCCCGGTCGCCTGCGCACGCGACCGCGCCGTCGGCGGCACCCTGCGCTCCCGGATGTGCGGCACCCCGGCCGCGCTCAACGCCGTCGGCAAGACCGGCTCCCTCACGGGCGCGTCGGCCCTCTCCGGCTACGTCACCGACGCCGGCGGCCGCGAACTCGTCTACAGCGTCGTCCTCAACAACTACCTCGCCTCCTCGGTGAAGAGCATCGAGGACGCCGTCGTCACCACCCTGGCGTCCTCGGACACCGCTGGGGGCACGATCGTGGCCGCGTCGCCCTCGCGTGCCCGCACCGTGGAGCCGGAGGCCTCGCTGGAATGCTCCTGGCGCAAGCCCGCATCCTGCTGAGCCCTCTCAGGGCCCGGCACGTCACGGCACGCGAAAGGGGGCGGGCCCCGGACCCTTGTGTGGGTCCGGGGCCCGCCCCGTCACGTCAGCCGGCCGTCAGGGCCGTTACGCGTCCTTCGACAGGTTCGGACCGGTGCCGCCGGCCGCCTGCTCGATCGGCGGGACGTCCGGCAGAGCCGACTTCTCCTCGCCGCGGAAGGTGAACTTCTTCTCCTCACCCTCGCCCTCGCTGTCCACGACCACGATGTGACCGGGGCGCAGCTCGCCGAAGAGGATCTTCTCCGACAGGATGTCCTCGATCTCGCGCTGGATCGTCCGGCGCAGCGGCCGGGCGCCCAGGACCGGGTCGTAGCCCTTCTTCGCGAGAAGCGACTTGGCCGCGGGGCTGAGCTCGAGGCCCATGTCACGGTCCTTGAGACGCTCGTCCACCTTGGCGACCATGAGGTCGACGATCTGGATGATGTCTTCCTCGGTGAGCTGGTGGAAGACGACCGTGTCGTCGACGCGGTTGAGGAACTCGGGCCGGAAGTGCTGCTTCAGCTCTTCGTTGACCTTGACCTTCATCCGCTCGTAGTTCGACTTCACGTCGCCCTGAGCGGCGAAGCCCAGGTTGAAGCCCTTCGAGATGTCCCGGGTCCCGAGGTTGGTCGTCATGATGATGACCGTGTTCTTGAAGTCCACGACGCGGCCCTGGGAGTCGGTCAGACGACCGTCCTCCAGGATCTGCAGAAGGGAATTGAAGATATCGGGGTGGGCCTTCTCGACCTCGTCGAAGAGGACGACGGAGAACGGCTTGCGGCGTACCTTCTCGGTGAGCTGGCCGCCCTCTTCGTAGCCCACGTATCCGGGGGGCGAACCGAAGAGACGGGAAACCGTGTGCTTCTCGCTGAACTCCGACATGTCGAGGGAGATCAGCGCGTCCTCGTCGCCGAAGAGGAATTCGGCGAGCGTCTTGGAGAGCTCGGTCTTACCGACACCGGACGGGCCGGCGAAGATGAACGAGCCACCGGGGCGCTTCGGGTCCTTCAGACCGGCTCGCGTACGGCGGATCGCCTGCGAGAGGGCCTTGATGGCGTCCTTCTGCCCGATGACGCGCTTGTGGAGCTCGTCCTCCATGCGCAGCAGACGCGAGGACTCCTCCTCGGTCAGCTTGAAGACCGGGATGCCGGTGGCGGTCGCGAGGACCTCGGCGATCAGCTCGCCGTCGACCTCGGCCACGACGTCCATGTCGCCGGCCTTCCACTCCTTCTCCCGCTTGGCCTTCGCCGCCAGCAGCTGCTTCTCCTTGTCGCGGAGGGACGCTGCCTTCTCGAAGTCCTGGGAGTCGATCGCGGACTCCTTGTCACGGCGGACACCGGCGATCTTCTCGTCGAACTCGCGCAGGTCCGGCGGCGCGGTCATCCGGCGGATGCGCATCCGGGAACCGGCCTCGTCGATCAGGTCGATCGCCTTGTCCGGCAGGAAGCGGTCCGAGATGTACCGGTCGGCCAGGGTGGCGGCCTGGACCAGCGCCTCGTCCGTGATGGAGACCCGGTGGTGGGCCTCGTAACGGTCGCGCAGGCCCTTGAGGATCTCGATGGTGTGCGGCAGCGACGGCTCCGCGACCTGGATGGGCTGGAAGCGGCGCTCGAGCGCGGCGTCCTTCTCCAGGTGCTTGCGGTACTCGTCGAGCGTGGTGGCGCCGATCGTCTGCAGCTCGCCTCGCGCCAGCATCGGCTTGAGGATGCTCGCGGCGTCGATCGCGCCCTCGGCGGCGCCCGCACCCACCAGGGTGTGGAGCTCGTCGATGAACAGGATGATGTCGCCGCGGGTGCGGATCTCCTTGAGGACCTTCTTCAGGCGCTCCTCGAAGTCACCGCGGTAGCGGGAGCCGGCGACCAGCGCACCCAGGTCGAGGGTGTAGAGGTGCTTGTCCTTGAGGGTCTCGGGCACCTCGCCCTTGACGATGGCCTGCGCCAGGCCCTCGACGACCGCCGTCTTTCCGACGCCGGGCTCGCCGATGAGGACCGGGTTGTTCTTGGTACGGCGGGACAGCACCTGCATGACCCGCTCGATCTCCTTCTCGCGCCCGATGACCGGGTCGAGCTTGGACTCACGAGCGGCCTGGGTGAGGTTCCGGCCGAACTGGTCGAGGACGAGGGAGGTCGAGGGCGTGCCCTCGGCCGGGCCGCCTGCCGTGGCGGCCTCCTTGCCCTGGTATCCGGAGAGCAGCTGGATGACCTGCTGCCGCACCCGGTTGAGATCGGCGCCCAGCTTCACGAGGACCTGGGCGGCGACACCCTCGCCCTCGCGGATCAGGCCGAGCAGGATGTGCTCGGTGCCGATGTAGTTGTGGCCCAGCTGAAGAGCCTCCCGGAGCGACAGCTCCAGGACCTTCTTGGCACGGGGCGTGAAGGGGATGTGACCGGACGGGGCCTGCTGGCCCTGACCGATGATCTCCTCCACCTGCTGGCGGACCGCCTCGAGCGAAATCCCGAGGCTCTCCAGGGCCTTAGCGGCGACACCCTCACCCTCGTGGATAAGGCCCAGGAGGATGTGCTCGGTGCCGATGTAGTTGTGGTTGAGCATCCGGGCTTCTTCCTGAGCCAGGACGACAACCCGCCGCGCGCGGTCGGTGAACCTCTCGAACATCGTTAATCGCTCCTCAGAGCGGTCAGGCAGTAAGGGGTCGGTCCCCTCCCTGTCCTTCCGCAGCTTAGTCCCGCAAGCGGGGACCGCTCATTCCAACTGCCGACACCCGTCTGTGGCCTCCTGACCCCTGAACGCCGACAACTGCTCCAACCCGATGGTGCGAGACGATGTTCCCGCAGGCCAGGCAGTTACCCCCACCGCCACTACGCCGATGGCGAACGTGAGACTGCCCTGCGAGCGTGTCGCCCCTCCCCACTAGGGATGTCTTACCCGCCCGCACCGACAGTCCATGCGGCGCACCCCCCGCGCCTCAGCTACGGGCGAACAACCTTGCGCCGTTCCACCCGTTCGCGCGCCACCGATTTCGTGACAGTGCGCGACAGGATCCACACCATGCGTAACTCCCGGGCCGGATCGGGAGTTCCCGTGGCATGTCCTTCACCGTGCCGTCCCCCCGCACACCCCCCGAGGGCCGCGCCGCGCAGTGGTACCGCGGCGAGCTCGGCTGGAACGCGACGGACGACAGCCCCGTGCGACTGGCGACCGGAACCCGGTTCGACGTGCTGGAGCTGCCCGCGGACGCCGGAGCGGCCGTACTGCGCCGGGGGGCCGTCACCGGCCCCGTGGCGCTCTCCGGGGCGAGCATGCAGCTGCTGGTGGCCGCGGGCAGCGCGGAAGAGCTGCCCGGGCTGCTCGACTGGCTGGAATGGCGCGGAGTCGGTCTCGAGCTGACCGCCCTCGGCGCGGGCGGAGCGATCACCGCCCCGCCACCGCCCGGGCATTCCGCCCCGCAGGGAGCCGCCGTGTGGCTGCGCCCCCCTGCGGCGGGGCGCCTTCGACTGCCGGCCCTCACCGGACTCGGGGGCATTGGGGGTGCCCCCGATCTCGTACGGCTGGTGGACACGGCGGCCACGGAGTGCCACCGCGCCCGGCTTATGCGCATGACGCGCACGAATACGCGAAAGACGCGAGCTCAGCCGTTGGCCTTCTCGTAAGCCTCACGAACCGTGGCAGGGACACGGCCCCGGTCGTTCACCTCAAAACCGTTGGCCTTCGCCCACGCGCGGATTTCCGCGGTGTCCTTGTTGCCGCCGCCCGCCGCCGCACGGCCCTTGCCGCGGCCGGTCGCGGCCCGGCCGCCGGTACGGCGACCGCTCTTCGCGTAAGGCTCGAGCAGACTCCGGAGCTTGTCCGCATTGGCGGTGGTGAGGTCGATCTCATAGGTCTTGCCGTCCAGAGCGAACGTCACCGTCTCGTCCGCCTCGCCGCCGTCGAGGTCGTCGACAAGAAGGACCTGAACCTTCTGTGCCACCGGATTTCCTTTCATCGAAAATGCAGTACGCGGAAAGGAAACCGCTTTTCCTTGGAAAACACAAACCCTTGACAGAGGTTCAGAACCGCGAGAACGCGGGAAACGTGCGCGATTCGGACATAGGGATCGCTCTTCCGGCGATCACAGGTGCAGAAGCATCCGGCTGTTGCCCAAGGTGTTCGGCTTCACTCGTTCGAGGCCCAGGAACTCGGCGACGCCCTCGTCATAGGAACGCAGGAGCTCCGCGTAGACATCGGTGTCCACCGGCGTCTGAGTCTCTCCGATCTCGACGAAGCCGTGCCGCGAGAAGAAGTCGACTTCGAAGGTGAGGCAGAAAACCCTGCGCACCCCGAGCCGGCGGGCGGTGGCCACGAGCTTCTCGAGAACCCGGCGACCGATGCCGTGCCCCTTGAAGGCGGGGTCCACGGCGAGAGTACGGACTTCCGCGAGGTCCTCCCACATGACGTGGAGAGCGCCACAGCCGACAACCAGGCCGTCCTCGTCGCGTTCGGCGACCCAGAACTCCTGGATGGCTTCGTAAAGCGTCACCGTCGCTTTGTCGAGCAGGATGCCTTCGCCGACGTACGGGTCCACGAGCCGGCGGACGTCCCGCACGTCACTCGTCCTCGCCCGCCGGACGGTGAAGGCGTTTGCTGCGGCATAAGGCATGGCCCGACGCTATCGCTCCGCCGGGCCCTGCTCCTCGCCGGGCCCGCTGCCCTGAACCAGGCGCACGGCGGCTTGCAGCGCCTCTCGCTGCTCGGGGGACATCATGCCGAAGAAGGCGACAAGGGCCGCCGCGGGGTTGTCGCTCTTGGACCAGGCTTCGTTCATCAGTGCGGCCGAGTACGCGGCACGGGTGGACACCGCCGTATATCGATAGGCCCGGCCCTCGACTTCCCTGCGGACCCAGCCCTTCTGATGGAGATTGTCCATTACCGTCATGACGGTCGTGTAGGCGATCGACCGTTCCTGCTGGAGGTCTTCCAGGACTTCCCTGACCGTGACCGGCCGGTTCCATTGCCAGATCCGACTCATGACGGCGTCTTCGAGCTCTCCCAATTGACGGGGCACATCGCCACCATAGTGGGAGATCGACGATCAAACGACTATTGACGTAACAAAAAGGACGTACGGCGAGATTTCGCCGTACGTCCTGTGCCGTGCGTCCTGCCGTACGTCCTGTGCCGTCGGGGACGGCGGTCAGCTGTCGCGACCGGCCTGCGGGCCGGACTCCGCACGGGCGAGCGCCGCGTCCACGGCGGCGTCCTCCTTGGTCTTGTTCGGGCCGCCCTGGCTCTTGACGATCGTCACGACCAGACCGATGAAGAAGACGGCCATCACCACGGGGGGCACAAGCGCGGAAACGTAGTCCATGCCTCCAGAGTATCTATCCGACGGCCCATTGCTCCGGCGGGGGCACGGGCTTACGGCGTGGCGGGAACACTTCCGAGGGCTTCGGCACCGGGCGCTCGTCCGGTTTCGGCTCCGGTTGCGGCTGCGGCCCGGGACTGGGCTTCGGCGCGTCGGCGGCGCGGCCGCCCGGCAGCGCGTGGAGCCGGGCGCGGCGGGGTCCGGGCGTGGTCGCGACCGCGGGGACGGGGACGGACGGCTGCGCCGGCGCCGGGACGGAAACGGCCCGCCCCGCGAGCCGGCTCCGCACCGACTCCTCCGCCAGCGCCTGACAGCGGCGGAGCACCGCCGCGGCGGCCGGATTGCCGCGCAGCGCGCGCAGAGCCGCCAGATCGTCCGGTCGGGGGTCGTAGCCGGCGGCCAGGGCGTCCTGGAGGCGCTCCAGGTAGCCGGTGGCCGTTCCGGGCAGGGCATCGCGGTAGCGGGCGAGCTCGGCGAGGAGGAACGCCCGCAGCCGGCCTGCCTCGCGGACCGCCTCGTCCACGGAGTCGGCCAGGCGCAAACACTCCCGGACGTCGTCGTCGGCCAGGGGGACGGGGTGAAGGGCGACGGCAAGGGCGCGTCGGAGCACACGCAGCTCGTCCGCACCGAACGCCATGCCGCCACGGGTTCCGTATGGCGTGGGCATGTCCCGACGATACGTCCTAATTGGACAAAATCCGCTTAACACCCCAAACCCGGGCGCGGCGTTTTCCGCGACGGGGCGCGGCGTCCCCGGGTCGGGCCCGGTCGGTGGGCGGGCCGCGCCGGCCTGGTGGTGGGTGCGGGGGTCGGGGCCTCCGGAGAGGGGTCCCGGAGCGGCACCCGGACGCAGGCGCACAGGACCGGGCCCCGCCCGGACACGCGGCACCCGGCCCTGCCCGAGGGCGTACCCGGGACCGGGCGGGCCAGGACGCGAGAACAGACGTCGGCAGGCGTCAGACGCGGGGGACGTTCCGTTCGTACACCAGCCGCAGCCCGATCAGCGTCAGCCACGGCTCGTGCTCGTCGATCGCCGCCGCCTCCCCCAGCACCATCGGCGCCAGCCCGCCCGTCGCGATCACCGTCACGTCGTCCGGGTCCTCCGCCAGCTCGCGCTTCATGCGCTGGACGACGCCGTCCACCTGACCGGCGAAGCCGTAGACGATGCCGGACTGCATCGCCTCGACGGTGTTCTTGCCGATCACGCTCCGCGGCCGGGCGAGCTCGATCTTGCGCAGTTGGGCGCCCTTGACGCCGAGGGCCTCGACGGAGATCTCGATGCCGGGGGCGATCACGCCGCCCGCGTACTCGCCGCGCGCGCTGACCGCGTCGAACGTCGTGGCCGTGCCGAAGTCGACGACGATCGCCGGCCCCCCGTACAGATCGACCGCGGCGACCGCGTTGATGATGCGGTCCGCGCCGACCTCCTTGGGGTTGTCCATCAGGATCGGCACGCCGGTCTTGATGCCGGGTTCGACGAGGACGGCCGGGACGTCGCCGTAGTAGCGGCGGGTGACCTCGCGGAGCTCGTGCAGCACGGAGGGGACCGTGGAGCAGATCGCGATGCCCTCGATACCGTCGCCCAGCTCCTCGCCCAGCAGCGGGTGCATGCCCATCAGGCCCTGCAGCAGCACGGCGAGTTCGTCGGCCGTGCGGCGCGAGTCGGTGGAGATGCGCCAGTGCTCGACGATCTCCTCGCCGTCGAAGAGACCCAGGACGGTGTGGGTGTTGCCGACGTCGATGGTGAGCAGCATCAGCGTTCGACCTCGCGGAGGTCGAGGCCGATGTCGAGGATCGGGGAGGAGTGGGTGAGCGCGCCCACCGCGAGGTAGTCGACGCCCGTCTCGGCGTACGCGCGGGCGTTGTCGAGCGCGAGGCGCCCGGAGGACTCGAGCATCGCGCGGCCGGCGACGAGCGCGACGGCCTGCTCGGTCTCGGCGGGCGTGAAGTTGTCGAGCAGGATCAGGTCGGCGCCCGCGTCCAGCACCTCGCGGACCTGGTCGAGAGTGTCGACCTCGACCTCGATCGGCAGGTCGGGGAAGCGGTCCCGCACGGCCTTGAACGCCTCGGCGACCCCGCCCGCGGCAATCACGTGGTTGTCCTTGACCAGGGCCGCGTCGGACAGCGACATGCGGTGGTTGACGCCGCCGCCGCAGCGCACCGCGTACTTCTCGAGGGCGCGCAGGCCGGGCGTCGTCTTGCGGGTGTCGCGGACCTTCGCCCCGGTGCCGTCGAGCAGGTCGGCCCAGGCGCGGGTGGCGGTGGCGATGCCGGACAGCCGGCAGAGGATGTTGAGGGCGCTGCGCTCGCCGGTGAGCAGGTCACGGGTGCCGGCGGTGACGGAGAGCAGCTTCTGCCCCGCCTCGACGCGGTCGCCCTCCTCGACGTGCCGCTCGACCTCGAACTCGGTCGTGCAGACGATCGACAGGATGGCCTCCGCGACCCGCAGACCGGCGACGGTGCCCGCCTCGCGGGCGGTGAAGTCGCCGGTGGCGACGGCGTCCTGGGGGACGGTCGCCATGCTGGTCACGTCGACACCGCCGTCGAGGTCCTCCTCGATGGCCAGGTGCGCGATGTCCTCGACCTGGACGGGGTCGAGTCCGGCCTCGGCGAGCAGCGTGGCGAGCGCGGGGTCGAGACCGCACTCGTACGCCTCCTCGGCGCAGCCGCAGTCGTCTCCGCAGCCACCGCCGGCCGGGACGCCGATCTGGATCAGCGGTACGTCCACGGGGCTCGGACGTTCATCGGGGGTGCTCACGGTTACGGCTCCCTGGGGGCTTCGGGGACGGACAAGATATCGGTCGCCGGGAAGGCGGTGGCGCCCGTGCGGCTGACGACGAGCCGGCGGCCGGGCTCGAGCCGCACGACGAGATGGCGGCGCCACTCGGCGTCGTCGCGCTCGGGGCGGTCCTCACGCCAGTGGCACCCGCGGGTCTCCTCGCGCTCCAGCGCGGCGGCGGTCAGCACCCGGGCGACGCAGAGCAGGTTCGAGGTCTCCCAGGACTCGACGCCGGGCTCCGCGGCCTTGCCGGACCCCTCCTGGTCGTGCAGGGCGTCCGCGTACACCGCTTCGAGGGAGGCCGCCGCGGCGGCGAGCGATTCGGCGGAGCGCAGGACGCCCGCGCCGTGCGACATGATCCGCTGGATCTCGGGGCGCTGCTCCGGCGCGATCAGCGGCAGGAGGGACGGCTCCGGGGGCGCGGCGGGCGCGGCCGTGGGCCAGGGGCGCCGCTCGGCGATGTCGGCGGCGATGCGCTCGGCGAAGACGAGCCCTTCGAGCAGCGAGTTGGAGGCCAGCCGGTTGGCGCCGTGGACGCCGGTGCAGGCGACCTCGCCGCACGCGTACAGGCCGGGGACGGTGGTGCGGCCGTGCAGGTCGGTCCGTACGCCGCCGGAGGCGTAGTGGGCGGCCGGTGCGACGGGGATCGGCTCCGTCACCGGGTCGATGCCGTGGGCGCGGCAGGCGGCGAGGATGGTGGGGAAACGGTGCTCCCACATCTTCGCGCCGAAGTGGCGGGCGTCCAGGAACATGTGGGCGGCGCCCTGTTCCTGCATACGGCGCATGATGCCCTTGGCGACGATGTCGCGGGGGGCGAGCTCGGCCAGCTCGTGCTGGCCGACCATGAAGCGGGTGCCGGCCGCGTCGACGAGGTGGGCGCCCTCGCCGCGTACCGCCTCGGAGACCAGCGGCTGCTGGCCCTCGCTGTCCGCGCCGAGGAAGAGCACGGTCGGGTGGAACTGGACGAACTCGATGTCGGAGACCTCGGCGCCGGCCCGCAGGGCGAGGGCGACGCCGTCGCCGGTGGAGACGGCCGGGTTGGTGGTCGCGGAGAAGATCTGGCCCATGCCGCCGGTGGCCAGCACCACCGTGGGGGCGTGGACCGCGCCGACGCCGTCGTGCTGGCCTTCGCCCATCACATGCAGGGTGATGCCCGCGGTGCGGCCGTCCGCGTCGGTGAGCAGGTCGAGGACCAGGGCGTTCTCGACGGTGCGCAGGCCCTTGTCGCGGGCCGCGTCGACCAGGGCGCGGGAGATCTCCGCGCCGGTCGCGTCACCGCCTGCGTGCGCGATGCGGCGCCGGTGGTGGCCGCCCTCGCGGGTCAGCTCGATCTCGCCGGACGCCGGGTCGGTGTCGAAAAGCGCGCCGGTCGCGATCAGCCGGCGCACGGCGTCGGGTCCCTCGGTGACGAGGGCGCGCACCGCCGCCTCGTCGCACAGGCCCGCGCCGGCGACGAGGGTGTCCTCGAGGTGCTGCTCAGGGGTGTCGCCGTCGCCGAGAGCCGCGGCGATGCCGCCCTGTGCCCAGCGGGTGGAACCGTCGTCGAGGCGCGCCTTGGTGACGACGACCGTGTCCAGGCCGCTCGCGGCGCAGCGCAGCGCCGCCGTCAGTCCGGCGACGCCGGAGCCGACCACGACGACGTCTGCCTCGACGGCCCAGCCGGGGGCGGGGGCGGTCAGCCGTATACCGGTCACGAGGCGGCTCCGTCGGTCGGTGCGGTGGTGGTCGCGGTGGGTACGGGTCCGGTCGGCGCGGGGCCCGCGTGGGCGGTGCCGAAGTCCAGGGGGATGTTGTCGATGAGGCGGGTCGAGCCGACCTTGGCGGCGACGGCGAGGACCGCCTCGCCCTCGTGGTCGTCGGCGACGTCCTCGAACGTGGCGGGGTCGACGAGGGCCACGTAGTCCAGGTGGAGCGGCGGGTTCGCCTTCGCGGCCTCGTCCAGCACGGTCCGCGCGGCCGCGCGGACGGCGTCGGCGCCGATCGGCGGCCACGCCTGGGCGACCGCGTGGGCATCCGCCGCGGCGCGGGCCTCGCCCAGCGCGGACAGTGCGGCGGCACGCGCGGGCGCGGCCGGCACGGCTTCGGCCCTGGCGTGCAGGGCCTGTTGGGCGGCGAGGCGGTCGCGGGCCGCGAACAGGGAGTGCGAGAGGGCGAGCGCGGTGTGCCGCTCGGCCGTGGACAGGTAGCGGTTGCGGCTGGAGAGGGCGAGGCCGTCCTCCTCGCGGACCGTGGGGACGCCCACGACCTCCACGGGGAAGTTCAGGTCGCGGACCATCCGGCGGATCAGGGCGAGCTGCTGGGCGTCCTTCTGCCCGAACAGCGCCACGTCGGGGCCGGTGAGGTGCAGCAGCTTGGCGACGACGGTGAGCATCCCGTCGAAGTGGCCGGGCCGGGTCCTGCCTTCGAGCCGCTCCCCCATGGGCCCGGCGGTGATGCGGACCTGCGGCTCGCCCCCGGGGTAGACCTCGTCGACGGACGGCGCGAACACCACGTCGGCGCCCGCCTCCTCGGCGGTCCTGAGGTCGGCGTCGAGCGTGCGGGGGTAGCGGTCCAGGTCCTCGCCGGCGCCGAACTGCAGCGGGTTGACGAAGAGGGTGACGATCACGAAGCCCTTGCGGCCGACCCGTTCGCGGGCGGCGCGGATCAGGGTGGCGTGGCCCTCGTGGAGGGCTCCCATGGTCATGACGACGGCGGTGCGGCCGGGCACGCCGTGGTGCTCGACGACGTACCGGAGATCCTCGCGCGTCGGTACGAGTTCGAGGTCGCGGCTCATCGCAGGTCCCCTTCGGCCAGCACGCCCAGCAGGTCCTCCGCGAGCTCCGGCTTGAGCATGCCGTGCGCGAGGGCGCGGTCGGCGGTCGTCCGCGCCATCGCGAGATAGCCGGCGACGGCGGCGGGCGCGTGCTCGCGCAGCTCGGCCACGTGGGCGGCGACGGTGCCCGCGTCGCCCCGGGCGACCGGCCCGGTCAGGGCGGCGTCGCCGGAGCGCAGGGCGTTGTCCAGGGCGGCCCCGAGGAGCGGGCCGAGCATCCGGTCGGGGGCGCTGACGCCCGCCGTGCGCAGCAGCTCCATGGACTGGGCGACGAGCGTGACGAGGTGGTTGGCGCCCAGCGCCAGGGCTGCGTGGTAGAGCGGGCGGTTCTGCTCCTCGATCCACTCGGGCTCGCCGCCCATCTCGATGACGAGCGCCTCCGCGGCCAGCCGCAGCTCCTCGGGGGCGGTCACACCGAAGGAGCAGCCGGCCAGCCGCTGCACGTCCACCGCGGTGCCGGTGAAGGTCATCGCGGGGTGCAGGGCGAGCGGCAGGGCCCCTGCCCGCAGGGCGGGCTCGAGCACCTTGGTGCCGTACCTGCCGGAGGTGTGCACGAGCAGCTGACCGGGCCGTACCGCACCGGTCTCGACGAGGCCCTCGACCAGGCCGGGCAGCGCGTCGTCGGGGACGGTCAGCAGCACCAGCTCGGCGCGGGCGAGCACGTCGGCGGGCGGCACCAGGGGTACGTCGGGGAGCAGGGCGGCGGCCCGGCGGACGGACTGGTCGGACACTCCTGACGCCGCGACCGGCCGGTGCCCGGCAAGCTGCAGGGACGCGGCGAGCGCGGGTCCTACGCGGCCCGCTCCGACCACTCCGACGGTCAGACGGGCGGGGCGGTCCCGCGGGTCGAGCGGGTCCTGTGGTGCTGTGGCGTTCACGCGGCGGTGCCTTCCGTTCCAGTCCGCGGGGGTACCGGACGATTTCTCGTGACGATGCTACGCCAGCGTTTCCGGGAGCCCCGCGGTTGTCCACAGGCTGTGGGCGATGATCGGACCGTGACGGACACGAGCGGGACGTACGAACGGGACACGAGCGAGCACGACGCGACTGGGTGGCAGGGGGACGAGCGGAAGCGGCGGCTCGCCGCGTGGCGCGCCTCGGACCGCGTGCTCGCGCGGTCCTCCGCCGACCGGCGGCTCTCGGAACGTCTCGCGGCGCTGGCCGAGGCCGCGGGCGAGGTGTACGACCTGGACGACTGGACCGACGTGTACGGCAACGGGGTCGTCGAGGAGCTGGAGCGGCGGACGGCCGCACTGCTCGGCCTCCCCGCCGCGGCGTTCTTCCCGACCGGGACGATGGCGCAGCAGGTCGCCCTCCGCTGCTGGGCGGCGCGCACCCAGAACGCCACGGTCGCCCTGCACCCGCAGGCCCATCCGGAGGTCCACGAACGCTCCGCCCTGTCCGTGGTGAGCGGGCTGCGCACGGTCCACCCGACCACCGAGCCGCGGCTGCCCACGGCGGAAGAGGTCCTCGACTGCGACGAGCCCTTCGGCACGCTGATGCTCGAACTGCCTCTGCGGGACGCCGGCTTCGTCCTGCCCTCCTGGGACGAGCTGGTGGCCGTGGTGGACGCGGCACGGGAGCTTGACGCGGTGGTGCACTTCGACGGCGCGCGTCTGTGGGAGTGCGCCCCGCACTTCGGCCGCCCACTGGACGAGATCGCCGCACTGGCGGACAGCGTGTACGTGTCGTTCTACAAGTCCCTGGACGGCATCTCGGGCGCCGCGCTCGCCGGCCCCGCGCAGCTGATCGACGAGGCACGCGCCTGGCGGCACCGGTACGGGGGCCTGCTGTTCCAGCAGTACCCGGCGGCGCTGTCGGCGCTGGCCGGGCTCGAACGGGAACTGCCGCGGCTGCCGTCGTACGTGGCCCACGCGAAGGTCGTCGCGGCCGCGCTCACCGCCGCGCTGCGCGCCTCCGGCGTCCCCTGGTCCCGCATCCACCCGCCCGTCCCGCATACGCACCAGTTCCAGGTGTGGCTCCCGTACGGGACCGAGCTGCTCAACGAGGCGGCGGTGACGCAGTCGGAGGAGACAGGCGTGACGCTCTTCCGCCGGTGGTTCTCCCAGGGGTGCCCGCCGGGCGTCTCGGTCACGGAGGTGACGGTCGCGGCGGAGGGACTGGCGTGGACGGAACAGGACGTGACGGCGGCGGTCGCGGACTTCGTCCGCCGCGTGAGCCTGCCGGCGCCGGTGACGCAGTAGCCGGCGGTCACCTCGGGCCGGGCGCCCCGAGCACCACGTGGCGCATGCGGCGGGCCTGTTTCCCACCCCGCCCCTTCCCGAACCGGGGCAAGCCCCGGACCCCGGTACCGCGCTCCGCGCGGTGGCCCCAATCGCCGGCCAGGCTGGAAATGCCGCTGCGCGGCACCCCAGCCCGCCGGGCACACCCAGCCCCGCCGGCGATTGAGGCGCGGGCCCGCGGCGCCTCCGACTAGGCCGCGCCGCCGCCCGCCCTGACCAGCCCGGTCTCGTAGGCGAGCACCACCACCTGCACGCGGTCGCGCAGGCCGAGCTTGGTGAGGATGCGGCCGACGTGGGTCTTGACGGTCGCCTCCGAGAGGACGAGCCGGGCCGCGATCTCGCCGTTCGACAGTCCCTGGGCGACGAGCAGCATCACCTCGCGCTCCCGCTCGGTGAGCCTCTCCACCTCCTTGTGGCGCGGTTCGGGGCCCACGCTCGGCAGCAGGGGGGAGAAGCGGTCCAGCAGCCGCCGTGTGGTCGACGGCGCCACGACCGCGTCGCCACTGTGCACGGAGCGGATCGCGCCGAGCAGCTCGGCGGGCGGCACGTCCTTGAGCATGAAGCCGCTGGCGCCCGCCTTCAGCCCGGAGAAGGCGTACTCGTCGAGGTCGAACGTGGTCAGGATCAGCACCTTCGGGGCGCCCGGCTCCTCGCAGATGCGCCGCGTCGCCTCGAC
Source organism: Streptomyces sp. NPDC002835 (assembly GCF_053591995.1). Classification (NCBI taxonomy): domain Bacteria; kingdom Bacillati; phylum Actinomycetota; class Actinomycetes; order Kitasatosporales; family Streptomycetaceae; genus Streptomyces; species Streptomyces sp. NPDC002835. Next base: position 123,733 of record NZ_JBSFUW010000013.1, on the reverse strand, counting down.
CCCGTCGAGCCTCGGCATGCGTACGTCCATGAGCACGACGTCGACGGCCGTGGACCGCAGGATCTCGATCGCCTCCGCGCCGTCCCCGGCCTCCGCGACGACCTCCATGTCCGGCTGGGCGGCGAGCACCATGCGGAAGCCGGTGCGCAGCAGCACCTGGTCGTCGACGAGCATCACGCGGATGGACATGTGGGTTCCGTCCCTCGGTCTGTAGTGGCTCTAGTGGGCGGGCTTGAGCGGCAGCAGCGCACTGATCCGGAAGCCTCCGCCCGGCCGCGGCCCGGCGTCCAGCGTGCCGCCGACCATACCGACGCGTTCGCGCATCCCGATGAGACCGTGGCCGTGCCCGTCCGCGCCGCCGTCCTCGTACAGCTCGTGCGAGGCGCCCCGGCCGTCGTCCTCGACGAGCAGGCCGAGGCCGTCGTCGAAGTAGACGAGGCGGACGCTGGCGCCGGCCTCGGGGCCGCCGTGCTTACGGGTGTTGGTGAGCGCCTCCTGGACGATCCGGTAGGCGGTGAGCTCGACGCCGCTGGGCAGCGGCCGGGGCGTTCCCTCGATCTTGAAGTCCACGGTCAGGCCCGCGCCGCGCACATGCTCGACCAGGTCCTCGATCTGCTGCACATCGGGCTGGGGCACGTACTCGCCGCTCTCCGGGCCGTCGCCGGTGCGCAGCACGCCGAGCAGTCGGCGCATCTCGGCGAGCGCCTGGCGGCCGGTGCTCGAAATGGTCTCCAGGGCCTGCTTGGCCTGGTCGGGGGCGGCGTCCAGCACATAGGCGGCGCCGTCGGCCTGCACCACCATCACGGACACGTTGTGGGCGACGACGTCGTGCAGTTCGCGGGCGATCCTGGCGCGCTCGGCCGCCACCGCGACCTTGGCCTGCGCCTCGCGCTCCTTCTCGAGCCGGGTGGCCCGCTCCTCCAGCTGGTCGAAGTAGGCGCGCCGGGTGCGTATCGAGTCGCCGAGCACCCAGGCCAGCACGAACGGCAGGCTCATGATCACGGTGATGAACACCCTGCTGAGCGTCGACTCGGCCTCCGTCGGCCAGCGGACCTGCGCCAAGGAGGCCGCGCAGAGACCGCCGGCGAGCGCCAGCCGGGACGCCCACCGCGGACTGCCGGCCGCCGCGACGGTGTAGATGATGACCAGCATCGCGAAGTCCGCCGGGTTGACGGGGACGTCGAAGACCAACTGGGCGACGCCCGTCGCCCCCGTCAGGAGCAGCATGTGCTGCGGCATCCGGCGGCGCAGTGCCACCACCAGGCACAGGGCCAGCACGGTGAGCGCGGCGGCAGCCGTCTCCCCGGGGCCCTCCGGCTCCTGGACCACCCACATCGAGGAGAACCCGAGGAGCATGACAGCCCAGAAGGTGTCGATGCCCGTCGGGTTCCTGCGGATGAAGTCGTAGAGGAGCTGCACGTAACCCAGAGTAGGGAAGACAGAAAGGTGCAGGGGTCAACCGGAGGGCCGATCCGGTGGGCGGAGGCATACTCCGCAAGGTGGAGACTTGGGCCCGTGACGTATGAGACGGGTGAGTGGCGCGGGTGGCGGGCGGCCGCGGAGGAAGCGCTGTACGGGCCCGGGGGTTTCTATCTGCGGCCGGAGGGACCGGCCGGGCACTTCCGCACCTCGGTCCACGCCTCGCCGCTGTTCGCCGCCGCCGTCGCACGGCTGCTGACCGGCACCGCGGAGTCGCTGGGGCTCGAGGAGCCGGCGCTGATCGACGTCGGGGCGGGCCGGGGCGAGTTGCTCACGGGTGTGCTCGCCGCCCTGCCGCCCGGGTACAGAGTCCGCGCGTACGGCGTCGAACGGGCGGACCGGCCCGCGGGCCTCGACCCGCGCATCGAGTGGACCTCCGAGATCCCCACAGGGCTCGGCGGGCTGCTGTTCGCGAACGAATGGCTCGACAACGTCCCCGTGGACGTCGCGGAGGCCGACGCGGCCGGGGAGGTCCGCCGGGTCTTGGTCCGCGCGGACGGCGAGGAGCGCCTCGGCGAGAAGGTCACCGGCTCGGACGCCGCCTGGCTGGCGCGCTGGTGGCCGCTGACCGAACCGGGCGCCCGCGCCGAGATCGGCGCCCCCAGGGACGAGGCGTGGCGGGCGGCGGCGGGTGCCCTGGGCGCCGGCCTCGCCGTCGCCGTCGACTACGCGCACACGGCCGGGGCCCGGCCTCCGTGCGGCACGCTGACGGGCTTCCGAGACGGCCGCGAGGTGCGCCCCGTGCCGGACGGGAGCTGCGACCTCACGGCCCATGTGGCGCTCGACGCGTGCGCCGGGCTGGGGGCCGAGCTGGTCGGCCAGCGGGAGGCGCTGCGGAGGCTGGGCGTGAGCGGGGAGCGGCCGCCGCTCGCCCGGGCGACGTCGGACCCGGCGGGCTACGTCCGCGCGCTCGCCCGGGCCGGTGAGGCGGCGGAACTGACCGCCCGGGGCGGGCTCGGCGACTTCACCTGGCTCATGCAGCGGGTGTGACCGGCTCTGAGAGACTGGTGCGCATGACGGAGACGACGGTCGGCATCGGCGGCGCGGCGGAGAGCACCGACATGGTGCTCAACATCGGACCCCAGCACCCCTCCACGCACGGCGTGCTCCGTCTGCGCCTGGTGCTGGACGGCGAGCGCATCCGGCAGGCCGAGCCGGTCGTCGGGTACATGCACCGCGGCGCGGAGAAGCTTTTCGAGGCCCGCGACTACCGGCAGATCGTGGTGCTGGCGAACCGGCACGACTGGCTCTCCGCCTTCTCGAACGAACTCGGCGTCGTCATGGCCGTCGAGCGGATGCTCGGCATGGAGGTCCCGGAGCGCGCGGTGTGGTCCCGTACGCTCCTCGCCGAGCTGAACCGGGTCCTCAACCACCTGATGTTCCTCGGCTCCTACCCGCTGGAGCTGGGCGGGATCACGCCCGTCTTCCACGCGTTCCGCGAGCGCGAGGAGCTCCAGACGGTGATGGAGGAGATCTCCGGCGGCCGGATGCACTACATGTTCAACCGGGTCGGCGGCCTCAAGGAGGACCTTCCCGCAGGCTGGCTCGGCCGGGCGCGCAGGGCGATCGCCGACGTCCGCTCGCGGATGGACGTGTACGACCGCCTGGTCGTAGGCAACGAGATCTTCCGCGGCCGGACCCGGGGCGTGGGCGTGCTCTCTCCGGAGGCGGTCCACGCGTACGGCGTTAGCGGCCCGATCGCCCGGGCCTCGGGAGTCGACTTCGACCTGCGCCGGGACGAGCCCTACCTCGCCTACGGCGAACTGCAGGACACCCTCAGGGTGGTGACCCGGCAGGAGGGCGACTGTCTGGCCCGCTTCGAGGTCCTGCTGGAGCAGACGCACAACGCGCTGGAGCTGGCGGACGCCTGTCTCGACCGGATCGAGGAGCTGCCGCCCGGTCCGATCAACCAGCGGCTGCCGAAGGTGCTCAAGGCGCCCGAGGGCCACACGTACGCGTGGACCGAGAACCCGCTCGGCATCAACGGCTACTACCTGGTCTCCAAGGGCGAGAAGACGCCCTACCGCCTCAAGCTCCGCTCGGCGTCGTACAACAACATCCAGGCGCTGGCCGTGCTGCTGCCGGGGACGCTGGTCGCTGACATGGTCGCGATCCTGGGGTCGCTGTTCTTCGTCGTCGGCGACATCGACAAGTAGCACCCGGGCGGGCGCACAGCCGGCGCCGGGCCGCTCCGGGCCACCGGCGGGTGGCGTCAGCGCTACGACACCGCGTTGCGCAGCTCGGCCACGTCCAGCTGCTCCGTCTCGTCGTGCGCCGTCAGGTCGATGACCTTGCCGACCGCGCGCGGGCACACGACGCGCTGCGCGGCGAGGGCCTCCTCGCCCACCACATCGGCGAGGTCCTCGTGCTGCACGGCCTCGATCGCCTTCTGGGTGCCGGGGGCCTCGACGGCCCTCATGGAGCCGGTTCCCGACGCGGTCGCGCCGCCACCGGTGCCGGGCGCCTGGGCAGATCCCTCGGCTGCCGTGCCGAAGAAGTCGAAGCCGCCCTCGGGCCGCTTCACGCGGGACCGCTGGGCGCCGTAGGGAACGATCGCGGCCGCTGCCGGGACCGGACGGGCGGGGAGGGCGGACGGCGGGCGCACACGCTGCTCGGCGGCCCCACCGCCCGCCGCGTGCTTCCCCTGCGGCTCGTCCGCCTCCCGGGCGCGCTCCGCGAGGTCCCGGCGCCGGGCCTCCTCCGCGATGCGCCCGGCCTCCTGGGCCGCGGCGTTGCGCGACAGGTTCTCCAGCGCCTTGGCGGCGCGCAGAAACGTCGCCGGGGTCGGCGTGGAACCCGCGGGCGGCAGTTCCTTCGCCGGCGCGGCCGCCTCGATCGCGAGCTGGCGGCGGCCCTCCAGGGCGCTGGCCCGCTCCGTCTCCGCGGTGGCGTACCGCCGCAGCAGCGACGCGTGCTCGTTCCGCAGCGCGGCCAGCTCGACCCGCTTGGCGCGCAGCCTCGCGTCGAGCTTGAGACGCAGCTCGCGGGACTCCTCGACGTCCGCCTCGAGCTCGGCGATCCGCTCCTCCGCCTTCCACTGGTCGCCGGCGCGACCGCGGGTCAGCTCGGCGACCCTGCGACCGGCGCTGCGGTCCCAACTGCGCATGAGGACGGCACCGGTGACCGCGGCGGCCGCCGCTGCCGCGACCAGGAGACGCAGCACGACCGCATTGCCGGCGAACCACGCGCCGAGGGCGCACAGAACCGACGCTCCGGCCACGGCCGAGGGGGGCAGCAGCTTGTGCAGGGGAGGGGAATGACGGTGGCGTCCTCGTGGCATGGCCCGAAATTTACCGTGTGTAGCCTCCGAATGGGGTGTCGGCCCGGCAAATCTCTGGCCGAGAACGCCGGGCCGCCCTCCGGTCACTTACGAAGAAGCCCTTCCGCCTCCAGATAGGCCTTCGCGACGTCCTCCGGCTTGGCGCGTTCCCCGTCGACCTTGCGGTTCATCTCGGCGAGATCCTCAGTGGTCAGCGCCTTGGTGAGCTTCGCGAGGGCATCGGCGATCTCCTGGCTGCCGGCGTCCTTCGCGTTGACGACCGGAAGGACGTTGTCCGCGTTCTGCAGCTTCTTGTCGTCCTCCAGGACCACCAGGTCGTAGCTCGCGAGGGTGCCGTCGGTGGTGTAGGTCAGCACCAGCTGGTTCACACCGTCCTTGACGGACTGCTTGGCCTGGGGAGTGCCGACGCCCTTGGGGTCGATACCCGCCACGTCGATGCCGTATGTCTTCTTCAGGCCCGGCGCGCAGAAGGGCCGCACCTCGCACTCGTCACCGGCCGCGATCTTCACCTTCAGCTTCGAACCGCCGAGATCGGAAAGGGACGTGAGCTTGTTCTTCTCCGCGAATTCCTTCGTCACGGCGAACGCGTTCTGATCGACGGCCTCCCCGGCGGGCAGCACCTTCAGTCCGCGCGGTTCGGCGAGCTCGGTGAGCGCCTTCACGGTCGCGGCGACATCACCCGACGCGACGGGCTTCTCCTCGGTCGCCTTGGGCCCGTTCACCTTCGCGTTGAGGAATTCGGCGAGCGTCGCCGCGTATTCCGGTACGACGTCGATCTCGCCCTTCTCGAGGGACGGTTCGTACAGCTCGCGGTTCTTCACCGTGGTGATCGACGTCTGGTAGCCGGCGTCCCGCAGGATCTGCGCATACAGCTCGGCGAGCACCTTGGACTCGGTGAACGCGGCAGCGCCGACGACGAGCGTGCCCTTCTTGCCCGACCCGCCCGGGGACGAGGCGCTGTCCTTCTCCCCTTCGAGGGAGTCGCCGCCGCACCCGGCGAGGGCGCCCGTCAGGGCGGCCACGGCCAGTGCAACACCCGCGATGCGCGAGGTCTTGGTCATCAGGATCTCCGTCCACAGCGTCATGGAAGCAGTACGAAAAAGGAGTTGGAGTGCCGTCAGCCGGACGACGGCACGGACTTGCGCAGGGGGCTCAGCAGCCGGTCGGCGGCCACCAGCACCCCTTCCACAAGCAGGGCCAGCAGCGCCGCGAGCAGTGCGCCCGCAACCACCTGCGGTGTGTCGTAGGTGTTGAATCCGGCGGTGATGATGCGGCCGAGGCCGCCCTGTCCGACCATCGAGGCGATCGTGGCCGTCGCCACCACCTGGACGGCGGCGGACCTCAGCCCGGTCATCAGCAGGGGGTACGCGAGCGGCAGTTCGACCCGCAGGAAGACCTGGCCGCCCGACATGCCCATCCCCCTGGCGGCCTCCACCACCGCCCGGTCCACCTCGCGCATGCCCACGTACGCGTTGGTCAGCAGCGGCGGCACCGCGAACAGCACCAGCGCGATGATCGTCGGCGCGTACCCGGCGCTGCGCAGCGGTGTGAGCATGAACAGGGCGAGCACCGCGAACACGGGGATCGCCCGACCGGCATTGGAGATGTTGACCGCCAGTGCGCCGCCCCTGCCGATGTGCCCCAGCCACAGGGCGACCGGCAGCGCGATCGCACAGGCCAGGACGAGCGCGGCCCCGCTGACGTACAGATGCTCGACGAGCCGGTGCCAGGCGCCGGACTCGCCGGACCAGTTGGCCCCGGTGGTGAGCCAGGTCCACGCGCCGGTGACCGCGTCCATCAGGGCTTCGCCTCCGCCGCGCGTATCCGGGTCCAGGGGGTGAGCAGCCGCTGGGCGCCGAGGAGCAGCAGATCGGCGACGGCCGCCAGCAGCACGCACAGCACGGAGGCGGTCAGCACCTGCGCCTTGAACGTGGTCTGCACGCCGTCGTCGATGAGATTGCCGAGCCCGCCCTGGCCGACGAGCGCGCCGACCGTCGTCAGCGCGACCGTGGACACGGTCGCGATCCGTATGCCCGCCATCAACGCGGGCAGCGCGAGCGGCAGTTCCACCTCCCACAGCATCCGCGCCGGGCCGTAGCCCATGCCGCGGGCCGCCTCACGGGCCTCGGCCGGGACCGCTTCGAGCCCGGCCAGGATGTTCCGCACGAGGATGGTGAGGGAGTAGAGCACGAGCCCGGTCACCACCAGCGCCGCCGACAGCCCGAAGAACGGCAGCAGCAGCGAGAACATGGCCAGCGACGGGATCGTGTAGAGCAGGGTGGTCAGCCCCAGCACGGGACCGGCGAACCGCGGCCTGGCACGGGCCAGCAGGGCCAGCGGGAAGGCGACCGCCAGGCCGAGCAGCACCGACGCGACGGTGATCCACACATGCTGGACGGTCGCTTCGGTCAACTCGTCGCTGCGCGTGCGCAGATACTCGCCGCAGATCCATTCGTTGGCCGCGAGACAGCTCTGCGCCGCCAGTTCAGCACTTTCCCACCCCGGACCCACCGGTTCCCCCCTCCCCCGTGATGCCGCCGCCGACACTCCTGATACGCCTGATAACGCTCCCGTGTCCGCGCCTGTTGCCGACCACTGCCCGCGACCCTATCCCCGGCCACTGACATTCCTCCAGAACGGCCGCGCAATCGTCCAGGACGGCCGCGTTGGAGCACCATTGCTTCCACACAGCCTTCGTCACCATGGGGGGATCATGATCCGATTCGAGCACGTCACCAAGCGGTACCCCGACGGCACCAGCGCCGTGGACGACCTCTCGTTCGAGGTCGCGGAGGGTGAACTGGTCACGCTCGTCGGACCGTCGGGCTGCGGCAAGACCACCACCATGAAGATGGTCAACCGGCTCATCGAACCGACCTCCGGCCGGATCCTCGTCGACGGCCGGGACATCGCCCGGACCGACCCCGTCGAACTGCGCCGCCGTATCGGTTATGTGATCCAGCAGGTCGGTCTCTTCCCGCACAAGACGGTGCTGGAGAACACCGCGACCGTCCCCCACCTCCTCGGCGTCAAACGCGCCAAGGCCCGCGCCCGCGCCGCCGAACTGCTCGAACTGGTCGGCCTGGACCCGTCCGTCCACGGCGACCGCTACCCCGAGCAGCTCTCCGGCGGCCAGCGCCAGCGCGTCGGCGTGGCCCGGGCGCTGGCGGCCGACCCGCCGGTGCTGCTGATGGACGAGCCGTTCGGCGCGGTCGACCCGGTCGTGCGCGAGCATCTGCAGAACGAGTTCCTGAAGCTCCAGTCCCAGGTCCGCAAGACGGTCCTGTTCGTCACCCACGACATCGAGGAGGCCGTACGCCTCGGGGACCGTATCGCCGTCTACGGGCAGGGCAGGATCGAGCAGTTCGACGCGCCTGCCGCCGTCCTCGGCACCCCCGCCACCGAGTACGTGGCCGACTTCGTCGGCGCCGACCGCGGGCTCAAACGGCTCTCCGTGACCCCCATCGAGGCGGCGGACCTGGAACAGCCGCCGGTCGTCCACCTCGACGACCCGCTCCCCCGCGACCTCGGCGCCCGCTGGGCCGTCGTCCTGGACGGCGACGACAACCTGCACGGCTGGATCTCCGCCGAGCGGGCCGGCCGACCCGGCGCCGTACGCGACCATGCCCGCCGGATGGAGGCGTGGCTGCCGGTCGGCGCCTCGCTCAAGCAGGCGTTCTCCACGATGCTCCAGCACGACGCGGGCTGGATCGCGGTGATCGACAAGGAGGAGACGGGCCGGTTCCTCGGTGTCCTCACCCCGGCCCGGCTGCACGAGGCGCTGCGCCGCTCGATCGACGCCGACGCGCAGGAGATCGCCCGTGCCGAGGTCGCCCTGGAGTCCATCGCGACGGTCCCGCCGGTCGGCCCCGTCACGAAGCGCTGAGCCGGCCGCGCCGAGCCACGCGGCGCGGCCCCTGTGCCGGTCGGCCCGTGCGCCGCCCGAAGTGGCTGCCCTGTCCACGAATTCCCGGGCGCGGATGAACCCCCCTTCCCGAAGTCCCGTCCTAGAGGGCGCGAATCGTCCGGGCCGACCGATATGCGGTCTTGGGCGCGGAATCCGATCCGCGATCACGCGCATCACGGAAGTCACGGGAAGCGATGTCTGCAACGGTAGATGGGGACACATCACGATCGGCGCCGGACCGGGTACGCCGCCTCCCGCGCGGACCACGGCCCGGGACGGTCCCGGCCCTCGCCGGCACGGCGGTCACGGCCGTCGGGCTGGTCGACATCGCGGCCGGGATCCTCCCCCGTTTCCGGCACAGCCGCACGCACACGATCGCCGAGGCGCTCCCCGGCGCCGCCGGACCGGTCGCCGCCGCGCTCTCCCTGAGCGCGGGCGTGCTGCTGCTCCTGCTCGCCCGTGGGATCAAACGCCACAAGTGCCGGGCCTGGCGGGCCGCCGTCGTCCTGCTGCCCGCCGGGGCCGTCGCGCAGTTGGTCCACCGCCACTCGGTCGTCGGCGCGCTGCTCTCCCTGGCGCTGCTGGGGCTGCTGCTGCGCCACCGGGTCGCGTTCACGGCGCCGCCCGACCCGCGCAGCCGCTGGCGCGCGCTGACGAACTTCGTGCTGATGGGCGCCGGTTCGCTCGTCCTCGGCCTGGTGACCGTCAGCGCCCACCCCGGCCGGATCGTCGGCAGCCCGGGGCTCACCGACCGCCTGGAGCACGTCATCTACGGGCTGGCCGGCTTCGAGGGCCCCCTCCGGTACTCCGCCGGCGTCTCCTGGACGGTCGGCCACTGCCTCGGCGCACTCGGCCTGCTGACCGTGGTCACCACCGGCTACCTCGCCCTGCGCCCCGAGCGCCCCGCCGCCCGCGTCACCGGGGACGACGAGCGCCGGTTGCGCGACCTGCTCGCACTCCACGGCGTCCGCGACCCGCTCGGCCACGTCGCCCGCCGCGACAAGGGCGTCGTCTTCTCCCCCAGTGGCAAGGCCGCCGTCCGCTACCGCGTCGTCTCCGGCGTGATGCTCGCCGGCGGCGACCCACTCGGCGACGTCGAGGCATGGCCGGGCGCCATCGAACGCTTCATGGACGAGGCGAAGGCGCGCTCCTGGACGCCCGCGGTGACGGGCTGCTCCAAGACCGGCTGCGAGGTCTGGTCCCGCGAGACCGGACTCGGCTGCGTGGAGCCCGGCGACGAGGCGGTGGTGGACGCCGCGGATTTCTCCCCGGCCGGGCGCGCGCCGCACAGCGCTCGCCGGACGGTGCAGCGCATCGAACGGGACGGCCACGACACCCAGGCCCACCGCGCCCGTGACCGCACCGACGACGGGCCGGGGACGTCCCCGTACGGCGACCTGAAGGCCGTCATCCACTTCGTCCCCCGGGGGCGGACGGCATGTCTGGGGAGCTGACGCGCCGCGACCGGTCGACCTGCCCCGCCGGCCTGGGGCAGGCGTACCCGTGCCGCCCGGCGCCCGTGCGCCGGGCGGGCCGTGTCCGGGTCCGGACAAGCCCTAGGGTGGGGCCATGAGTACGTTGCGCGGACGGGGCACGGCCGAAGGACTGCCGGAGTGGGACCGCTGTGCGGTCATGGGAGTCGTCAATGTGACGCCGGACTCCTTCTCCGACGGCGGCCGCTGGTTCGACACCACGGCCGCGATCAAGCGCGGTCTCGACCTGGTCGCCCAGGGCGCCGATCTGATCGACGTCGGCGGCGAGTCCACCCGGCCCGGCGCCAGCCGCGTCGACGAGGACGAGGAGCTGCGCCGGGTCGTCCCCGTCGTACGGGGCCTCGCCTCCGAGGGCGTCACCGTCTCCGTCGACACCATGCGCTCCGGCGTCGCCCAGCAGGCGGTCTCGGCGGGCGCGGTCCTGGTCAACGACGTCAGCGGCGGGCTCGCCGACCCCCGGATGGTCCCGGTCGTGGCAGCGACGGGCGTCCCGTTCGTGGTGATGCACTGGCGCGGCTTCAGCGAGGACATGAACAGCCGCGCCGTCTACGGCGACGTGGTCGCGGAGGTCGCCCGGGAACTGCGCGCCCGGATGGAGGCCGTCGTCGAGGGCGGGATCGCGCCCGAGCGCATCGTCATCGACCCGGGCCTCGGCTTCGCCAAGCAGGCCGAGCACGACCTCGCCCTCGTCGCGCACCTCGCCGAGCTGCGCGCCCTCGGCCGGCCCGTGCTCGTGGCCGCCTCCCGCAAGCGCTTCCTCGGCCGGGTCCTGGCCAGGGACGGCGCGCCCCCGCCGGCCCGCGAACGGGACGCCGCCACCGCCGCGGTCTCGGCCATCGCCGCCCACGAAGGCGCCTGGGCGGTCCGGGTCCACGAAGTACGGGCCACGGCCGACGCCGTGCGAGTCGCCCGGGCCGTCGAGGGAGCCCGGTGAGCCAGACAGACACGGAGCTCGTGGAGCAGGCCAACACGGCCTTCTACGAGACGATGGAACGCGGCGACTTCGACGAGCTCTCCGGCCTCTGGCTGGACGACGACATCTCCTGCATCCACCCCGGCTGGCCGGTCCTGACGGGCCGCGGCGAGGTCCTGCGCTCGTACGCGCTGATCATGGCGAACACGGAGTACATCCAGTTCTTCCTCACCGACGTGAAGGTGAGCGTGGCCGGTGACACGGCCCTGGTGACCTGCACGGAGAACATCCTCAGCGGCGGCCCCGCGGAGGACGGGGGCGAGCTCGGGCCGCTCGTCGGGCAGCTGGTCGTCGCCACGAACGTGTTCCGCCGCACCCTGGACGGCTGGAAGATCTGGTCGCACCACGGATCGCCCGTTCTGACGGAAACAGACGGCGAAGAAGACGAGAACAGCTCCTCGTAAGTGGGTAGGGGCCGGGCAGAGGGGTTCGTCGCCGCCGTCGACGGGGTATACGCGGCTACCAGCCCCACGTGAGCCGCCCCCGGCCCCGTGGGCACGTCATGTCGGTGCTCGCAGGTAGATTCGACGGCGGGCACCGAGCCATCCGCATGTGGCCAGGTGCCCGAGGACCTACAGAAGCAGGAGTGATTCGCGTGGATCGTGTCGCGCTGCGCGGCCTCAAGGCCCGCGGGCACCACGGCGTCTTCCCCAAGGAGCGGGACGAGGGCCAGACCTTCATCGTCGATCTGGTGCTCGGCCTGGACACCCGCCCCGCGGCGGCCGACGACGACCTGTCGAAGACCGTCCACTACGGCGTGGTGGCCGAGGAGACCGTCGCCGTCGTCGAGGGCGACCCGGTCGACCTGATCGAGACGCTGGCGGAGCGGATCGCCCAGGTGTGCCTCAAACACGATGTCGTCCAGGAGGTCGAGGTGGTGGTGCACAAGCCGGACGCCCCGATCACGGTGCCCTTCGACGACGTCACCATCACGATCACCCGGAGCCGAGTATGAATCAGGCAGCAAGCGACCCGACCGTGCAGCCGGTGCCGTCCTCCGTCACGGAGCAGGTCGATGCCGCCGATGTCACTCTGTCCAATCCCAAGGACGCCGTGATCTCCCTCGGCTCCAACCTGGGCAACCGGCTGGAGACCCTTCAGGGCGCCATCGACGCGCTCGAGGACACCCCTGGCCTGCGGGTGAAGGCCGTCTCCCCGGTCTACGAGACGGAGCCGTGGGGCGTCGACCCCGGCAGCCAGCCGTCGTACTTCAACGCGGTGGTCATGATCAGGACGACGCTTCCGCCGTCCTCCCTCCTCGAGCGCGGCCAGGCCATCGAGGAGGCCTTCGACCGGGTCCGCACGGAGCGCTGGGGCCCGCGCACCATCGACGTCGACATCGTCGCCTACGCGGATGTGGTGTCCGACGACCCGGAGCTCACGCTGCCGCACCCCCGCGCCCACCAGCGCGCCTTCGTGCTCGCCCCGTGGCACGACGTCGAGCCGGAGGCCCAGCTGCCGGGCCGCGGCGCGGTGGCCGAGCTGCTGGCCGGTGTCGGCGTCGGCAGCGTCCAGCCGCGCGGCGACCTGGAACTGCGCCTGCCCGAGTAGTCGTTAGGCTCGTACGGCACGGTCGCGCACGGCGGCCGTGCACAGTCGGGAGCAACAGGCGAAGGGCGGCTTTCTCGGTGAAGCAACTACGGCTCGGTGTGCTGGCCGGTCTCTTCGCCGCGGCAGGGGTCCTGTCCTGGGGCGGCGCCCGCCTGTGGGACTCGCTGGGGACGCTGCCGAGCGTGCCGCTCGCCGCCCCGATCGTGCTGGCGGCCATCGCGGCCGTCCTCGCGGCGACCGCGCTCTCGATCCGGGCCCGGCTGCGCGCCCAGCGCGAACGGCGCCCGGGCGCCAAGGGCGTCGAGCCGCTGATGGCCGCCCGCGCGGTGGTCTTCGGCCAGGCGAGCGCCCTGGTGGCGGCGCTGGTCAGCGGGATGTACGGCGGCACGGGGGTGTTCCTGCTGGGCTCGCTCGACGTCCCCGCCCGCCGCGACCAGGCGATCTACGCCGGATTCGCGGTGGTGGCCGGCATGGCGGTCATCGCGGCGGCGATCTTCCTCGAGCGGGTCTGCAGACTGCCCGAGGACGACGACGACAACGGCGGCGCGGCCCGAGCGGCCTGACTGCCGGGCCGCGCCGCCGGCCGTCCGGTCACCGCGCCATGATGAGGCTCATCGCCTCGTTGCGCGTCGCCGAGTCCCGCAGCTGGCCGCGCACCGCCGACGTGATCGTCTTGGCGCCGGGCTTGCGGATGCCGCGCATCGACATGCACATGTGCTCGCACTCGACGACCACGATCACACCGCGCGGCTCCAGGATCTCCATCAGGGAGTCGGCTATCTGCGTCGTCATCCGCTCCTGGACCTGCGGCCGGCGGGCGTAGACGTCCACCAGGCGGGCCAGCTTCGACAGGCCCGTGATCTTGCCCGTGGTCGACGGGATGTAGCCGACGTGGGCCACGCCCCGGAACGGCACCAGGTGGTGCTCGCACGTCGAATAGACCTCGATGTCCTTGACGAGCACCATCTCGTCGTGGCCGAGGTCGAACGTCGTCGTCAGGACGTCCTCCGGCTCCTGCCACAGCCCGGCGAAGATCTCCCGGTACGCCCGCGCCACCCGCGCCGGGGTCTCGCGCAGGCCCTCACGGTCCGGGTCCTCTCCGACCGCGATGAGCAGTTCGCGGACGGCGTTCTCCGCTCGCTTCTCGTCGAACTCGGCGATAGAACGCTCGCCGTCCAGCGTCACCGGGTCGGTCATCTGTGCCTCGTTCCTCTGCTTCCACATGGCGTGAAAACGCCGCATCTCCCAGGCTAGAACCTGGGAGATGCGGCGTTCATTCCGGGGCGGGGCGAGCCGCCACGGCATAGTGCCTGGTCAGGCCTCCGGGCGCTCCTCGGCGACCGGCTCCGCGGGGGCCTTGGTGACATCGGTCACCGTGGCCGCCGACGAGGCCGCACCGTTCGCGGCGCCGTTGGTCAGGGCCAGTTCCTTGGGCGAGAGCACCGGCGGACGCGTCGAGGGCGTACGCCGCGAGGAGCCGGTCCACGCCGGGCGGGCCGGGCGCTTCACGATCGGCGCGAAGATCTCGGCGATCTCCTCCTTGCCGAGGGTCTCCCGCTCGAGGAGCTGGAGGACCAGATTGTCGAGAACGTCGCGGTTCTCGACCAGGATCTCCCACGCCTCGTTGTGCGCGGTCTCGATGAGCTTCTTGACCTCTTCGTCGACCAGCGCCGCGACCTCTTCCGAGTAGTCCCGCGGGTGACCCATCTCGCGGCCCAGGAACGGCTCGGTGTTGTCACCGCCGAACTTGATCGCGCCCAGCCGCTCCGTCATGCCGTACTGCGTGACCATCGCGCGGGCCGTGGCAGTGGCCTTCTCGATGTCGTTCGCAGCGCCGGTGGTCGGGTCGTGGAAGACGAGCTCCTCGGCCGCACGCCCGCCCAGCATGTACGCGAGCTGGTCGAGCATCTCGTTGCGCGTGGTCGAGTACTTGTCCTCCTCCGGCAGCACCATCGTGTATCCGAGGGCTCTGCCGCGGGACAGGATCGTGATCTTGTGGACCGGGTCGGAGTTGGGTGAAGCCGCCGCGACCAGGGCGTGTCCGCCCTCGTGGTACGCGGTGATCTTCTTCTCCTTGTCGGACATGATCCGGGTCCGCTTCTGCGGGCCCGCCACGACGCGGTCGATCGCCTCGTCCAGGAAGTGGTTGTCGATCAGCTTCTTGTTGCCGCGCGCGGTGAGCAGCGCGGCTTCGTTCAGCACGTTCGACAGGTCGGCACCGGTGAAGCCGGGCGTCCGCCGGGCGACGGCGCCCAGGTCGACGTCCGGGGCGACCGGCTTGCCCTTCTGGTGGACCTTGAGGATCTCCAGACGGCCCTGCATGTCCGGCCGGTCGACCGCGATCTGCCGGTCGAAGCGGCCCGGGCGCAGCAGCGCCGGGTCCAGGATGTCGGGCCGGTTGGTGGCGGCGATCAGGATGACGCCGCCCTTCACGTCGAAGCCGTCCATCTCGACGAGCAGCTGGTTCAGCGTCTGCTCGCGCTCGTCGTGGCCGCCGCCCATACCGGCGCCGCGATGGCGGCCGACCGCGTCGATCTCGTCGACGAAGACGATCGCCGGGGCGTTCGCCTTGGCCTGCTCGAAGAGGTCGCGGACACGGGAGGCGCCGACGCCGACGAACATCTCGACGAAGTCGGAACCGGAGATCGAGTAGAAGGGGACGCCCGCCTCGCCGGCGACGGCGCGTGCGAGCAGGGTCTTGCCCGTGCCGGGCGGGCCGTAGAGCAGCACGCCCTTCGGGATCTTGGCGCCGACGGCCTGGAACTTGGCCGGTTCCTGGAGGAACTCCTTGATCTCGTGGAGCTCCTCGACCGCCTCGTCGGATCCCGCCACGTCCGAGAACGTCGTCTTCGGGGTGTCCTTGGTGATCAGCTTGGCCTTGGACTTCCCGAAGTTCATGACACGGGAGCCACCGCCCTGCATCTGATTCATCAGGAAGAGGAAGACCACGACGATCAGAACGAAGGGCAAGAGGGAGAGCAGGACCGAGACGAACGGGCTCTGCTTCGACGGCGAGACCGTGTAGCCGTCCTCGATCGCGCCGGACTCGAACTTGTCCTGCAGCGTGTCCGCCAGGTCTACGCCCTGGGTGCCGATGTAGCTGGCCTGGACCTTGCTGCTGTTGTCGACCTTCTGGCCCTCCTTGAGCTCGATCTTGATGATCTGCTCGTCACCAGTGGTCAGTTTTGCCTGCTTGACCTGGTCTTTGTCGATCGCCTGGACGACCTTGCCGGTGTCAACCGTCTTGTAGCCGCCGGACGAGCCGACAACCTGCATCAGCACGACCACGGCGAGGACGGCCAGCACGATCCACATGACCGGCCCACGGAAGTATCGCTTCACGTCCATCCATACGGGGCGGTGTCGCCCCGTCCCTCCTGCCCGTAGGTAAATGCTGCTGTGAGAAAAGACAACTGTTCTTCGGACGGTACCTCAGCAATGCCACCGGGGACCGCCTTCCCTTGCTCCAACGGCGAAAAGGCGGGCTTGGTTCCCGGCGGGCCCGTGCTTCAGCCTCCGTAGACGTGTGGGGCCAGTGTGCCCACGAACGGAAGGTTCCGGTACTTCTCCGCGTAGTCGAGGCCGTAACCGACGACGAACTCGTTCGGGATGTCGAAGCCGATCCACTTCACGTCGATGGCTACCTTGGCCGCGTCGGGCTTCCGCAGCAAGGTGCAGACCTCGAGAGAGGCCGGCTCGCGGGAGCCGAGGTTCGACAGGAGCCAGGACAGGGTGAGTCCCGAGTCGATGATGTCCTCGACGATCAGGACGTGCTTGCCCTTGATGTCGGTGTCCAGGTCCTTGAGGATGCGCACCACGCCGGACGACTGGGTGCCGGCGCCGTACGAGGACACGGCCATCCAGTCCATCGTGACGGGGGAGGACAGCGCGCGCGCCAGGTCCGCCATCACCATCACCGCGCCCTTGAGGACTCCGACGATGAGCAGGTCCTTGCCCGCGTACTCTGCGTCGATCTTCGCAGCCAGCTCGATGAGCTTCGCGTCGATCTCTTCCTTGGTGATGAGCACCGACTGAAGGTCGGTGCCCATGTCCTTCTCGTTCACCCGCGTCGCTTTCTCTCGGCGGTTCAGCCTTGCCGAATGACCAGTCTGCCACCCTGCCGTCGCACCTGGACCCGGCCGGGCAGGTTGATGGCCCCCTGACCACGCCATCCGGTGATCAGCCGGTCGACCTCTTCGACGTGCCGGGCGAAGAGCGACCCGGCGGGCGCGCCGGCCCGGATCACGGCCCGGCGCAGCACCCGGCGCCGTACTGCGGGGGGCAGGACGTAGAGCTTGGCGCAGTCCAGCATGCCGCTCTCGTCCCGTACGGAGGCGTCCGCGTCGGCGGCCCAGCTGTCGAGGGCGTCGGCGTCGTCGCGGGAGAGCTGGGCGGTGCGGGCGAGGGCTTCGACGACGCCTTTGCCGAGCGCCTTCTCCAGGGCGGGCAGGCCCTCGTGGCGCAGCCGGGAGCGGGTGTAGGCGGGGTCGGCGTTGTGCGGGTCGTCCCAGACGGGCAGCGACTGGACCATGCAGGCCTTGCGGGCGGTCTGCCGGTCGATCTGGAGGAAGGGGCGGCGGTAGCGGCCGGCGGTCCCGGAGACGGCGGCCATCCCGGACAGCGAGCGGATGCCGGAGCCGCGGGCGAGTCCGAGGAGGACGGTCTCCGCCTGGTCGTCGCGGGTGTGTCCGAGCAGCACGGCGGCGGCGCCGTGGCGCTCCGCGGCCTCGTCGAGCGCCGCGTACCGGGCGTCGCGGGCCGCGGCCTCGGGTCCGCCCGCGCGGCCGACCCGGACGGCGACGGTCTCGACGGGGTCGAGCCCGAGTGCGGCGAGGCGTGCGGCGACCTCGTCTGCGCGTCCGGCGGAGCCGTCCTGGAGGCCGTGGTCGACGGTGATGCCACCGGCGCGGACGGAGTGTTTGCGGGCCTCGAAGGCGAGGGCGGAGGCGAGGGCCATGGAGTCGGCTCCGCCGGAGCACGCCACGAGGACGAGCGGCGGTTCGCCCGAGTGGGCGGGGCCCGGGGCGGAGTGGGCGAAGCGGGCTGCTTGTGCCGTGTGATCGGTGAGTACGTCGTGGAGTACGCGGCGGACCGCCAGGCGTATCGCCGCGACCGCAGGATGGGGACCCATGTCCGGTGCCCTTCGTGAACGGATCGGGAGGGAGGAGTGTCTCGGTCGAGTCGGGACGACGATCAGGAACGGCCAGCGGACGAAGATCGCCACTCCGAGAGCAGTCACTCAGAGTGCGTCGATGGTGACAGAACCGAGCCGATACCCGAGCATTGCACGCCTATCCACAGCCCACGGTCCCTCGGACGGGTGATTGATGCGGCGTCCTTCTGCCGTCACACGTCCGCTTTTCGCGCCTTTCCTCTACGGTGCGCCCTCTCCCTTCCGGTGCACCCTCGCGACCCAGTCCGCCGGTTTGGCGATCTCCGCCTTGGTGGGGAGCGTGTTCGGCGAGGTCCAGACGCGGTTGAAGCCGTCCATGCCCACCTCCTCGACCACGGCCCGTACGAACCGCTCGCCGTCGCGGTACTGGCGCAGCTTGGCGTCGAGGCCGAGCAGCTTGCGCAGGGCCAGGTCCAGCCGGCTCGCCCCGCGCGCCCTGCGCTGCTGGAACTTCTCCCGGATCTCGGCGACCGACGGCACGACGGCGGGGCCGACGCCGTCCATCACGAAGTCGGCGTGCCCTTCGAGCAGGGACATCACCGCGGTCAGCCGGCCGAGGATCTCGCGCTGGGCGGGGGTCTGGACGATCTCGACGATCGAGTGGCCGCCCTCGTCCCGTTCGCCCTCCGGGCGAGCCCCGGCGAGCGACTGGGCGGCCTCGCGGAGCCGTTCCAGGACGGTCATGGGGTCGGTGTCGGTCTCGGCGAGGAAGGACTGGATCTCGCCCTCGAGGTGGTCGCGCAGCCACGGCACGCCGGTGAACTGGGTGCGGTGGGTCTCCTCGTGGAGGCAGACCCAGAGGCGGAAGTCGTGCGGGTCGACCTCCAGTTCACGTTCGACGTGGACGACGTTGGGCGCGACCAGCAGCAGCCGTCCGCCGCCGTTGCCGCCGACCTCGGCGGGGTCACCGGCCGGCAGGTCCCGGGTGGCCGGGGCGAACGTCTCGTACTGGCCCAGGACCCGGGACGCCAGGAAGGACAGCAGCATCCCCAGCTCGACGCCGGTCACCTTGCCGCCGACGGCGCCGAGGACAGCGCCGCCGGGGCCGCCGGGGCGGCGCTCCTGCATCTTGTCCAGCAGCGGCCGCAGCAGCTCGCGGAAGCCCGCGACGTTCGCCCTGACCCAGCCGGCCCGGTCCACGACGAGGACCGGGGTGTCCCGTGGCACCGCGCCCTCCGGGATCATCCGGGTGAACTCCCGGACGTGCTCCTCCGAGGACTTGGCATGCCTGCGCAGCTCTGCGACGACCGCGCGGGCCTCGTCCCGGCTCACCTCGGGACCGGGCCGCACGAAGCGGGTCGCGGTCGCCACGGCGAGGTTCCAGTCGACCATCTCGGCACCACCGATGCTCGTCATGCGTCAACCGTACGTTCTCGGCTGCGGGTGCGGAGAGGTGTTGCCCGCCCCCGGTCCGGCCGGCGGCCGCGGGCGGAGCGGGACGGCTCAGGACACGAGTGCGCCCGCGAGGCGGTCGAGAGCGGGCTGCGCGTCGTACGGGGAGGGGGTGCCGGAGGCCAGGAACGCGAAGCCGAGGAGTCGGCCGCCCGGGTCAACGACGGTGCCCGCCAGGGCGTTCACGCCGGTGAGGGTGCCCGTCTTCGCGCGGACCAGGCCGGTGCCGGCGGAGGTGTCGGACCAGCGGTGTTCGAGGGTGCCGCTGAAGCCGGCGACGGGAAGGCCGGTGAGGACCGGCCGCAACTCGGGGTGGTCGGCGTCGGCGGCGCGGGCCAGGAGAGTGGTGAGCAGTGCGGCGGACACCTGGTCGCGGCGGTCGAGACCGCTGCCGTCGGCGAACCGGGCGCCGTCCAGCGGCAGCCGGAGCCTTCGCAGCTGCTGGGTGACGGCCCGTTCGGCGCCGGCGAAGGACGCCTTCTCGCCGGTGGCGAGGGCGGTCTGCCGGGCCAGGGACTCCGCGATGTCGTTGTCGCTGTGGGTGAGCATCCGCTCGACGACCGTCGACAGGGGTTCGGAGAGGACCTGGGCGAGGGGCACGGCCTGGGCCGCGGCCCGGCCGGGGACCGGCGCCGCGATGTGGACCCCGCGTTCGGAGAGCATGTCCCGGAAGACGCGGGCGGTTTCGCCCGCCGGGTCCGCGCTGCGGGTCGCCGCCCCGGTGGTGCGCGCGTCGAGGCGGCCCTGCCCGACCATGAGGGCGCTGACGGGGGCGATGTTGTCGTTGGGGCCGATGGGGTGCAGGAGGGGGCCCTCGTAGAGCGAGGTGTCGTACTCGAGCCGGATCTTCGCGGCGGGCTGCCCGTCCTCCGCCGCCGGCTTCCGCTCCCGCAGGGCGCGCGCGGTCCGCTCTGCCAGTTCGCCGAGACGGGCCCGGTCGAGGGTGGCGTCACCGCCGCCGACGAGCGTGATCACGTCGGCGCCCGGCGCCGCGGCGACCGTGGTGGGGACGCGGTGGTCGGGTCCGAGGGCGGTGAGCGCGGCGGCGGCCGTGGCGATCTTGACGGTGGACGCGGGGACCATGGGGGTCTCGGCCCGCTTCCCGTACAGCCGCTCACCGGTGGCGAGGTCGACGACGCAGGCGGCGGGCGCCGGGCCGAGGCCGGGGTCGGCGAGCAGGGTGTCGAGGATCTTCGGCAGCCCGCCGGCGGGTGCGGCCGGCTCCTCCGCGGTCACGGTCCGCGGACCGCCCAGGGCCGCGAGGACGGGGGCCGCGCTGGGCGCGGGAGCGGGTCGCTTCGGGGCGGGCGCGTGATGTGCGCCACCCGTGGGGCTGTGGGCAGCCACACGCTCCCTCTCGGCCTTACGCTGGCCCGAGTCCCAAGGCCCCGCCGCGGCCACCGCCCCGGCGGCGAGGGTGAGGCCGACCACGGCAGCACCTGCTGCAAGCTGCCACGTCCTGACCACCGGCACCTCGCACCAGCCCCTTTCGCGATCACACATGTGCGTGAGGGACACTTAATCACCAGTACTGCGTCTTGTTGTGTGTTTGATCATGGAGGAGCCACCCGTGGAGTTCGACGTCACCATCGAGATCCCGAAGGGTTCGCGGAACAAGTACGAGGTGGACCACGAGACCGGTCGGATCCGCCTGGACCGTCGACTCTTCACCTCGACCAGCTACCCGGCCGACTACGGATTCGTCGAGAACACCCTCGGCGAGGACGGCGACCCGTTGGACGCGCTGGTCATTCTTGACGAGCCGACCTTCCCGGGCTGCCTCATCAAGTGCCGCGCCATCGGCATGTTCCGTATGACGGACGAGGCGGGCGGCGACGACAAGCTGCTGTGCGTCCCGGCGTCCGACCCGCGCGTGGAGCACCTTCGGGACATCCACCACGTGTCCGAGTTCGACCGCCTGGAGATCCAGCACTTCTTCGAGGTCTACAAGGACCTGGAGCCCGGCAAGTCCGTCGAGGGCGCCGACTGGGTCGGCCGCGCCGAGGCCGAGGCCGAGATCGAGGCCTCCTTCAAGCGCCTCGAGGCGCAGGGCGGCGCGCACTGACGCCGCACGACTGAGCACTCCGGCGCGGGCGGCACACCTCTGGTGTGCCGCCCGCGTCGCGTATCCCCCCTTGCCCGTGCCCATACTGGGCAGGAGCGCCGGTCGAGGGACGGTACGAGAGGGAGAGCGAGGACAACGAGTGGTGGCGGAGCCCGAGGGCCCGGAGGACCGGAAACCTCAGTCCGACGAGGCGCACAGCGCCTTCGCCCCTCCGGCGGGGGTGGGGCAGCCGGAGGCGCCCGAGGAGGACCATCCGAGCTCCGAGTTCGCCGTTCCTGAAGGGTTTGCTCCGGAGCCGGCCGCCGAGCCCGAGGGCTCCGCGTTCGCGCCGCCGCGCACGTACAGCGCGCGCAATTCGCCGCCTGCCTTCACCCCGGCGCACGGCATCCCCCTGGTGCGCACGTCCAAGGACGCGCCCTGGCAGGACCGGATGCGCGCGATGCTGAAGATCCCGGTGGGCGAGCGGCCGATGCCCGAGTCGCCGCACCGGCACGACGAGGCCGGCCCGGCCGTCCCCCGCGTGCTCGACCTGACCCTGCGTATCGGCGAGTTGCTGCTCGCGGGCGGTGAGGGCGCCGAGGACGTCGAGGCGGCGATGTTCGCCATCTCGCGCTCGTACGGGCTGGACCGCTGCGAGCCGACGGTGACCTTCACGCTGCTGTCGATCACGTATCAACCGTCCCTGGTCGACGACCCGGTGACGGCGAGCCGCACCGTTCGGCGGCGCGGCACCGACTACACGCGGCTGGCCGCGGTCTACCTGCTGGTCCACGACATCAGCGCGGAGGAGTCGGACGTCTCCCTGGAAGAGGCCTACCGCCGGCTCGCCGAGATCCGCCGTAACCGGCACCCCTACCCCGGCTGGGCGCTCACGCTGGCCGGCGGCATGCTGGCCGGGTCGGCGTCGGTGCTGGTCGGCGGTGACGCGGTGGTGTTCATCGCCGCCGCGGTCAGTGCGATGCTCGGCGACCGGCTGGCCTGGCTGTGCGCGGGGCGTGGACTGCCGGAGTTCTACCAGTTCGTGGCGGCGGCGATGCCGTCGGCGGCGATGGGCGTGGCCCTGTCGCTCTCACCCCTGGAACTGCGGGCCTCCGCGGTGATCACCGGTGGGCTGTTCGCGCTGATCCCGGGACGGGCGCTGGTCGCCGGGGTACAGGACGGGCTGACCGGCTTCTACATCACGGCGGCCGCGCGACTGCTCGAGGTCGGCTATCTCGTGGTCGCCATCGTGGTCGGCGTGCTGGCGGTGCTGTATCTGGGCGTCGCGCTGGACGCGGGGCTCAGTCCGGAGACGGCGATCCACAGCAAGCCGCGGCCGGTGCCCCAGACGCTGGCCGCGATGAGCCTGTCGCTGTGCTTCGCCGTGATGCTCCAGCAGGAGCGCAGCACGGTCGCGCTGGTCACCTTCAACGGCGGTGTCGCCTGGGTCGTCTACGGCGCGCTCGCGGACGTCGCCGAGGCCTCGCCGGTCGCCGCGACGGCCGCCGCGGCGGGCCTGGTGGGCCTGTTCGGGCACATGCTGTCGCGCTACCGCTTCGCCTCGGCGCTGCCGTACGTCACGGCCGCCATCGGTCCGCTGCTGCCCGGTAGCGCCACGTACTTCGGTCTGCTGGAGATCGCGCGGGGCAACACGAACAACGGTCTGACCTCGTTGAGCAAGGCGGCGGCGCTGGCGCTGGCCATCGCGATCGGGGTGAACCTGGGCGGCGAGATCTCCCGGCTGTTCCTGCGGGTGCCGGGTGTCACCGGGGCGCTGCCCGGCGTGGAGACACCGGGCGGACGCCGCGCGGCCAAGCGGACGCGCGGCTTCTGAGCCGTGGGGAGGCGTCAGCGCTTGGCGTGACGGCCGCCGCGGGACGACGGCGGGATCTCGGGGTCCGTGTCCGAGGCTCCGGCGGCGGCCGCCTTCCTGCCCTTGGAGCGGGCCCGCAGGAACTCGATCAGGATCGGCACGACCGAGAGCAGGACGATCAGGATCAGGATCGCCTCGATGTGCTTGTGGACGAAGTCCACCTTGCCGAGCGCGGCGCCGAGCAGGGTGACACCGGCTCCCCACAGCACGCCGCCGATGATGTTGAACGTGACGAACGAGCGGTAGTTCATCCGGCTCACGCCGGCGATGATCGGCGTGAACGTCCGCACAATGGGCACGAAGCGGGCCAGGACCAGGGACTTCGGGCCGTACTTCTCGAAGAACTCGTGGGCCTTCTCCACGTTCTCCTGCTTGAAGAGCCGGGAGTCGGGGCGCTTGAAGAGGGCCGGGCCGACCTTGCGGCCGAAGAGATAGCCGACCTGGTCACCGATGATCGCGGCGAGCACGATCAGGGTACAGACCAGCCACAGGGGCTGCTTGATCACGTCGGTGGTCACCAGCAGGCCCGTGGTGAACAGCAGCGAGTCGCCGGGCAGGAAGAAGCCGATCAGCAGACCGGACTCGGCGAAGACGATGGCGAGCACGCCGATCAGGCCGAAGGTGGTGATCAGGTAGTCCGGGTCGAGCCAGCTCGGTCCGAGCGCAAGGGTGTTCACGAGGTCCGGGCTCCTGTGGTGATAGTCATCGGCGGGTCGGCTGCCCAAAGCTATCAACGCACAGGTGTGATGCCACGTTCCACCGGTCGCAGCGGATGCGGGGTGAACGGCCACCGACGAGGCTGTGCACCATGGGAATCGAGGAGTACGGCGGCGGGCAGGGCCCGCAGGCCGATGTGTTGGTCGTCACGACGAACGACATCCCGGGCTTCCGGGTGGAGCAGGTGATCGGGGAGGTCTTCGGACTCACCGTGCGCTCGCGCCATCTGGGCAGCCAGATCGGGGCGGGTCTGAAGTCGATGGTCGGCGGTGAGCTCAAGGGGCTCACCAAGACCCTGGTGGAGACCCGTAACCAGGCCATGGAGCGTCTCATCGAGCAGGCCCGCTCACGGGGCGCGAACGCGGTTCTCGCGTTCCGCTTCGACGTGACGGACGCCTCGGACGTGGGCACGGAGGTCTGCGCCTACGGCACGGCGGTCGTCATCGCCCGGGTGTGACGGGAGACGGGGCCCCGGCCGGTTCCCGCGTCCGTGTCGGGCCGGGCTCCCTGCGTGCGGCCCCGGCATTGCGTGAGGTCTCGCATTGCGTGCGGTGCGAGACCGTATCAGCCTGAGCCCCATGGCACTCCACCAGGGCACCACCGGGACCGAGGACCACGGACCGGAGCGGCGCAGGCTGTCGGTCAACCCGTTCTTCGGGCTCGCCGATCCGGTCGGCCGAATGACGTCGGCCCCGCCCACGCACCGGCTGCCGGACGGCCCGATGCCGCCTCCCACCGCGTACCAGCTCGTGCACGACGAGCTGATGCTCGACGGGAACTCCCGGCTCAACCTCGCCACCTTCGTCACCACCTGGATGGAGACGGAGGCGGCGGAGCTGATGGCGGAGTGCCGCGACAAGAACATGATCGACAAGGACGAGTACCCGCGGACGGCCGAGCTGGAGCGGCGCTGTGTGGCCATGCTCGCCGACCTGTGGCACGCGCCCGACCCGGCCACCGCGGTCGGCTGCTCGACCACCGGGTCGAGCGAGGCCTGCATGCTGGCCGGGATGGCGCTCAAACGCCGCTGGACGAACCGGAACGCCGACCGCTACCGGAGCGGGGCGCGGCCCAATCTGGTGATGGGCGTCAACGTCCAGGTCTGCTGGGACAAGTTCTGCAACTTCTGGGAGGTCGAGCCGCGGCTCGTGCCGATGGAGGGCGACCGCTTCCACCTCGATCCGCAGGCCGCGGCCGAGCTGTGCGACGAGAACACCATCGGCGTGGTGGCGGTGCTCGGCTCGACCTTCGACGGTTCGTACGAGCCGGTGGACGAGGTCTGCGCCGCGCTGGACGCCCTCCAGGAGCGCACGGGCATCGATGTCCCGGTCCATGTCGACGGCGCGTCGGGCGCGATGGTCGCGCCGTTCCTGGACGAGGAACTGGTCTGGGACTTCCGGCTGCCGCGGGTGGCGTCGATCAACACCTCCGGGCACAAGTACGGGCTGGTCTACCCGGGTGTGGGCTGGGCGCTGTGGCGTTCGCCGGAGGCGCTGCCCGAGGAGCTGGTCTTCCGGGTGAACTACCTGGGCGGTGACATGCCGACCTTCGCCCTCAACTTCTCCCGCCCCGGCGCGCAGGTGGTGGCGCAGTACTACACCTTCCTGCGGCTCGGGCGGCAGGGCTACCGCGCGGTCCAGCAGACGGCGCGGGACATCGCGACGGGGCTCGCCGGGCGGATCGAGGCGCTGGGGGACTTCCGGCTGCTCACCCGCGGGGACCAACTGCCCGTCTTCGCCTTCACGACCGCGCCGGAGGTGACGGCGTACGACGTCTTCGACGTGTCGCGGCGGCTGCGGGAGAAGGGCTGGCTGGTGCCCGCGTACACCTTCCCGCCCCATCGCGAGGACCTGTCGGTGCTGCGGGTGGTTTGCCGCAACGGGTTCTCCGCGGACCTGTCGGCGCTGCTGCTCGACGATCTGCGGATGCTGCTGCCGGACCTGCGCCGCCAGTCGCACCCGGCGAGCGCGGAGCGGCGGCCGGAGACGCCGTTCCACCACTGAGGGCCGGTCAGCGGGTGTCCCCCTCGTGGGGTTCGCCCGTCGCGTACGGGTTCTCCTCGCCTTCGGCGAGCACGCCGACGAACGGCTCGCCCTCGCCCGCGAAGGTGTACGCCCCGGCCTTGATCCGCCGGATCAGGCCACGGGTCCACTCGGCGCCGGAGTCGGCGGACGAGACCCACAGGTTCATGATCTCGCCGATGTGCCCGAGTGACTCGGGCCCTTCCTCCGGCGTGTAGTACTCGGTGACCGAGGCCCGCCGCCGCTCGATGCCGCGCACCCGTTCCTCGAGCAGCTCGACGGCTTCCGCCCGCGGCAGGTCGACGACGAAGCCGATGGCCGCCGAGAGCACGTCCATCTTCTGGTCGTGCGCGGTCAGGGACTCGCGGAGCAGGGCGAAGTACGTCTCGGTGCCCTTCGCGGTGACCTCGTACTCGGTGCGCGGCGGGCCGCCGGCCGTGGAGGGCGCGATCTCGTGCGCGTGCAGCAGTCCCTGCTTCGCCATCTGCTTGAGCGCGTGGTAGATGGAGCCCGGCTTGGCGTTCGACCACTCGTGGGCTCCCCAGTACTCCAAGTCGTTGCGTACCTGGTAACCGTGTGCCCGGCCGTGCTGGCGCACGGCTCCCAGGACCAGCAGACGGATGGCTGACATCACCCGGCTTCCCTTCTATTCAACTTTGACTAGAGTACCTGCCATGACCGAGAAGACCATCCCGCTCCTGCCCTGCCGGACGATCCAGCCGGTGGTCGATTTCTACACCGCCCTTGGTTTCGAGACGACCTTCATACAGAAGAGCCCCTACCCGTACGCGGTGGTCGAGCGCGGCTCCGTGCAGCTGCAGTTCTTCGGCATGAAGCAGTACGACCCGGCGGAGTCCTACTCGGGCTGCTACGTCGTCACCGACGACGTCGACACCCTGCACGCCTCGTTCCGCGCGGGGCTCAAGGCGGCCTACGGCCGGATTCCGTCCCGGGGCCTGCCGCGCATCGGCCCGCTGAAGGACATGTCGTACGGGATGCGGCAGTTCCTGATGACCGACCCGGGCGGCAACACCGTCCGGGTCGGCACGCCGCTCGGCGACGGCCCGGGCCATCGGCCCGTCCCCAGGGAGACGTTCGCCCGGGCCCTCCATCTGGCCGATCTGTTCGCCGACTCCAAGCAGGATCCGGCGGGCGCGGCGCGGCTCATCGACCACGCGCTGGCGCGGGAGGACGAGCGCCCCACCGCCGTGCAGCACCTGAGGCTGCTGGTCCTGCGCGGCGACATCGCGCGGCGGCTCGGCGACGAACCGCTCGCCGGCCGGCTGCTGGAGCAGGCCGCCGCGCTGCCGCTCGACGCCGGGGAGCGGGAGTCGGCGCGGGACGCCCTGGCCAGGCTGGCCGAGCTGCGGGCGTAGCCGGGCCTCCGGGGCCGCTCAGCCGGCCTCGCCGCTCGTACTGCCCTCCAGGGCGACCAGGTCGAAGGCGCCCTTGCCGTCGAGGGACTCGCGGATGATGTCCGCGTGGCCCGCGTGCCGGGCGAACTCCTCGACCAGGTGCATCATCAGCCAGCGCATCGAGACCCGCGCGTCCTTCGGGAACCAGGGCGCCGGCGGCAGCGGGAAGGTGTGGTCCAGGCTGGGCACCGCGCGGATGAACTCCTCCGTCTCCTTGGCGACCGAGTCCCAGAAGGCCAGCGTCCCGGGGATCGTCTCGTCGCCGACCAGCCGGAAGCTGTCGCCCCAGGTCTCCTCGGACCGCTGCCGCTCGTTCGGCCGCTGCTGCGCCAACCGCAGCCAGTTCAGCTCCATTTCGGCCACATGCTTGAGCAGTCCGGACAGGGAGAGCTCGCTGGCGCTCGGCCGGCTCGCCCCCTGCTCCTCGGTCAGCCCGAGGACGGAGCGCCGGATCGCGCCTCGCTGCGCCTCGACGAAGGAGAGGAGCGCGCCGCGCTCGTCGCCGTGGGCCTCCGCGGGAACGTGAGTGACCATGATGTCCGCCTCCGGTGGGTGATCTCGGGGAGGGGCCCGTCCGCCCTCCTGCCGACACCCCGAAAGCTACGGGCCCTTGCGGTCAGGTTCTGTCCGCAAGGGCCCGGCGTCCGGAGGATTCCTCAGAACGGGAACCGCGAGCGGCCGTGCTGCACGGAGATCCACTTCTGGGTGGTGAACGCGTCGAGCGTCGAGTCGCCGTTCAGCCGGCCGATGCCCGACCGCTTCTCCCCGCCGAAGGGGACGATGGGCTCGTCGTGCACGGTGCCGTCGTTGATGTGCATCATGCCGGTGTCCACGCGCTTCGCGAGCCGCACACCGCGCTCCACGTCGCCGGTGTGCACGGCGCCGCTCAGGCCGTACGGCGAGTCGTTGGCGATCCTGACGGCCTCGTCCTCGCCGTCGAACGGGATGATCAGCGCCACCGGGCCGAAGATCTCCTGGGAAAGGACCGGCGAGTCGGCAGGGAGGCCGGTCAGCACCGTCGGGGAGACCAGATTGCCCTCCGCGGTGCCGTGCAGCAGGGCCGTCGCACCCGCCGCGACCGTCTGGTCGACCACCGAGGTGACCGCGTCCGCCTGCGAGGAGTTGATGAGCGGCCCGATGTGGGTCGCCGGGTCGGCCGGGTCGCCGACCCTGAGGGTCCGCACCTTGGCGACGAACTTCTCGGTGAACTCCTTCTCCACCGAACGGTCCACCAGAATGCGGTTGGCCGCCATGCAGACCTGGCCCTGGTGGACGTAACGGCTGAAGACCGCGGCGTCCACCGCGTAGTCGACGTCGGCGTCGTCGAGCACGATCAGCGCGCTGTTGCCGCCGAGTTCGAGGATGGCCTGCTTGAAGTTGGCCGCGCAGACGGTGGCCACGTGGCGGCCCACCTTGTCGGAGCCGGTGAAGGAGATCGCCTTCGGAATCGGGTGCGCGATGAGCGCGTCGCCTATCTCGGCTATGTCCGTGATCACGACGTTCAGCAGACCGGCCGGCAGACCCGCGTCCTCGAACACCTTGGCCACCAGCGAACCGCCGCAGATCGGGGTGTTCTGGTGCGGCTTGAGGACGACCGCGTTACCGAGGGCCAGCGCCGGAGCGACCGACTTGATCGACAGCAGGAAGGGGAAGTTGAAGGGGCTGATGACACCGACGACACCGACCGGCACGCGGTAGACCCGGTTCTCCTTGCCGTCGATGGGCGAGGGCAGGATGCGCCCCTCGGGCCGCAGCGCCAGATTCACCGCCTCGCGCAGGAACTCCTTGGCGAGGTGGAGTTCGAAACCCGCCTTGAGACGCGTGCCGCCGAGCTCGGCGACGATCGCCTCCGAGATCTCCTCCTCGCGGTCCTCGATGATCCGCAGGGCCCGCTCGAAGACCGTCCGGCGGGCGTACGGGTTGGTCTCGGCCCATTCCCGCTGCGCCCGCTCCGCCGCCCGGTAGGCCAGGTCCACCTCGTCGGCCGTGGCGACGGGGATCGAGGCGAGCTTCTCACCGTCGTACGGGTTGAAGTCGATGATGTCCCAGGAGCCGCTGCCCGGCCTCCACTCGCCGTCTATGTACTGCTGGGCCAGGTCGGTGAAGAAGGCCATGTGATCCCTTACTCCAGAGGCGTGAGCACGGAAGTCTGATGTTGCGTCATCGTACTTATGTTTCAGATGAGTTGAAGCAGTCCCCGGAGAAGGTCACGCGTCTCGGCCGGATCCGGACTGTCCTCGGTGAGCCGCTCCATCACCCGCTCGTACTGCGCGACCTCTTCGCGCTTGTCCACGTACAGCGCGCTGGTCAGCTGCTCCAGGTAGACGATGTCGGAGAGGTCCGACTCGGGGAAGCGCAGCATGGTGAAGGACCCGCTCTCCCCCGCGTGTCCGCCGAAGCTGAACGGCATCACCTGGAGCGTGATGCCGGGGTGCTCGGAGACCTCGATCAGATGGCGCAACTGGGCCTGCATCACGGCCCGGTCGCCGTACGGGCGGCGCAGGGCCGCCTCGTCCAGCACGACGTGCAGCTGCGGGGCGCGCTCGGACACGAGGGTCTTCTGCCGCTCCAGGCGCAGCGCGACCCGGCGGTCGATCTCGGCCTGCGGGGCGTCGGGCATGCCGCGGACGACGACGGCGTGCGCGTACGCCTCGGTCTGCAGCAGCCCGTGTACGAACTGCACTTCGTAGATACGGATCAGCGAGGCGGCGCCCTCGAGGCCGATGTATGTCTGGAACCACCCGGGCAGCACATCGCCGAAGCTGTGCCACCAGCCGGTGACATTGGCCTCCTTGGCGAGCCCGAGGAGCGAGGCGCGTTCGGCGTCGTCGGCCACGCCGTAGAGGGTCAGCAGGTCCTCGACGTCGCGCGCCTTGAAACTCACCCTGCCCAACTCCATACGGCTGATCTTCGATTCGGACGCGCGGATCGAGTAGCCGGCCGCCTCTCGCGTGATGCCCCGCGACTCCCTCAGCCTTCTCAGTTGTGAGCCCAGCAGGATGCGCCGCACCACCGAACCTCCGCCCGGACCCTCGGTGCGGGTTTGTCCCCACGCCCACTCGGACTCTGCTGCCGCCACGACTTCGACCCTCCCCATCGCTTTTGCGCTGCCGCTCTGTTCACTCGTTCCGATGCTGCCGGGGGTCCCCCCGAACCCCAAGAGCGGGATTCTGCCACCAAAACGCTTCGGTGAGTACTCACCCCGTTACTGATACGTGAGCGGCCCGTCCAGGGAAGTTGAGGAATTTCGCGGAAGAAATGAGCAACAAACGGCACGGGGGCGGACAGGTCAGGCGCGTGCACGTGCATCTGCCCTTGCATCTGCCCTACGCATTGGGAACCATGGTTGGCGCGCCACCTGCGTACTCGTTCGTGTTGTAGCGTCACAGCCGCGATTCCCGGGAGTGCCTCGCATGGGACCGAATGGATCCACCATGCTCGAGCCGTTACGGCAGGGCCTTCCCCCGATCGACCCCTCGGCCGTCTCCACTTCGGCCTCGTGCTCCCTCCCCGCCCGCTTCGACGCGGTCCGCGGCGCCCGCCGGTTCACCGAGAGCACGCTGGGCCAGTGGGAGCTGGAGGAACGGTTCGACGATGTCGCGCTGGTCGTCTCCGAGTTGGTGACCAACGCCCTCCGGCACGCCCTGCCGGCCGAGAGCGCACCGCGCGTACCCGCCGGCGAAGCGCCGGTCCGGCTCCATCTGATGCGGTGGACCGGCCGCCTGGTGTGCGCGGTACGCGATCCGAGTCATGCCGGCCCCCGGTCGCGCGCGGCGGACGAGGACTTCTCCGCCGAGTCCGGCCGCGGTCTCTTCCTCGTCGACTCGTTCAGCGACGGCTGGGGCTGGCACCCGCTCGCCGGGTCACTGCACGGCAAGGTGGTCTGGGCACTGTTCCGCGTCGGTCAGGCCTCCGCAGTCGGTTAGGTCTCCGTACCCGAAAGCGCCGGGCCGGGGAGCTTCCCCGGCCCGGCGCTTTCGGGTCGTGCGGCGCGGTCCTGGGCCTCAGGCCCCCGCGACGAGATGGTCGAACTCGCCGTCCTTCACGCCGAGAAGCAGTGCCTCTATCTCGGCGGTCGTGTAGACGAGCGCGGGCCCGTCGGGGTGCCGCGAATTACGCATGGCCACGTCGCCGCCGGGCAGTCTGGCGAACTCCACGCACGAGCCCTGTGAGTTGCTGTGCCTGCTCTTCTGCCAGACGACCCCCTGAAGCTCCGTGGCCGCCATGCCGTTGTACACGTTGTGCACAAGTCGCTCCCGGGGTGCAAGGTGCAGGTGTCAACCATCCCGGATCATAGCTGTGTTCATATGCAGATGCATGAAGCGGATGCACAGGCAGATGCACGTGCACGCGGGGTGTTGCCGCGGTTACAGCTACGGCTCTGGACATAGAGACGTCTGCCCCCGGCGATCGGTGCCATCCCGGGGAAATCAAGCCACTGCCTCGCGCGGAGTTCAGCGGCCGGCGGCCGCGGAGGCGTACGGCAGCAGCGCCATCTCCCGGGCGTTCTTGACGGCGCGGGCCAATTGCCGCTGCTGCCGCGCGGTCACCCTGGTCACCCTGCGGCTGCGGATCTTCCCGCGGTCGGAGATGAACTTCCGCAGCAGAGCGGTGTCCTTGTAGTCGATGTACGTGATGCCGTCCCGGTCCAGTGGATTGGGGCGGGGAGCCGACGGCTTGCGCGGCTGTGCGCGGCGGGCGGACATGTCAGACCTCCAGGAGGGAGTCGAAGGCGGGCGGCAGCCGCTTCCAGGCCTCCCGACCCGCGGCGTACTCGGCATCGGTCAGCAGACAGGAGTCGAGGAGCTCTTCCAGCCCGTCGCGGTCGAGACCCGGCGCGGTGAACACCAGGTGCTGGCAGCGGTCGCCGTGCTCGGGGTGCCAGTCCAGCGCGGCGGCCGCCCTGCGCACCGGCGGGACCATCTCCCACGCGGCGTCCGGCAGCGAGGCGAGCCAGGGGCCCGTGCTCTCCACGCAGAGCGCACCGCCGGCCGCGTCCCAGGCGAGCAGGGTGTCCGGCCGGTCGGCGAGCCAGAACCGGCCGCGGCTGCGGGCGGCGGCGCAGGTCAGGTCCTCCAGCGCCTGATAGAGCCGCTCGGGGTGGAAGGGACGGCTGCGGTGCCACACATGGGTGGCGACACCGCACTCGTCCGCCTCCTGCGGCAGCAGCGCGCAGGCGGGGTGCTGCGCGGCCGCGGCCGCCTCCACGTCGAATCCGGCGACCGCCGCGGCGGCCAACTCGGCGCTGTCCACCGGGATCCGGCGGGCCGTCGGATGCAGCTGGCTCAGCAGCGCGTGGTCCTCCTCGGCGGCCTCGTCGGCGTCCACGACGGCGACGACCGGGGCGTACTCCAGCTGGCGCGCCCAGGTGTCGGCGATCGTGCGGCGGTCGGTGGCAGCCGCGGCGAGGCCCGCGTCCGCCAGGTCGTCGCCGTTGCCGAGATACGGCAGCAGCAGCGCGGGGTCGACGGCCGTCATCACCGACGTCACGGCGAGACGGTCGCCGCCGTGCGCGGCGACGACCTCCGCCATGGCCTTCGGTTCGACGGAGTCCCACAGTTCGACGATCGCGAGAGCGGTCGCGCCGTCGTCGGCGAGCCGCGCCAGTTCGGGCACCAGGTCCTCCCGGAGCGCGCAGCAGGCGCAGTCGTTGACCAGCGGCGCTTCGCCGGTGTCGCGGACGCGGAACGCGTCGCGCACGGTGCGGACGACGGTGCCGCGCCCGGCGGCCTGGAGGTCGTGATGGAGGGCGACACTGCCGCGCACCGTGGACAGCAGCCGCTCCACGGTGGCCCGGCGGGCGTCGGCGTGCAGCCCGCCGACGAGTACGACGGGCAGCGTCACCCCCGGCCTCCGTAACGCCGCTCGAAGCGCTCGACGCGCCCGGCGGTGTCGAGGACCCGTGCCGTGCCCGTGTAGAAGGGGTGGCTCGCCGACGAGATCTCCACGTCGACGACCGGGTAGGTGTTGCCGTCCTCCCAGTCGACCGTCCTGTCGCTGGTGAGGGTCGACCGGGTGAGGAAGGCGAAGCCGCCGGCCTTGTCGCGGAAGACGACGGGCCCGTACGGCGGGTGGATGCCGGGTTTCATCGCTCAGCGCTCCTCTCGGAAGTCGACGTGCCGCCCGGCGACCGGGTCGTACTTGCGCAGGGTCAGCCGGTCGGGATCGTTGCGGCGGTTCTTGCGGGTCACATAGGTGAAGCCGGTGCCCGCCGTGGAGCGGAGCTTGATGACCGGTCGGATGTCGTTGCGAGCCATGGGGTTAGAATAAATGGAAATGATTTCCATTTCCAACTCCACTCGCGAGAGGTGCATCACCATGTCCGCGCACTGCATGCTGACCGGGGCCGTGCCCGGCTTCGGCAATCGGATCTCCCACTCCCACCGGCGCACGTCCCGCCGCTTCGACCCCAACATCCAGCGCAAGCGGTACTGGCTCCCCGGCGAGGGCCGCCATGTGCGACTCACGCTCAGCGCGCGGGCGGTCAAGACGATCGACGTGATCGGCGTGGAGGCCGCCGTGGCCCGCATCCGAGCCCGGGGAGTGAAGGTCTGATGGCGAAGAAGAGCAAGATCGCCCGCAACGAGCACCGCAAGGCGGTCGTCGAGCGGTACGCCGCCCGGCGGGCGGAGTTGAAGCGGATCGTCCGCGCGCCCGACACGAGTGAGACGGAACGGCGGGCCGCGCAGGCCGAGTTGCGGCGTCAGCCGCGTGACGCGAGCCCCACGCGCGTCCGCAACCGGGACGGCGTGGACGGCCGGCCCCGCGGCCATCTGCGGAAGTTCGGGCTTTCCAGGGTGCGGATGCGTGAGCAGGCCCACGCCGGATTCCTCCCCGGAGTCCGCAAGTCCTCCTGGTAGCTTGGCGCGGTCCTGCCACCGATCAGGGGGATCGATCACATGCGCAAGCTCGTACGGACCACGGCCGCCGCGGCGGGCCTCGTCGCCGCCCTCGCGCTCACCGGATGCGGCAGCGGCGAGAGCGACGACGCGGGCAAGGACGCCGCGCCCTCGGTCTCGCCCACGGAGACCGGCGGGGACACCGGAGGCGGTGACGGCGGCCGGAGCCGTGACGTCGAGGGCACCTGGGCCGATACGAGCGGCAGCGCCGGCCCCGTCGCGCTCAGCGTCCAGCAGGGGACGGCGACGCTCGTCGCCGAGGGACACACCTGCCACGGCGAGGTGCGGGAGACCGGCAAGCAGATGCTGGCCCTGAAGTGCGCGGACGGGAACACCGACCGCACGACGGGCACGGTCGAGTCCAACGACGGCACGACCCTGGTCATCTCCTGGGACGGCGGGAAGAAGGACACCCTGAAGAAGATCGACCAGGGACAGCTGCCCGACGGCCTGCCGACCGGTATGCCGAGCGAGTTCCAGATCCCCTGACGGTCCCACCCGTCACAGGCGCCACGCGCCGGGTGGACAGTCACCGTCACAGGTGACACGCGCCCGGTCGACGGTCACTGACACAGGTGACACGCGCCGGGCCACGGGCCGCGGATCCCTCACGGGTCCGCGGCCCTTCGTCGTCCGGGCCCCGCGGCGAGGGCCGCAGCCAGCGCGTCCAGCGCGGCCAGGAGCTGCACGGCGCCGCCCCGCAGGACCGCGTCGGCCGCCTCCTTGGTGCCCCACCGGTCCACGACCTCGTGGAGGGCGTCCCAGTCCGGCACCCGGTGGTCGCGGATCGCCTCCACGGCGTCCTGTGTGGTCTGCCGCAGCACCTCGGCCAGCGCGGCGGCGGCGGGAACGGGCTCGACGTCACGGCCCGGCCGGTACTCCGGCAGATGAGCCTCGATGAGCATGGCGACCCGGCCGGCCTGCGCGAGCGCGCGGCCCGCCTCCTCCGCCGTGTCGCGGGACAGCACCCGGGAGCGCACCGGTTCGTGCTTCGCCTTCTTCAGCGCCTCCCGCCAGGCGATACGGGCGTCGCGCGAGGCCAGCAGCGCCCGGCGGACGTCCGCCGTGTCGGCCGGGTCGGCATAGCGGTCGAGGACGGCCGCGGCGTAACGGCTGTCGGCGAGCAGCCAGTCCGCGAGACGGTGGTGCAGCCGCGGCGTCTCCCACGCGGGGTACACGGCGTAGGCCAGCATCGCCAGCAGCCCGCCGAGGAGGGTGAGCAGCACCCGCTGGGGCACGGTCTGGTCCCACTCCTCCCCGCCGGTGCCGAGCAGGAAGACCACATAGGCGGAGATGAAGACGCTGGCCGCGACGTAACCGGTGCGCATCACGAGGAACATGCCGAAGGCGCACAGGACGGCGATGCCCGCGCTGACGTAGGTGCCGGGATCGGCCGCCCGCACCACCGCGGACGCCACGCCCACCCCGACGAGCGTCCCGCACAGCCGGGCGACGGAACGGCCGTACGTCTGCGAGAAGTCGGGCCGCATGACCATGACCGCCGTCAGCGGCGCCCAGTAACCGTGGCCGAACGGGAGCGCCGTGCCGAGCAGATAGCCGGCGGCCACGACCGCGGAGGAGCGCGTCGCGTGCCGCAGGACCGGCGAGCCGGGGTGCAACTCGCCCCGTACGGCGCGCAGGGCCACGGGCAGCAGCCGCAGCAGGCCCTGCCGCGTGCGGTGGCCGGACTCGGTGATGCCGTCGCCGCGGGCCGTGGCGACGACGTCGTCGAGCAGCGCGGCCAGCCGCAGGGCGGCGCGGCGGGGCGGCCCGAAGAGGACGGCGCCGGCGTCGGGCGTCCGCAGGACGGCGGCCGCGGCCGCCGGCACCTCCACCGCGTCCCCGTGGCGCACGGCCCGCGCGGCGGTGTCGAGCACGGCGCCCGCCGCGTCGAGGAGTTCACGCACCCGGTCGCGGGCCGGTCCTTCGGCGGGGACGCCGACGGCCGGGTCGGCGAGGGAGGCGAGCACCGGCCTGATGCGTTCGGCGACCCCCCGGGTGCCGTGCAGCTCGGCCGGCCTGCGCCTGGCCTCCCTCGGGGTGACGGCCGCCGCGCTGCGAGCGTGCATCAGCGGCGCCGGGTCGAAGGACGCGGTCGGGTCGCTCCGCAGCCGGCGCGCGTAGTCCGCCTCCGCGGCGAGCGCGTCGGCCAGCGCGTCGCGCCGCGCGCCCCAGCGGCGTACGGGAAAGACGACGACGAGCAGGGCCTGGACGATCCCGCCGACGGCGATCATGGCGGCATGGCCCGCCGCGGCGGCGACCGAGGTGGGCAGGGTGACCGTCACCAGCATGATGGCGACGTTCGACGAGGCGATGATCCCGACGGTCGGCCCGACGGCCCAGGCAAGCCCGGCGAGGAAGGTCCACAGCGTCAGCAGCCCCAGGAACAGGGCGATATGGGTGCCCGTGACATAGCCGAGGAAGGTGGAGACGGCCAGCGTCGCGCCCGAGACGAGCGCCAGCACGGGCCGCGGGCGCCAGCTGCGCTGGAAGGTGGCGACGGCCGCCTGGAAGGCCCCGAAGGCGGAACTGACCGCGACGACCGGCCCGAAGAGCGTGAGGGCGGCCCCGACGACGAGCGCGAGCCCGGCGGCGCCGCGGATCGCGACCAGGGGCTCCAGCCGCTGCCGCTCGATCCTCAGGCCCGAACGGGCGGTCTCCTTCAGCGCCCGGAGCCAGCTCATGGGGCGAGCGTAACGGGCTTCACGGACATTTTTTCAAGGGTCGAGCCCGGGGCCTGGCCCGCCCGCGCTAACGCCTGGGCCGCCGCCGCGCCACACCGCCCGCCGACGGGGCGGACCCCCGGCGCTCGGCCCGGTCGGCCGCGGCCAGGCCGTCGTGCCAGCCGTCGAGGTCGGTCACGCCGCGCACGCGCGTGGTGGTGGTCTCGGGGAACATCCGGTCGGTGTGAGCGGTCACGGCCACGTCCCGCGAGGCAAGGACCGGCAGCAGGTCCGCCGTGACCACCTCGTCGGCCACCGCGGCCAGGTGCTCGCCCAGCCGGCTCGCGTACGCCGTCCAGAACGACTGCCGGAAGGTCTTCGTACGCCTGCGGCCCCCCGCGCGCTGCGCCGACTCCGCCGTGGCCAGGGCGGTCGCGCCCTGGACGAGCAGCGAGGTGTGGAGGAGCTCGACCGACTCGAGGTCGCTCTCGAAGCCGACGACGGTCGAGAAGCCGAAGGAGCTGTTCCACACCGCGCGGCAGCGGTTCGCGCCGGCCACCGCGTCGAGCAGGACCGCCTTCGCCGTCTCGTACGGGGCCTCCACGCCGATCCGGCACGCCGACGGGGCGTCCGGGCTGTGCGTACGGGCCGACAGCAGGGCCTCGTCGACGCTGTGGCGCGCCATGAGTTCCTGCGCCTTGGCGGTCAGCGCCTCGGCCTCTTCCGGGAAACCAGTGGCCTCCGCCTTCACCAGCAGCGCCCGGATACGGCCGAGCATGCGCGGCTCGTGCGGTGCCGCGCGCACCGCGGACAGGGGCTCGCCGGGGACCGGGCCGACCGGTTCGATCGCGGGGAGGCGGGCGAGCAGACGGTAGAGCTCCAGCAGGGCCGTGGCCCGCGAGAAGCGGTCCGACCACGGCGACCGCAGGGCCGCAGGTTCGGCGAGCTGTGCCCGGAAGCGGGGCGCCAGACGGGCGCCGTAGCGCTTCGTCTCCGCCGTGATCAGAGCGGCGGCGAGGAGCTCGTGCGCCTCGCCGAGATCGCGGCGGACCAGCCGCAGGACGTCGGCGGGCTGCCAGCCGCGCTCCCAGGCCCGCCGGACGAACTCCTCGCCGCGCCGGTCGAGCTCGGCGTCGGCGGCCGGGTCGGCGGCAAGCAGGGACGCACCGGTGTCGAGCGCCTCGTCGCTCTCCGCGTACAGCGCCGCTGCCAGCGCTTTCTCGACCGTACTCATACCTCGGATGGTCGCACGGGCGCGGCGGACACCGCCTCGGGGCGGGGCACCCACGCCCGGCGGCCGCGAGCACTTGTCCACAGCCTGTGGACAGCGAACCGGTTCGGACGACCGTCCGCCTCCGGGGCCGCAGCCTCCCGGATCGCAGCCTCCCGGTCAGGAGCCGCGTACGGTCTTCTTGGCCAGTTCGTACGCCGGGAGCATCTCCTCGTGCTCCTCGGAGTCCAGCCCGCCCAGGTCGACGACCACCACGCCCTTCGGTGTGGCCACGGCGAAGGCCCGCTCCTTCTTGGGTTCGTCCAGCAGCACACTGGTGTTGACGTACGTGACTTCGGTCGCTTCGTACGAGCCGGCCTTGGTCGCCGTGTACGCCTCCTTGGTGTGGTTGTCGCCCCCCGCCCTGACGAACGCCTCCAGCGCCTTGCGGGTGTCGCCGCCTGCGCCGGCCCCCACCCACACCCGCATGAAGCCGATGTTCCCCGCGGGCTTCGCGTCGATCTCGCACACGAGCGAGACCGGGCCCCGTACGGAGAGCTCGGCGAACTCCCCGTCCTCGGGAGCCTCGACGGCCTCCGGCTTCCAGTGCTCCGCGAGTTCGAACGTGACCGGCATGGGGCACGCCGAACCGGCGGCGCCGACCGGACCGCCCACGGCCGGCTCCTTGTCCTTCGCCGCCGCCCGGTCCGTCGCGGCCGTCTCCTCCTGCGGGACCGGCGATCCATCTGCCTTCTTCGACGGCGGCGCCTTGGTCTCCAGTGAACAGCCGGTCACCGCCCCCATGGCCAGCACCACCACCGCCCCGAGAGCCGCGCCCCGCACCTGTCTCCGCATCGCACCGCGTACCACCGAACGTCCCCACCCTGTCCATGAACCCGCCACCGTCGTCGGCGGCGTAGCAGGATCGATCCTACGGAGCGGGTGTCGAGGAGGGGCCGACCGATGGGTGAGAACAAGGACCGGATGCTGGCGGGCGACTGGTATCTGCCGGACGACGAGGAGCTGGGCGCGGACACGCTGCGCCGCGCCCGGCTCTGCGCCGCCTACAACACGTACAGCGGCGCCGACCCCGCCGAGCGGACGGCGATGCTCGGCGAACTGATCGGCTCACTCGGCGAGGACGTGCGCATCCGACCGCCGTTCCACTGCGACTACGGGCGCTACATCGCCATCGGGGACCGCACGTTCATCAACTTCAACGCGGTCTTCCTGGACGCCGCTCCCATCACCGTCGGGTCCGACGTGCAGATCGGGCCCGGCGTCCAACTCCTCACACCGGCCCACGACATGGACACGGAGCGCCGCCGCGCGGGCTGGGAGAGGGCGTCCCCGATCACGATCGGGGACAACGTATGGCTCGGCGGCGGTGTCATCGTCTGCCCCGGCGTCACCATCGGCGAGAACACGGTCGTGGGCGCGGGGTCAGTGGTCGTCAGGGACCTGCCGGCCGGGGTGCTCGCCGTCGGGAACCCGGCCCGTGTCGTGCGGAGCCTCGACCCGTGATGTGCGGGGCGGCCGGACGTCGTGGGGCCGGCCTCTGGACCCACCGGACGGTCGTGGGGCCGGCCTCTGGACCGCCGGACGGGCGCCGGAGGGCCGTGGCCGGTGCGTTACGGGGCCGCCGCGGGGCCGTTGTCACACCCTGCTGCCACACTCGGATCCATGAGCGGACGGTGGGCTCTGGCGGCGGCCGAAGGGGGAGCGGCTCGGCTCGTCCCCCTCGGCCCCGACGGCCTGCCCGCGGGGCCGGTCCTGGACGAGCCCGACCTGGTCGAGGCGGTCCGGTCCCGGCCGGAGGTCGACCGGTGGGTGTGGCGGTCCACCGCGGAGGTCTTTCCCCGGCTGCTGGCCGCCGGCGTCCGCGTCGAGCGGTGCTACGACATCGAGGCCGCCGAGCTGCTGCTCCTCGGCCATGAGGGGCGACTCGGTGAGCCCCGCTCGGCGGCGGCCGCCTGGGCGCGCCTGCACAACGCTCCCGTACCGCCCGACCCGCCCGCGCGTGCCGCCGAACCCGGAGCCCAGCCCTCCCTGTTCGAGCCGCAGTCGGTCACCGTGCCGCTGGAGGCGCTGCTCGAGGTCTACGCCGGGCAGCAGCGAAGACACGCGGCCGCCGAGCACCCGGAACGGATGCGGCTGCTGACGGCCGCCGAGTCCGCGGGGATGCTG
Organism: Streptomyces sp. NPDC002835; assembly: GCF_053591995.1. Classification (NCBI taxonomy): domain Bacteria; kingdom Bacillati; phylum Actinomycetota; class Actinomycetes; order Kitasatosporales; family Streptomycetaceae; genus Streptomyces; species Streptomyces sp. NPDC002835. Next base: position 83,456 of record NZ_JBSFUW010000013.1, on the reverse strand, counting down.
GTGGCCGCCGAAATGACGCGCGCCGGACTGCCCTGGCGCGCCGATGTGCACCGCGAGGTGCTGCACGAACTGCTCGGCGAGCGGTACGCGGGCGGCGGCGAGCCACGGCGGCTGGCGGAACTCGCGGGCGAGGTGTCGGCCGCCTTCGGCCGGCGGGTGCGGCCGGACCTGCCGGCGGACGTCGTCAAGGCGTTCGCCCAGGCCGGGGTCAAGGTGCGCTCGACCCGGCGCTGGGAGCTCGAGCAGATCGACCACCCGGCCGTCGAACCGCTGATCCGGTACAAGCAGCTGTACCGGATCTGGACCGCGCACGGCTGGGGCTGGCTGCAGGGCTGGGTGCGGGACGGCCGCTTCCGGCCCGAGTACCTGCCGGGCGGGACGGTCTCCGGCCGCTGGACGACCAACGGCGGCGGGGCGCTCCAGATCCCCAAGGTGATCCGGCGTGCCGTCGTCGCGGACGAGGGCTGGCGTCTCGTCGTGGCCGACGCCGACCAGATGGAGCCGCGGGTGCTCGCCGCGATCTCACGGGACCACGGGCTGATGGAGGTCGCGGGCCACGACGGCGACCTCTACACCGCCCTGTCGGACCGCGCCTTCTCCGGCGACCGCGCCCACGCCAAGCTGGCGCTGCTCGGCGCCGTCTACGGCCAGACGTCGGGCGACGGCCTGAAGAACCTGGCGGCGCTCCGCCGCAGGTTCCCCCGCGCGGTGGCCTATGTGGACGACGCGGCCAAGGCGGGCGAGGAGGGCAGGCTCGTACGGACCTGGCTGGGGCGCACCAGCCCCCGGGCCGTGGGCTCGGGGGACGACGAGGAGGCCGGCATCCCCCAGGAGCCCGCCGAGCCGACTGAGCCCTCGGAGCCTCTGGAAACGGCCGCGGTGCACGGCTTCACGCCTGGCTACGCGTCGGCGAACGCGCGGGCCCGCGGCCGTTTCACCCGGAACTTCGTGGTGCAGGGCAGCGCCGCCGACTGGGCGCTGCTGATGCTGGCGGCGCTGCGGCAGGCGACGGCGGAGATGCGGGCGGAGCTGGTGTTCTTCCAGCACGACGAGGTGATCGTGCACTGCCCCGCCGAGGAGACCGAGGACGTGGCGAAGGCGATCCGCGCGGCCGGTGAGCTGGCCGGGCGGATCGCCTTCGGGGAGACGCCGGTGCGGTTTCCGTTCACGATCGCGGTGGTGGAGCGCTACTCGGACGCGAAGTGAGCCACCCGGCGGGGGGCGTGGCCGGCGGTGCGGCCGTCAGGCCGCGGGGTGTCCGTGGCCGGCGGACCGGGCGGGGGTCGCCGGGCCCGGGTCGTCGGGGCGCCGGTCATTCGGGGCGCACGCGGCCCGGTCATCCGGCCGGGGCCGTCGGACAGCCGGCAGCCCCGGCCGGCAGGTCACTCGGCTGCCGCGCGCCACTTCTCGTCGAGGACGATGGTCTTCATCTGCTCGATCGTCAGCACCGGCTCCGCGCGGCTGGCGTCCTGGCCCTGGCCCGGTGCGTTGAAGGCCATCATCACGACCCGGAAGCCGTCGGGGTGCAGGGTGTCCACCGTCCAGCCGACGGTGCCCTCGCCGCCCTTCTGATCCGGATCGTTCTCCTTCTTCACCAGGACCTTGGTGCCGTCGGTGAGCGTCGTCACATCGCCGGTGAAGTGGTCCTTCAGCAGGTCCTTCATACCGTTCTGGACGTTGACCTGGATGAAGCTCGCGCCCTGGCCGTCGTCGGCGACGACGAACCCGTAGCCGGGATCGCCCTGCTGGTCGACGACCTTCAGGCCCTTGGGGAGCAGGGGGATGAGGACCTTGTTCACCGGGACTCCGGTGGACTCCCCGGGCTGGGCCGCCTCCTTGCGGGGTTCGCCGAACTGCGCACCGATCGTGCGCCACGCCTCGGCGGTGACCAGGGCCTTCATCTGCGCCGCCGTCAGAGGCGGGGCCGACCGGCTGACCGCCGCGCCCTTCTCCGCGGGCGCGTTCCACTCGCTGGCGTCGACCATCACGCCCTTGGGTGTGATGAGGGTGGCCCGCCACACCTTGGTGTCCGCACGCCGGTCCGGGTACTCGTAGCCCTGGAACAGCATGTACCGGGAACCGTCGGACAGCGTCTCCTCCTTGCAGTCGTCGTGCTGCACCAGCGCCTGCGACGGACAGGTCACAAAGTCGGCGGCGCTCTTCCCCGCCGGGTCGACGACATTGACGCCGAGGCCGATCGCCGCCGCGCCCCTGCCGTCGTCGAACACCAGGGAGGCATAGGCCTGCGGAGGACCGTCGGAGATGCCCCGGCCGTTCTCCTGGGTCGTCTTCCCTTCGGGAAGCAGGCCCTTCAACGTCTCGATCACCTGTTCCTTGGTGACACCGCCGGTCTCGACCGAGCCGGGGGCCGTCGACTTGGCCGGAGCCGTCGGAGTGGCAGCGGTCTCCGGAGCGGCCGGGGCCGTCGGTGCCGCAGGAGACGCGGCCGCGGCCGACGCCTTGTCGTCGCCCGCGCCGAGCGAGCCGGTCGCGTAGCCGCCGGCCACGGTGACCACGGCCAGCGCCAGGACACTGCCGGTCATGGCTGCCACCCGTCGACGGGCAAGCCGGCGGCGGCCGCGGGTCAGTCCGCCGTCCACGAGTCCCGGCCGGTCGGAGGGCCGGAAGGTGTCCCCGGTACGGCGCATCGCCTCACCGAGCTCGTCCTCAAAAGGCATGGGGAACCACACTCTCTGGTCGTCATACGGAATGAAGTGTCCGGGCCCGCCCAGGGGCCGCGGTAAGGCAGGTGCGTGCGCTAGCGAGCCGCGAACTCGACCAGGCTGCCGCCCAGTTGCTCGCGGAGTTTGGTGAGTGCGCGTACGGATCTGGTGCGTACGGCGGCCGAGCTGACGTTCATCGCGTCGGCGGTCTCCTCGATGCTGCGGTCCTCCCAGTACCGCAGCACGACGACCGCCCGGTCCTTCGGCGAGAGCCGGTCGAGCGCTCCGAGAAGCGCGAGGCGCAGCTCCGGGTCGTCGCCGGAGAGCAGTGCGGAGTCGGGCAGTTCGCCGACGGGCCGTTCGGAGGCGGAGCGCCGTCGCCGGTGGGTGAGGAACGCGCGGACGAGCACGGTCTGGGCGTAGCCCGCGGGATTGTCGAGCCGGGAGACACGGCCCCACAGCATGTACATCTTGCCGAGCGTTTCCTGCACCAGGTCCTCCGCGAGGTGGGTGTCCCCGCTGGTCAGGAGGCAGGCGGAACGATAGAGGTGCGCGGCTCGGTTGGCCGCGAACTCTCGGTACTCCTCGATTCGGGACGCTCTCATCCCTTGTCCACTCTCCCCCGTGCGTACCGACGACCCCTTCACCTCATTGACGCGGCGGCGTCCCCGTAATGTTTCAACCGACTTCGCGAGCCGGCTCACCGGCCCCGGGCATTCCGTCCCGTCACCCCGGTGGGCTGCTGCGCCGGACCACGCGCCCAGCTGCCCGCTCAGGTCCGCGCCCAGCTCCCCGCTCAGGTCCGCGCAAAGACTGCGTCGGGTGCCGCCGTTCTCATCAGATGCACGACGAAGCGCAGTTCCCGCGTCTCGTAGTACCCGGCTCGCGCGTCCTGCCACGCCCGTGGGGTCACGCGCCGCTCCAACTCCGCCGCACACGCGCCGAGAGTGTCCCACTCGCGCTCTCCGAGGGCGCCACCCGTGGCGACGCAGACCGCGGCCAGCCGGGCGACGGCGCGGCCGAGCTCGTCGTCGCAGGGCCCCTCTCTTCCGCGCCCGAGCCAGTGGGCCAGCGCGTACAGCGCGGCCTCCCGCCGGGCGCCGTACCAGAAGGCAGGCCGGAGCGGATTCCCCTCGGCCGGCCGCGGCACACGCCGGCCCCGCCGCTTGGCCTCGGCCCGCAGGACCGCATAGCCACGGACGTCCGCCTGCCACAGCGCCCGGCTCGCTCCGATCACGTCGAGGGCGCGCAGCAGCGACATCTCGTCCTCACGGAAGGGGCCCGAGGTGGCCTCCAGATAGCCGACCGTCGCTTCGAAACCGATCGGCCGGTACAGCTGGACGCACGAACGCAGGGACACGACCCGGTGCCCGTAGGGCAACGAGGTGTCCCGGACCTTGCGTGCGAAATTGTTGAACCCCATACCCCCGCCTTCCGGCCTCCGGCTCGCCCGCCGCTCAGGGCAACAGTTTCAACGGCTGGTACTGATGCGGCCCACCCGTCCACTCGACCCACGTGGGGTCCTCGAGCCGCCACGCCTCGGCCGGTGTCTCCCCCGCCCGGCCGGCCAGTTCCAGCACCTCGTCGTCGGAGTGCGCGAGCCCCATGATCCGCCCGCGCACGGTCACCCGCCGCCCGCCCGAGGGCGAGATCCGGTGGACGACGATCGGCGGGCTTCCGGCCATGCCACCAGCGTGCGCCCCGGACCGCGCCCGGGGCCAGTCCCGTACCGGCTCGGTCGCCGCTGCCCGGGCCGTTGACACGTCGGAGGACCGTTGCTTGGCTGGCTGGACCGCAAGCGCTTTCCGGCCGAACCTTGGAGCGTTCAGGTGGAGTTCTCGCGTCGTTCCGTGCTGTCCGTGATCCCCGCCGCGACACTGCTTGCCGTGGCAGAGCCCCTGCGCGCCGCGGCCGCGCCCCGGTCCCGACCCGCCGGGCCGGCCGCCGACCACGCCACTGTGCTCCGCAACACGGTCGCCGTCCTCGCCGGCACCACCGAGGCCAACGCGCACCCCGAGGTGGCCCCGAAGCTCGCGTCCGTCGTCCGCACGGCCCGGTCCCGGCTCGCCGCGATGGACGGCGCCGGACCGGGCGAGCTCTTCAAGGGCGTCCCGCTGGGCACCGACGAGGCCAACCTCAGCAGGTCGTTCCAGTATCTGTACGAGATCGCGCTCGCCACCCGTCTCCCCGGCTCCGCCGGCGCGGAACTGCGCGACGACCGAGCGGTGCAGCGGCAGGTCGTCGACGGCCTGGCGTACCTCCACGCCGAGTACTACGGCGACGGGGCGGCGGGGTACTACGGCAACTGGTTCCACTGGGAGATCGGCATCTCCACCCGGCTGACCCGGACCCTCGTCCTCCTCCGCGACGAACTCGCCGCGTACCGGCCCGATCTGACCGCCGCCTGCGTCGCCTCCATGGACGGGTACCTCCGCAACGGCAAGGACGGCGACGTCGACCTCGACTCGCGCTTCCACACCGGCGCCAACCTCGCCGACATCACGACCAACCGGATTCTCCAGGGCGCCGTCCTCGGTGACGACGCCCGGGTCCGGAAGGCCGTCGCCGACCAGCTCACCGTCTTCGCGCGGATCGACCCGTACGACCTGCGCCACGGCGTCACCGACGGCTTCTACGCCGACGGCTCCTTTGTTCAGCACGCGTCCGTCGCCTACACCGGCTCGTACGGCAAGGGCCTGCTCACGCGCATCGTCCAGACCGTGAAGATCCTCGACGGCACGGCCTATGTGCCCGTCGCCGACCTGGTCGGCGTCGTGCAGGGCTGGGTGGCCGACGGCTTCGCCCCGCTGATCTTCGAGGGCTGGATGATGGAGATCGTCAAGGGCCGCGCCGTCTCCCGTACCGGCACCGGGTACGCGGACGTCGCCGCCGTGGTGGAGGCCGTCGTCGACATCTCCGGGTACGCCGCCGGCAGCGACGCCGAGGCCCTCGCCGGTTACGTCAAGTACGTCCGGCAGACCTCGCGGGCGGGCCTCGACCCGCTCACCTTCACCTCTCCGGTCAGCATCGCCCGCTACGCCGGGATCCTCGACTCGCCGGTCCCTGCGAAGGACCTCGTGCCCGACGCCTCCCACACCGCGTTCAACGCGATGGACAGAACCGTCCACCGGCGGCCGGGCTACGCCTTCGCGCTGGCCCGCAGTTCGGACCGGATCAGCAAGTACGAGTACATGAACGGCGAGAACCTGCTGCCGTGGTTCCAGGGCGACGGCGCCCACTACCTCTACCTCGCCGGCCAGGACCAGCGCAAGGCGTTCGGTGTCGACTACTTCACCGCCGTCCCGCCGTACCGGCTGGCCGGCGTCACCGCCCCGGTGGAGGACCGCCGCTCCGTCCCCGAGCTGTACGGCACGCTCTGGTACGACAATCCGGACCGCGGCTTCACGTCATCGTCCGAGTCTCAGAACGCCTACGTCTACTTCCCGCGCGGCACCGACCCGTACTCCGGCGGCGCCCGGCTCGGCGCGTACGGGGCGGCCGGGCTCGTCGTGTCCGACGACGCCGCGTACGCGGCGCAGCAGGCGGGCGAGCTCCCCGGTGACTTCGTCGCCTACCGGGCCGCCCGCGCGACGAAGTCCTGGTTCATGCTCGACGACGAGATCGTCGTCCTCGCCGCCGGTGTGTCCGGCGGGGCGGGCCGGGCGGTGACCACCACGGTCGACAGCCGCATCGCGGCCCCCACCGCCCCGGTCACCCTCACCGGCGGACTCCACGACATGACGCCCTGGCAGGGCCCGGGCACCGCCCCGCCGGCCTGGCTGCGCTACGCCGACGCCGAGCAGGGCACCGCGGTCGGATACGTCTTCCTGTCCGGCCCCGCGCCGACCGCCGCGCTCGGCACGGTCACCCGCAGCCGCCGCGCCGTCCGGCTGTCCAACCCGGACACGGCCGTCACCAAACAGGTCTTCACGCTCTCCTACGAACAGGACGCCGGCTCCGGGCCCGCCGCCATGGCGCACGCCCTCGTACCGAACGCCTCCGCCCGGCAGTTGGCGTCCTACACCCGCGGCCCGCTCTCCGTGCTGGCCAACACCGTCCGCCTCCAGGCGGTCAAGCACACCGGCCTCGGCATCGTCGCCGCCAACACCTTCGCCCCCGGTGTCCACCACGCGGAGCGCCTCGCGATCGACGGCCCGGCGTCCGTACTGCTCCGCACGGCGGCCGACGGCACCGTCTCGATCGCGGTGTCCGACCCGACGACGACGCGCCGCACGGTCTCCCTCACCCTCCACGGCCGGGCCCTGCGCCCCGTCTCCGCCGACGACGCCGTCCACGTCCGCCGCGTCCCCGGCGGCACCCGCCTGGACGTCACGACCCACCACGCGTACGGCCGCACCTTCACGGCGACGCTGCGTCGGCGGACCTGACTCGTTCCGGCGTGCGGCCGGACCGCCCCTCCCGCGACTCGGAGATCAGGGGCCACGGAGAATACAGGGGCGGCTGACGCACCCTGGGGCAGGACGGCGCAGCAGGACGGAAGGAAAGAACATGACGGAGCCCACCACCGGTCGCGCGCCGGCACCCGCCGGCCGACCGGGCCTCCCGGCGGAGCAATCCCTGCGGCAGGCACGGCTGCGCCCACCGCGCCTGGAGCAGGGCGACCTGGTCACCGTCGTGTCCCCGTCGTGGCAGGGGGCGGAGGTCTTCCCCGAGCGCGCCGCGCGCGGGCTGAAGGACCTCTCCAACCGGTCCGGGCTGCAGGTGCTCCAGGCCACGCCCGTGCCCGGACACGAACCCGGGTCGCGGCGGGCCCGTGCGGAGGAGTTCAACGCGGCGCTCAGGAACCCGGACGTCAAGGGCGTCCTGTGGATGATCGGCGGCATCACCGCCGCGGAACTCCTCGATCTGATCGACTACGACGCGTTCGCGGCGCACCCCAAGGTCCTGTGCGGCTACTCCGACGCCACCGTGCTGCACCACGCGCTGTACGCCCGCACGGGCGTGACCAGCTTCTACGGCCCGGCGGTGCTCTCGGAGTTCGCCGAGAGCGGCGGGACCCCGGAGTACACCTTCCGCTCGTTCACCGACGTCACGATGCGCGGCTGGAGCGGAACGTACCCGCGCACCGCCGACGTCCTCGACGAGTTCGTCGACTGGGCGGGCGACGACCGCCCCCGGGTCGCGGAAACGGCCCCGCCCCGGACGGTCCTGCGGCCCGGCACGGCGCAGGGCCCGCTGCTGCCCGGCTGCATCCCCAGCGTCCTCCAACTGCTCGGCACGCCCTGGCTGCCCGACTGGTCCGGCCACGTACTGGCGCTCGAGTTCGCCAACGACGACGGCTACGGCCCCGACCACGCGGCCCGGGACCTGTGGCAACTGCGCCACGCGGGCCTCCTCGACCGGGCGGCCGGACTCGCCCTCGGTCGCCCCCGGCTCTGGACCCCCGACCAGCGGGCCCAGCTGGACCGCGTGCTCCTCGACGTCTGCCACGGGCTGGACTTCCCGATCGTGACGGAGTTCGAGTTCGGCCACACCGACCCGATCCTCACCCTCCCGCTCGGCGTCCCGGCCGAGCTGGACGGAGACGAACTCCGCCTGCTGGAAACGGCCGTCCACTGAACGGCGCCCGCGGAATTCGGACCCGAGACCTGCGTAACCGCTCGCCTTCCGCGGCGGCGGTCTGGTGCCCGGTCGCCGACTCGACCGTACGAGTTGGCGTGTTTTCGTCGGCGGTGGCCGGGACTGTGGTGGCTGACGCCAGGCCAGTGGCGGCCGCTTACCGTGGTCATTCAGATGCGTGTACGCGTCAGATGAACTCCTCCTTCTTCTTCGGGGACAGGTCCGGCGGGGTTCGTATGCCGTGGTGGCGGCGGAGTGCCGAGAGGGCTGCGAAGTACCCGCACATGCCGTGGACGGAGGGGCCGGGGGGAGTGGATGCCGAGCACAGGTACACGCCGGGCAGCGGTGTGGTGTACGGGTCCCAGCGTGCGGTCGGCCGGGCCAGTGACTGGCGCAGGGTCATGGCTCCTGCGGCGATGTCCCCGCCGACGTAGTTGGGGTTGTACTCCTCGTACTGGGCGGCCGAGAGACCGCGAGAGGCGATGATCGTGTCGGTGAACCCAGGTGCGTACCCCTCGATGCGCCGCCGGATCAAGTCGACCGGGTCGCGCGTGTCCCCGTGGGGAACGTGGGCGTAGGCCCATACCGGCCTCTTGTCTCCTGCGGCACGGGACGGGTCGGTGACCGCCGGGTCGACGACGAGGACGAAGGGTGCGTCGGCGTGGTGTCCTGCCGCGTTGGCGGTCTCCTGCCGGTAGATGTCGGCGCGTGTCCCGCCCACGTGCACGGTGCCGGCCTCGCCAACGAGGGGGTTGGCCCAGGGGATGGGGCCGTTGACGAGGAAGTCGGCCTTTGCTGCCCCTGGGCCGTACGTGTAGGACGCCAGGGTTCTCCGGTAACGAGCGGGCAGCGGATGCCGCCGGCCGGACATGGCGAGGAAGCCTTTGGGGCCGACGTCCAGCATGACGATGGGGAAGCCGTTGAGTTCGGCCAGGTCCCGGATGTGGTGTCCGGTGTGGATGACGCCACCGTGTGCAGTGATGTCGGCGGCCATGGCGTCGGCGATGCGGACGCTGCCCCCTTCAGGGAGAGGCCAGCCGCTGCTGTGGGCGGCATGGGCCAGCAGCAGGGCTACCGCCGCCGAGGCCACCGAGGGGAGCTTGCCCACCGCGTGCGCGGCGACTCCGGCAAGCAGGGCCCGTGCCGGCTCGGTGCGCAACGGCGTGCGCGAGGTGGCGTGGGCCAGTACGCGCGGCGCCAGCAGCAGCGGAGCAGCCGGGCTGCGGGGCAGGGAGCGCTGAGGGGACAGGAGCAGATCGACCACGTCACTGGAGCGGGCGGCCAAGGGGGCCATGAGGCGGATCCAGCGCGGTCCGTCCGTGCCGAGGTGGTCGGCGGTGCGGTCGATGCTGCGCCAGGCCGCGGCCGCCGTACCGTCGGGCAGCGGGTGGGCGTAGGGCATGTCGGGCTGCAGCAGCCGCACCCCTCGTGCGGCCAGGTCGAACCGGCGGAAGAACGCGGAGGCGGCGGCCATCGGGTGGACCGCCGAGCAGATGTCGTGCGTCACATCGCGGTCGAACAGCGGCGCGGTGCGCAACCCGCCGCCGATGGTGTCGGCCTTCTCGTACAGCTCCACCTTCAGACCGGCGCGGGCGAGTGTGACTCCCGCGGCGAGTCCGTTGGGGCCGGTGCCGACGATGGCGGCATCCGGGGTCATGCGGCGGCCCCTTGGTGTTCGGCGAGCCGGCGGTAGAGGCTGTTGCTCTCGTGGAGGTCGGCGTGTGTGCCGGTGGCCTGCACCCCGCCCCCGTCCAGCACGATGATCTTCTCTGCCTGGACGATGGTGGAGAAGCGGTGGGCGATGACGACGACCGCGCACCGGCGGGAGATGGTGGCGATGCTGTCGCGCAGTGCCGCCTCCGACTCTCCGTCGAGATGGGCGGTGGCCTCGTCGAGGAGCACGATCCTGGGATGTTGCAGGAGGGTACGGGCGATGGCCAGCCGCTGGCGCTGGCCACCGGAGAGGCCGGAACCGCGCTCGCCGAGTTCGGTGTCCAGGCCGTCGGGAAGGGCCGCGATCACCTCGGTGAGATGGGCCATACGCAGAGCGTCGGCCATGTCCTGCTCCGCGGCGTCCGGGGCGGCGTAGAGGAGGTTCTCGCGGATGGTGCCGCGCAGCAGGGTGTGGTCCTGGTCGACGTAGCCGACGAGGGAGCGCAACTGGTCGAGCGGCATCCGGGCGGTGTCGCGCCGGCCGATGCGGACCGTACCGGACACCGGTTCGTAGAGGCGCTCGATGATCTGGAACACGGTGCTCTTGCCCGCGCCCGACGGGCCGACGATGGCGGTGAGTCCGCGTTCGGGGACTGTGAAGGACACCTCGTCGAGGACGACGGCGTCGCTTCCGGGGTAGGAGAAGGAGACCTTCTCGAAGGTGAGGCCGTGCCCTTCGACGACCGCCTCGGGGCCGGTGCCGCCGTCCTCCTGCTCGATGGTGCCGAGCTCTGCGATGCGGTCGATGGAGGCCCTGCCCTGCTGGAACTGGGCGATCGACATGAACAGCATCACCAGCGGCGACACCAGGTAGAAGAGGTACATCATGAACGATGTCAGGTCGGCGGGCGCCAAGTCGCCGGTGGCCACGCGAGCCATGCCCCAGGCGATGACGACGGTCAGCGCGACCTGGGTACCGACGTTCATGGCCGGGGTGAGCATCGCCGAGAGGGCGGAGACGCGGATGCCGGAGCGCCGGGCCCGCTGGGCGAGGCCGGTGATGTGCTCGGTCTCACGGGCCTCGGCGCGGGACGCCTTCACGGTCGGCAGGGCGCCCATGACGCGCATCAGGGCGGAGCCGAAGGTGCTGGTGTCCTCGCGGTTGGTCAACGACACCCGGCGGACCTGACGGGCCAGCAACAGCGAGATCACACTGGCGGCTCCGAGACAGCCGAGGGTGGTGGCGAGCAGCAGCGGATCGAGCCAGGCCATCAGCGCGATCCCGCCGACGACCATGAAGGCGCTGGTGACGATCTGGGCGAGGGCCTGGGTCATGCAGACACGGGCCAGCGAGGTATCGGTGACCATCCGGGCGAACACATCGCCCTGATCCCAGCGGTTGTAGGACTGGAGCCGGGAGCGCAGCAGCCGGGCGGCCAGCGTGTGCCGGATGTCGTGGACGACGTTCTCCCCGGCCCGGCCGATGGCGTACGCGTGGGCGGCGGCGAGGACGGCGTCGGCGGCGAACAGCGCGGCAGCCAGCAGGATCGGGCCCGTCAGCGACCGGTCCGCCGCGACGGCCCCGATCATTTCGCCGATGACCACGGGCTGGGCCAGAGTCGCCGTCGCACCGGCGACGCCGAGGACGATTCCGGTCAGCAGCAGCGCGCGGTGCCTGCGGGCGATCTGCCAGACGTTCACGCCGCGGCCTTGACATAGGCGGAGATGAACATGGGGGACTGTTCGGTGTACAGGTCGCCGTACCAGCTCGCGGTGCGGCTCTCCGGTTCCAGACCGGCGTTACGGGCGTAGGCGTCGACCTCGTCCGGGTGGGTGAGCCGGGACAGTTCGGTGCCGACCCGGGTGCTGCCGTCGGACTCGTACCAGATGTGGGAGCAGTGCCACAGGCCGCCTTCCGGCAGCAGGGTGGAGTGGGTCTGCAGTCCGGTGCCCGGCTCCGGATACGGGGTGAAGTACGTGGCGTGGCTGCGCCCTTCGTGGAGGGCGAGGATGGCGGGCTTGTTGTGGGTCTCCACGATGAGGCGGCCGCCGGGGACGAGCAGGTCGGCGGCGCGCTGGATCGCCTGCTGCTGCTCGTCGGAGGTGAGCAGCATGGACAGGGTGCCGCAGACGCAGTAGACGAGTCCGGCGGTGCGGTCGGCGGTGTAGGTGCGGATGTCGGCGTGTACGGGTTCGACGGAGGTGTCGCCGTCGAGGGCGGTGCGCAGGCCGTCGAGCATCTCGGGGGAGGAGTCGATGCCGGTGATCCGCCCGATGTGCTGGGCGAGCGGCAGCGCGATCCGGCCGGTTCCGACGCCGAACTCGACGGTGCCGGAAGCGGGGTCGGGGTGGAGGGAGGCTATCCGCTTCGCGGTGACGGCGGCGGACTCGTCCTTGGGGAAGAGCCGGTCGTACCAGCCGTCGAACTGCCGCCCGTAGCCGATGTCGTTGACCGCGTTCACTGGTTCTTCCTCCTCCTCTTCAGTTCCACGCCGGCCGCGAGCAGCACCGCGAGTCCGGCGCCGCCGGCGACGGCGACGTTGATGACCCCGGTGCCGACCAGGAAACCGATCACGCCGAATGCCGCGATGAGGCACCCGGCCAGTGCGGGCTTGTTCATCCCGCTCTCCCTTCCGCCGCCCCCGCGCGTTCCGGGGGGCGGCTGTGGACATGCACGGTCACCTCTTGAGAACACCGAAGGCGATGGCTCCGGCGATCACGGCTCCGATGGCGACGACGACGTAGGCAGCGGTCATGGTCAGCTCCTCACTTGGGTCTTGGCGGGCGTCGCGTGGACGGCCGGCGCGTGCGGATCGAGAGGGGTGTAAGGGGAGACGAACACCATCTCGGGGTCGTGGCTCTTGTCGTAGCCGGTGGCGCGGGCCAAAGCGAACTGGAAGCCCCTGACGGTTCGGGCCGAGTCGCCCTGGCCGTCGATGGTGGCGCGCAGATACTCGGTGAGCGTCCGGTACGCGGAGGTACGGGTGACGACGTCGAAGCCCTTGTCGATGACGTGCAGGATCTCGCTGCACATGTCGAAGATGGCCTTCTCCGGGCGGCGGGTCGGGAACCAGGCGATCTGCCAGGGCTTGCGGCCCGCGATCACATCGATGCCCTGCCACCGTGATGTGGTGCCGTCGGTGCCCAGGGTGCGGAAGAGGAAGTGATAGTCGTGCATGGCCGGGGTCGGCGCGAAGAACCGCCAGTTCGGCAGTACCGAGAAGGTGTCCTTGAGCTGCAGCCGGTTGAACATGGGATTCGGGTGCTGGGTGGCGATGGTGCTGACCAGCATGGCGGCCCCGGCGATCCGCCATGCGGCGCCCTTGCCGGTGAACAGGCTTGATACGACGGCGCGGGGGGCGGTCACTTGGCAGCCTCCTTGTCGGTGGACGGGCCGGCTGCTGTGGGGGACGGGCCGGGGTGGGCGAGGTCGTCGAAGAACGCGGTGATGCGGTCGGCGACCCGGTGGGCGAAGCGGCTCTGAGTGAGAACGGTGTCGTGCCCGGCACCTTCGACGACCAGCATGTCGGTGTGCCCTCCCTGGTGCGCTTCGGCGAGCTCCGTGTGCATCAGCAGCTGGTCCGGGTCGCGGTCGACGGTCTGCTGGGCGGAGACGACCAGGCCGTGCGCCCCCTCGATCTTCTCCAGTTCGCCGGAGAATGCCCGGAAGTCGGCTTCCACGGCATCCCATTCGCGGCGTCCGGCGTCCCACATCCGCACATCGGCGTATTGGGCGAAGGCCTTCTTGCGATAGGCGACGGGCAGCGCCTCGATCCAGTCCGGGCGGGCCATGAGGATGCCGGTGCCAAGGCGCAGGAACCAGGTCATCTGGGTGAGGGAGCCGCGCAGCTTCTCGGCGGTGTCACTCTGCTGCTTGGAGCGGTTGAGCTCGTCGGGGTGGGACGAGTCGAGGTAGACGATGCCGTGCAGGCGGTCGCCGAGCTGCTGGGCGGCGCGGCGGGCGATCTCGCCGCCGAGGGAGTGGCCGACGAGGATCACCTCACGGTGCGCGGCGACGGCGCCGTTCACGAGGTCCACGAGGTCGTCGGCGGACTCCGAGAGACCGAAGCGAGCGGCGGACTTGTAGCGGCTTCCGGCGTAACCGGCGCGGGCGTAGGTGATGACGCCGTACTCGGTCTCCTTGGCCAGGCGTTCGGTGATCCACGCGAAATGCTCGCTGGTGGAGACCATCCCGGCGGCGAACACCATGACGGGCCGCCCGCCGTCGCCGTGGGAGAGCACTTCGTACTGGAGCTCGTTGCCGTGGCGGGTCGTCAGCACACGGGAGGTGTGCCAGCCCTCGATGGTGCGCAGGCGTCGCTGGACGGCGGTACCGGCGGCGATCACCGCGGCTCCGGCGAGCAGCGTGAGCGCGGCGGGCAAGGCACGGTCGTCGCGTCCGGCGACGGTGGGGTGGTCTCTGGGCGCCGAGGTGTAGGCGACCATCGGGTGCATGGCGGTGAACGCGGTCACGAACCGGCCGAGTCCCATGAAGTAGCCGTTGGCCAGGTGAAACGCGGCGGCACTGGCGATGACGGGGCGGGCCAGACGGCCGCCGCCGGCGTAGGCGAGAGGGAAGAGGCACTCCAGCGCGAGCACGCCGTGGGTGAGGTACCTGGCGGCCCGGGGGTGGTCCTGGGTCCACTGGAACATGCCCTGGTGACCGTAGGTGCGAGTGCGCATCACGCCGCCGAGCGCGGAAGCGTCGCGCCAGGGCTCGCCGAGAAGCTTGACCCAGCCGGAGATCAGATACGAGACGTTGGCCTGGAGGGCGACGTACCAGAGCAGGGCGTCCTTGGCCGGCGGGGACGGCACCAGCCGGGCGGCGCCGGTGGCCGTCTGCACCAGAATCGCCACCTGGTCTGAGCCGTCGGTGCCGTAGCGGTGGCGCGGGTAGAGCAGGGCCGAGGTCGCGCCGAGGAAGACGCTTCCGGCTCCGCGCCAGCGGGAGTTGCCGGGCAGCAGCATGCCGGCGGAGACCGCCGCGCGAGCGATGTGCAGGGCGGTGGTGGTCCTCGGTCCGCTGACGATGTTCAGCAACCCGCGCACGAGCGGGGTGGATTCGGCCTGGACATCCTTGACGATATTCCAGTCGTTGAGTCCCCCCTTACGTATTTCCTTGCGCTGCGAGAG
Organism: Streptomyces sp. NPDC002835; assembly: GCF_053591995.1. Classification (NCBI taxonomy): domain Bacteria; kingdom Bacillati; phylum Actinomycetota; class Actinomycetes; order Kitasatosporales; family Streptomycetaceae; genus Streptomyces; species Streptomyces sp. NPDC002835. The sequence continues at coordinate 68,427 of NZ_JBSFUW010000013.1, read as the reverse complement.
GTATTCGAGGGACGACGTCAGTGTGGTGACGGCGGCGAGCCGCTCGGACAAGCCTAGGGCACGGTCCCGGCTCACCGGAGCCGGACTGAATACCGCGGCGGCAATCTTCTTGGCGAATTTCACTTAGTCCCTTTCGCGGCGCCCCGAAGGGGAGGGTCCAGGCCGGGCAGGTCTGCCGGGCCAGAACGCACCTCTGGCCCGGCAGACGTAGGACACCTGCCCCGATCAGGGGCCGGCGGATAACAGCCGTTCGGGTGTCAGCCGTTGCGGCCGAGCTCGAACGCGCCGACCACGGCGGAGGAGATCGCCACACCGCCCAGGAAGGCGCCGGGTGTGGCCAGAACCGGGGTGGCGTTGGGGAAGATGACGCCCTCTTCGGGGAGCTCCATCTCGTTCACGGCGTTGGTGACGTCGTTCATCTGATGTCCTTTCGGATCGCCGCCCGAGCGCGGTGGCGCTGAGGCGGTGAGGGGTGTGGGTATCGACCTGCGGGTCGGGTCAGCCGACGGCGCGGCCGAGGGCGTAGGCGCCGCCGACCAGGGTCGCGCCTCCAGCGAAGGCGCCGACGGCCTTGGCGCCGCCGATGGCTGCGAGCGCGGCGGCCGGTGTGGCGAGGACCGGGGTCCCGTCGGTGTGGGTGTCGGCCGCCTCGATGGTGCCGAGGTCCAGGCCGTTGACGAAGGAAACGATCTCGGTCATGACATTCCTTTTCCGTAAAGGCTTCCAGTGGTGATCAGCCACTCCGCGAAGGGGATGCGGAGCGGCCTTCCGCCGCCAGGAGCGGTCAGGGAGCCGAGTCGGAAAGCAGGCCCGTACGCCTGGATGCACGACGTGGATGTCACCCCACATCGCGGATGGTGAATTCCGCCCCGTTTGCCGTCTGTGACGTGCCGCTGGTTCCGGCGGCACATGAAGCCTTCTCAGGCATCGGATGTCGTACCCCTGTTGCGCTGTCCGGTCTGCATCGGCTGGTCGTTCCGAAGCCATCACCAGGCGGCGTGGACGGATGTAAGCATCATTCGGGAGGCGCGCAATATGACCTGGATCACACCCGCATCCGGAGGGTGTGCTTCCGGAGAATGACGTATGTCATGCGGCGTCGTGACACCTGTCATGGGAACCCATGACGCTTCTCACCGTCACCGGCATTCGCAGTCGGTGAACATGTTCTTCATGACAGCCACGATCCAGCCAAATGTGATTGAGGTCACAGGCCTCTGGCGCCGGTACGGCCCCGCGGGAGCGCACGGCTTCGATGCGGTCTGCGGCGTCGAACTCGCCGTAGGGCAGGGAGAGTTGTTCGCACTTCTCGGCACCAACGGCGCCGGCAAGACCTCAACGGTGGAGCTTCTCGAAGGGCTTGCCCGGCCGACGAAGGGAACGATCAGCCTGTTCGGAGGACTTGACCCCGTACGGGACCGCAAACGGGTGCGCGCGCGTACCGGAGTGATGCTCCAGCACGGCGGCTTTCCCACCGATCTGACCGTGGCAGAGACCGTCCGCATGTGGGCCTCCTGCACCACGGACCCCCGCCCGGCCGACGAAGCCGTCTCCATGGTCGGCCTGGCCGCACGCAAGGACGTCGCCGTCAAGAACCTCTCCGGGGGTGAGAAGCGGCGGCTGGACCTGGCGCTGGCCACCCTCGGGCGACCGGACCTGCTGTTCCTGGACGAGCCCACCACCGGCATGGACCCCGAGGGCCGCCACGACACCTGGCAGATCATCAAGCGGCTGCGTGCCGAGGGAACCACGATCCTGCTCACCACGCACTACCTCGAAGAGGCAGAGCAGCTCGCCGACCAACTGGCCATCATGCACGCGGGACGGATCGCCACGACGGGCAGCGTCGCCGACATCGTCGCAGCTCACCCCTCCACCCTCGGCTTCCGCCTCCCGCCCGGCCTCGGCCCCGACGACCTACCACCGGCCGCCGAGTTGAGGGCCGAGACCGGGGTCACCGCCGACGGCCGCGTCGAGCTGTCCACAGGGGACCTTCAGCACACCACCACCGAAGTCCTCGCCTGGGCCCGCGCCAAGGGAGTCGTCCTGCACGGGCTCAACGCCAGCTCGGCCTCTCTGGAGGAAGCCTTTCTGCGGATCGCCAGGAACGGAACGAAGGAACCCGCATGAGCACCCACGCCGCCCATCTCACCGCGCTCTCCCGAGTCGAACTCACCCTCTTCCTGCGCAGCAAGAGCAACCTGTTCAACGTCCTGGTCATCCCCGTGCTGATCGTCATGGGGACCACCACGATCATGAAACAGTTCGACCTCAAGGACGCCGGGCTCGCCATGGGCCAGGTGATGATCTCCACCAGCGCCGGAATCGTCCTGATCATGGCCCTGTATGCACCGCTCATCGGCGTCTACGTGCTGCGCCGCGAGGAGCACGTCCTGAAGCGTCTGCGTACCGGAGAGGTCGGCGACCTCGTCATCCTCGCGAGCCCGGCCGTCCCGATGGCCGTCGCCGCCGTCGCCCAGTTCGCCCTGATCGCCACCGCCGTCTCGATCATCGCCGGCCTCGGCGCCCCCGCCGCCACGCACCTGGTCGTCATCGGCATCCTGCTCGGCACGCTGCTCACCGCTTCGGCCGCCGCGATCAGCACCGCCGCCGCCCGCACCGCGGAGAGCGCCCAGGGCATCAGCACCATCGGCTTTCTGCTGCTGCTGCTCACCTCCGGCACCCTCATCCCGCTGGAGGTGCTCCCCGACACCCTCGGCGACATCCTGCGCTTCTTCCCGCTGACCCCCGTCATCGAACTGGTGCGATCCGGCTGGACCGGTCACGGTGCCGGGATGATTGACTCATTGGTCAGAATCGTGACGCTGCTGGCCTGGACCGCTCTCGCCGCCTGGGGAGCGCAGCGCCGGTTCCGCTGGGAACCGCGTGCCTGACCCCGGCACGGCACGAGCGGCACCGAGGGAGGACGGGGACGACGAATGAGCGGGAGTGAGACAGCGCAGTACCGCACGGACGTCAAGAGAGCGACCGAGCAGACCCGTTGGATGCTGTGCTTCATGCCGTGGCTGCTGCTCGCCTCTCTGCTCTGGCCGCTGCTCACCCGCCTCGCCGCCGCCCACGCGCCCGCCGCCACCGGCTGGTGGATCGCCGCCCTCACCGCCGTGCAGGGAGTCGGCGCCACCACCGCCGTCGCCTACAGCGTCGGCCGGGTCACCCGCCCGAAGGCGCTCGTCGGCGCCATGGCGGCGGTGACCCTCCTCCAACTGGCCCTGTTGCCCTACGCGTACAGCACCGGTCGGCTCGACGGCACCCGCACCCTGGTCACCGCCTCCATCGTGGTGGCCATCCCGCTCGCCTTCGCCCTCTCGCCCATGCTCGGCCGGGCCCACTACGCGGGCGCGGCGCTCGCCGAGTCCGTCGCGGCCGGCGCCGTCGCTCTGTTCCTCGACCGTTCCGCTGCCCCGGCCGTACTGGCCTTCACGGTGGCGGCCTGGACCGTCATCGGGTTGCTGATGCGTTCCTCGCTGTGGTTCCTGGCCGTGCTGTGGCAACTCAACGTCGCCCGCGAGGTACAGGCCAGGCTCGTTGTCGCCGAGGAGCGCCTACGCTTCGCCCGTGATCTCCACGATGTCATCGGCCGCAACCTCTCGGTGATCGCCCTCAAGTCCGAACTCGCCGAACGACTCGCCCAGAACCCCAGGGCCCAGGCGGAGATGGCAGAGGTGCAGAGCCTCACCCGCGGCCTCCACCAGGAGATCAGGGACGTCGTCAAGGGCTACCGCACCACCGATCTGTCCACCGAACTCCAGGGCGCCCGCTCCGTCCTGGAGGCCGCCGGCATCACCTGCCACATCCGCCAGGACAGCGACTCCCCCCTGGGGCAGGAGGCCCAGACCGCCCTCGGCTGGGCCGTCCGTGAGGGCGTCACCAATGTGCTGCGCCACTCCCATGCCGGGAACTGCACCATCCGTCTCTCCCACGCCGCGGGCGGCGCAACCCAGCTGACCATCACCAACGACGGCACCGGCCAGCACCCTCCAGCCGGCGGCGGCGGCAGCGGCCTGGCCGGACTCACCGAACGCCTGGCCCCGCTCGGCGGATCCCTCCACCACGGCGTCTCGACCACGAACACCTATCGTCTGAGCGTGCTCCTACCGAATGAGGCCAACCGATGATCCGCGTCCTCCTCGCCGACGACGAACACCTCATCCGCGGTGCCCTCGCCGCTCTGCTCGCCTTCGAGGACGATCTCGACATCGTCGCCGAGGCCGCCACCGGTACCGAAGCCGTCGCCATGGCGCTCCGCCACAAGCCCGACGTCGCCGTCCTCGACCTTCAGATGCCCGGCAAGGACGGGGTCTCCGTCGCCAAGGAGATCTCTCAGGCTCTCCCCGACTGCAAGACCATGATCGTCACCAGCCACGGCCTGCCCGGCCACCTCAAGCGCGCCCTCTCCAACGGCGTCAAGGGATTCGTCTCCAAGGCGGTCTCCGCCCAGGAACTCGCCACCATCATCCGCACCATCCACGCCGGGAACCGCTACATCGACCCCATCCTGGCCGCCGACGCCATCAGCGCGGGCGAATCCCCCCTCAGCTCTCGTGAGGCCGACGTCCTCTCCCTGGCCGTCGACGGCGCCCCGATCGAGGAGATCGCCGAACGGGCGGCCCTGGCCCCAGGGACCGTGCGCAACTATCTGTCGTCCGTGACGACGAAGCTGGGCGTGGAGAACCGGCACGCGGCGGTACATCTGGCGCAGCAGCGCGGCTGGATCTGACCCTGCGCAGCCCCAGCGCCCGACACCCCGCTGCCGCCCTCTGCGCCCTTGCCCCGTCCCGCCGCGCCGGACAGGTCCAGCGGCATCGCCGGACGGCGGTTCGCCGCCTGTGCACCTCGACCGGTGTCCTCGAACGACTCGACGGGCACGCTCACCGCGCGGCCGTCGATCCGCACCGGGGGCACCGCGTGCGGTGCGGTGACCTCGTGATCATCTAGGGCAGCCCCCTTCATGATGATCCCGGCGACGCCCTCCGGGATCACCCGGTGGACGGCTGGCTCCCGCTTCGGTGGTCCCCCCTCATCGCACCTCAAGCACTGCTCTCACGCGCTCCCCTCGCGCACCCCTTGCATGCGGTGGCACGAGCCGAGGGGCGCTGCCGCCCGCGCCGGGTCGCGCCCCTGGGCATGAAAAAGCCCCAGGTCACAGCGAGTGAGTCCTGGGGCTGATCCGAGCCGCCTTCGGGATTCGAACCCGAGACCTACGCATTACGAGTTGTCCGATCTTGGTCCGGGGGCGTCCATACACATCCGGCAGGTGACAGGAGTCGCTGTTCAGGGGGTTTTCAAACGCCAGCGGACTGTTGGACACGCCTACGGAATCAGTCGCAAGTGAGACCTCATCTGAGACCGTTCCCAAGGGCTATGCCGCGTCCCACTGGTGCGCCCGGCCGCCGCGCCACTCCACCCACACCGGGTCGTCAAGGAGCGGTCCCGGATCCAGGATCCCGGCATGCTCAAGGAACACCACGAGATCGTGATCACTACGGGCGAGGCCGAGGATCTCGTCGCGCCCGCCCCGGCGTCGGTCACCCGCCGGCCGCCGGTCGGGGACGGCCGGTGCACGACGATCGGCGCGCTCATCTGTCCATGCTGCGCCGCTACTGGTGGGATCGCATCCGCGATCTCGACAGGCCACTCCTGCCAGCAGCAGAACGCCCGCCCCTCACGGGGCGGGCGCTGGGCACTACATGGCCTCCTGCTCCGGATACAACGGATGGACGCTTGCAGTGAGCGTGCCGTCCTGTTGCTCGTAGTGGGAGAGCGCCAGTCCAAGACCGAAGAAGGTAGGCGCCCACTCGCCGACGAAGATGCCCCACCGGTCGGCGCGGGCGACACCGGCGCCGGGCTCGGCGTTGAGCGATAGCGCCCAGGTGGCTATGGACAGGCCGATGGACACGAAGGCTGCGGTGTAAGCGTGCTCACTGCGCAGCCCTTTCTCGTGCATTTTCTGAATGATCACAGGGTCTCCCTGTTGGTGTGGGGGCGTGGCACTTTCATCAGGGTCACCCGGCCGGCGGGCCTCCGCATCCGGGAGCGCATGCCCGCTCGACGTCCTAGGAGCTGTCCGGCCGATCATTGATGGCGTGCGTCTGGCTGCTGGTTGAGGCGCCTGTGGCGACGGTCTGAAGGCGATTGCCGGGCGCCTGATGCTGCGCGGCCATCGTCGGATGAGTACGGATGAGGGTCGCAAGCTGACGCGGGTTGTGCAGACGTGTTCCACATACCCGTCGCAGTGGGATGCCTGGACGGCGGACGGCCAGTACCTGTATCTCCGATACCGGCACGGCGAGGGTTGCGTCGAGTGGCATCCCGGCCCGAGGATGACGCCGACACGTCGAAGTCTTGGAACGAGGGCCTCTCCGGGAAGTGGCGCAGGCCGGCCGGTCCTGCACGGCGGTCAGGCGGGAACGCCGGCCCGGTTCAGGACGGCGGCCATCTCGTCTTCAGGGAGCGCCGGGTTGGCGCCCGCGCTGGAGGCCAGCTCGGGTATGTGGAGTGCCTCGCGGAGCCGGTGGAGCGGGAGGCGCGGGTCGCCGGCCGCCGCCTGGCGCGTCCAGACCTCGGGGTCATGGCTGAGCCGCTCGATCAGCGCGGGCGTGGCGGCCGGATCCCGAACAGCCAGTCGGCGGTAGTTCCCGTCCGGGTGGTCCGCGTAGCGGGTGGCGAGGCCCTCGCGGGGAAAGCGAGGGTGCGTCTCCGCCATCCATGCGGAGAACGTCCCGCCGAGCCTCGCGAACACGCGCATCAGGACCTTCTCCGGGGTGTCGGGGTGGTGAATGCCCAGGAGGTTCTCCACCACCGGGTCCTCGACGCGTGCGAGCAGGCGCAGCAGGTCGGGCGGCAGGTGAGGGCTCCGGGCGGCGGCGCGCCGGAGCAGCGGGTGGGCGGAGGTCGCGGCTCGGCGCAGCACCTCGGGGTCGGTCAGCCCGTCCCGTACCCACTGCACGCCGTCGCCCCTGTCGAGGTCACCGGCCGTGAAGTCGATCGCCATGCGCCGTGCCTCGTCCAGCTCGGGCCTGAGGGAGACCGCGAGCCGTACGGCCTCGTCGGGGTCGACGGCGAGCCGCTCCACGAGATCGGCGGGCAACGACGGGTTCTCGGCAAGAGCCGCCAGGTGCGTCCCCTCGGCGACGCACCGCTCGGCGTCGGCGCGGACGAGGAGCCCTCGGCGCAGCGCCTCGGCGGCGGACTTCGGATCCCGGAGGAGTTCGGCGGTGACGTGCGCGTCCCGTCGGCACTCCCGGAGTGCGGCGGCCCGCCGCACTCCGGGATCAGGGTCGGCAAGCAGCGCCGACCGCTCACCCGGCGGCAGGATCTCCCATGCACGCACCGCTTCCTGGCGCGCTGCCGAGCTGTGATGAGTAGCCATTGAGGCCACGAACGACGACGCCAGATGGGGCGAGTCCAGCAGTGCCGTCTGGACAGAAGGGGCGGGGTCGTCGAGCAGGCGGACGCACACGGCGTCCGGGAGCGGCGCGACCTTCGTGCGGGGGCCGTAGACCTCGGGTCCGTACGCAAGAGCTGCCCGCACCTTGAAAGAAGGATCGTCCGCGAGCCGGGCCCGCTGTGCAGGCTCCGCCCTGGCACTCATGGCGAAATCGATCCGGACGCCCGGATCCGGGTGGGCCAGGATCACCCTGACGGCCGACTCGGAAAGCCCGGCCCGCTGCAGCGCACGACGGGGCGGACGACGGTCACCGCCCCCGTCGAAGGCAAGCAGGCGCAGCAGCAGCGGTGTCGACAGCGCCGGATTACAGGCGACACCGTCCAGCGCGGACGCGTGGAACGCGACCATGATTCCCCTACCCCTGCGTCTCCGTCGGCTGGTTCACGCCCATAGTGCCGCGCCCGGCAGCCCGGCGGCCCGTCTGGCGGGCCGGCAGGCCATCATGATCGGCCGGACAGTGCCTTAGCCGAGCACACCGAGGTCCGTGTCCGGCCGGCAGAACTGGCAGGCCTCCACTCCGTCGGCGAGCGCCTGCCGGGCCTGCTCGCTGCTCACTGGCCTCGTCCGCTTCGCCATGCGGCAGTCCCCTACGTGGACCTCGAACGGGCGCCGGTCCTGCCCTATGCCGTGAAAGACCACGACCCCGGGATCGGCCGGCGGCTTCACGCGCGCGGCGCGGGCCACGGCGGCGGCTCGCTGCTCCTCGGCCGCGATCCACCGGTCGGTCTGCTCGAGCTGCTGCTGCTGGACGCGTCGCAGGAAGCGGAGCAGCTCGAGGCGACAGATTCGGACACATATTCGATTCTAGTACTCCAGTGCGGTTTCGTGATCTATCCAGCAAGTTCGTGGATGGATCGTCGTCGGTAGTGGCTGCGTCGGGCTGTTGCCTGGTGGCGTCTGCGCCAGATCGACCAGTGCAGCAGCCTGGCAGCTGTCACGGTCGGCGAGCCGAGGACGAGGGTGACGGGTGGCGGATCTCCGGGACGGTCAAGGAGATCGGTTCGCTGTTGCGAGCCGGGCGGTGCGGACCGGTGGACCGCTTCGGTGCCGCGTCGGTGGCGAGGGCGGTCAGGAAGGCCAGGGCGAGCATGGCGAGCGTGATGTGCCGGTGCCATGAGGTCCAGTTGCGGACCTGGTAGTGATCGAGTCCGACCTGGCCCTTGGCGGCCTGGAAGCACTCCTCGACGCTCCAGCGGACACCGGCGACCCGGACGAGTTCCGCAAGGGGCACTGTGGCAGGTGACCAGCACAGGTAGAAGGCGAGTTCGCCGGTGGTGCGGTTGCGTCGGATCAGCAGGTGGCGGTGTTCGCCGATGCCGATGTGGATCCAGGCCCAGTCGTAGTAGCGCGGGCCTTTCGCACCGGCTCCGGCGCTGTGCCGCTGCCAGGCGGTGGCGGGGAGCCGTTCGGCGACGGTGTCCGCGCGGATGGTGGTGCGGCCCGAGTTGATCCGCACCCGGGTGGAGCAGGCGACCGCGAGAACGTAGCCGGTCCCGCGTGTCTCCAGGGCGGCACGAAGCTGAGGGTCCTGCCCGTAGGCTTCGTCGCCGGTCACCCACGGTGCCTTCACCCCGGCGTCCAGCGTGGCGGCGATCATCTCCCAGGCCAGGCGGGGCTTGGTCTGGAACTGCACAGTCTCGGGTATCCCGGCCGCCCGGCGGCGCTCGGGATCGGAGCACCAGGACTGTTCGGGCAGGTAGAGCCGGCGGTCGATCAGGGCCCGTCCCCGGCTGGTGGCGTAGGCGAGGAAAACGCCGACCTGGGAGTTCTCGATGCGCCCGGGGGTACCGGTGTACTGGCGCTGCACGCCCGCCGAAGCCCGGCCCTTCTTCACGAAGCCGGTCTCGTCCACGATCAGCACCGAGCCCTGGGCGCCGAGGTGTTCGACGGCGTAGGCGCGGATGTCATCGCGGACGGCGTCGGCGTCCCAGCGGGCGTAGCGCAGCAGCCGCTGCATCGGCCCCGGCCGCGCATGGCCTGCCTGTTCGGCCAGCTGCCAGCAGTCTTCCGCTCCACCTTCGACAACAGCCCGAGCAAGTAGGCGCGGGCACTCGCCCTCGGCTCAACTCGGCTGAACCGGCCCGTGATCCGGGCCACAGCCTGCTCGAACATCGCCCGCCATCGGGCGCCGTCTATGCTGTGACCTGCGGCCACTGCACGATCTTCGTTTGTCCACACACCAACCGATGATCACGCGGTGGCCGTACCCGTTCCCAGCCGGGTCCGACCCAAGATCACGAAGTCACACTGGAGTACTAGCCCCGATCGAATGAGTTGTCGTACCACTCGATGGTCGTGCCGATGAGACTCGCGGCGACGATGCGCTTGAGCGAACTGGGAGCTGGTGGAGCGCTTGCGGGGGCGGCCATGGACACCACTTCCGGACAGTTGGCGGGGACGTTTGCGTGTCGCCACACCGTAGGAAGGGCCAGGTGAGGGGCGTATGTGGTGGGACACCATAGTTCAGCGATCCGGGGTGCGTGCGCCCACCATGGAGGGGGTCCGGTAGCTCCGTGACGGCTTCGATGAGGCGGCGAGTAGGGCTGTCTGAGTTGCGCTGTCCGGGCATGATTTGGAGGCGCTGTGCTGACTCCCGTGCTGACTTGGTGCTGACTACGCTGTGGAGAACTCCGGCATGTGTTGCAGATCGGACGGTGTCCAGCCGGCGGCGAGGAACCCCTGGTCGTGGAGAGTGGTGCCCGGGGCCGCCCTGCTGGTCTTCCCGCCGCCGCACACCGGGCTGTGCGGGGCGCCGCGAGGATGCGACGACCTCAACGCTCAGGCGTGGCGGTCCGAGGGCCGGACGTTCGAGAGTCAGAACGGCCCTCGGGGGCCGGGATGCGGGGGTTACTCGTCCACGACGGAGAGCTCGCGGTCGTTCAGCGGCTGGGTCGGCCGATTGCTCTTCGGGAACAACTCCTTGTACGTGGCCACCTCGTCCGGGGCGACCCGGACCGGGGCCTTGAGAACGGTCCACTTGACGCCCTCGGTGCATGGCGGGGTCGTCAGTGAGCCCTCGTAGTGGTACTGCTTGCGGTCACCGGGCAGGAACGCGGTGAGGTCGAATGCCTTGGTGATCTTCGCCGTGGTGCCCTCCTCGGGCGGCAGCTTCTTGAAGAGGTCCGCGAACGCGGACCTGCCGGCCTTCGCCTCCATCAAGACGGCCACCACGGCGAGCTTGCCGTTCTTGTCCGCGTGCACGAAGTGCATCTCCATCGCGGTGTGCTCGCCCTCCTCCGTGTGCTCGCTCGGGAGGTGGAAGTGGAACTGCTTGAGGTCGTAGGAGGTGCCGTCGATGACGATTTTGCTGCCTGTGGAGACATTGGCCTGGACGGTGTGGCCGTTGTTCACCAGCTCCGCGGTGACGGGCCTGTAGTCGATGGTCACTGCCTTGTCGACCGGGGCCTCGTCCACCTTGTCGTCGTCGAGATCGATCGGGGACTGCTCGTGCCCGGCCTCACACGCCTCGAAGTCCTCGGCGAGGGTCGCCCAGTTCGCCGGACCGCTGGCTCCCTGGTAACCCCAGTGGGCACCCTCCTTCTTCTCGGCCTTTCCGTCGGACTGAGGTGAAGCGGCCACGGCCGGTTTCTCCATCGTGTCCGTGCCGGCATCTCCCTCGGCGCAGGACGTGGCCGTGAAGACCGTGAGGGTGGTGACTCCGGCTATCGCGGCCATGCGTATGACATTGGAAGACATGCTTGTTCCACCTCGCGGAGGTTGGCTGATCGTGGTCCTCGGCACCCGCTGGGTGCCGACCCCCACTGTTCCGCCTCGCTGACCAGCGCTTGGACAAGCAATGAACAAGAGAGAATCAATAAAGGTAAGCGATCGTTCAAATTCCGACTACTGCTGGGTCTTTCACCGCGACTCCCAGGCAGGCCCAGCCCGCGCGTCTGCTCCCAGGCTCGGGCCTGCTCTCTGGCTGCCTGCGGCTCGGCGCGCTCCTGCCGCTGCCGGTCCTGTTCCGCCGCCCGCGTCCGCCGTAACTCCTCCTCCTGCTGCCGCCTTCGCTCGGCGACCTTCGCCTCCTGGCGCTGCTGGTGTACGGACAGCAGTTGACTCGCCGAGGACTTCTTGCGCGCCACATCCCCTCCCACCGGGCCGATCCCGCCGTACGACGCTCCCCACCGGCATGGAGCCAAGGGCCTGTCCAAAGTGAGGTCAGGAGCCAGTCGTGATGAGGGACTTCAAGACGTTCGGTGTAACTCCCGACGTAGCACGACGTGAGCCTCCCCCGCCGTCAGCAGCGGGATACGGTCGCCGGGCACATCGAGGAGGGCGTCGAGATCCATGCTGAGATCAACGCCACCCAGACGGAGCCAGTCACGCCGCTGCAGCCGCTGCTCACCCGCGGCTATCGTCGGAAGCGCCGAGAGTCCCAGCAATGCGCCCGGCACTCGGATTCCAGGCGGCTCCTCTGGCTCGGGAGCGGGCATCTACTGGCGCCACCGTTCGCGGTGTTGGCGGACGCATTCAGGTCGATCGCATGCTGGGAATGGGTCCGCAGGGTGCCACCTGCCTCCCCGGTGCGGAGCGCGGTGAGGTCGAAGGAGGAATCAACGACCGCCTTCAGACGAATCTGGCTCGTGGGGTCCTCATCGACTCGGGCCGCACCCGCGAAGGCCGATACCTCGAAATGACCCGCCGGGCCACCCCGCCGCCACACGAGCAGACGGGAGCGTTCTGACCCGCGACCGCGTTCGTCCGGACAAGCAAGAAGAGCACCCGCCGCGCCCAGGGTGCTCTTCTTGCTGTTCGGCGGAACGCCGCCCGATGGTCGCGCCGCGCAGCGGCCCCTCATTCACGTCCTGAGAGACCACCGGACCACTACAGACACCCCTTCTTTTTCCTAAGTAGGGAAGCTCTGCGTCACAGCGTCACACGGACGGAAAAAACACCCTCTGGCCTGCGGATACAAGCGTGACGCAGACGGCAGGCTCTGCGTCATCGTGCGTCACCTGCGTCACGCCGTGACGCAGCCCGTGACGCACCGATGACGCACGCTCGCTGCGCCGCGTCACGCGAAACCGCAGGTCAGGAGCCCGAGTGACGCTGGTGACGCTGTGACGCAGAAATCCGCACCTAGGACAGGTGCGGGCCGAGATCCCGAGCCCAACCCCTCGCAGGCAAAGACGACTGCCCAGGAGCACCCCGGATGAGCACCGCGACTGCCGCCCCCGTCGACCGACTCCTGTACAAGCCCGAGGAAGCGGCCGAAGCGCTCGCCATCGGCCGATCCACCGTCTACGAGCTGATGGCCGAAGGCGCCCTGAAGTACATCAAGTTGGGCCGCACGCGCCGGATCCAGCGTGCTGACCTCGAAGCATTCGTAGCAACCCTCTCCCCGCTGTCCAACTGACCAGAGCACGCACTGAGGCGCCCCGAGCACTCTGCTCGGGGCGCCTCCCGCATGGAGGAACACATGAGCCCCCGCAAGCCCAACATGGAGTCGTCCATCTACTTCGGCGCCGATGGCTGGTGGCACGGTCGCGTGACGATGGGCGTCAAGAGTGACGGCGGCCCCGACCGACGCCACCGCCGGGCCCGGACCGAGGCCGAGATCAAGCGCAAGGTGAAGGAGCTGGAGCGCCAGCGGGATCAGGGGCGTGCACCCGCAGCGGGCCGTAAGCCGACCGTCGCCGCGTGGATGGAGACCTATCTCACCGACATCGCGAGCCTGAAGCTCAAGCCGCGTTCGCTCGATGACTACTGGTCCAAGAGACCGAGGCCAACCCCTTTACCAAGGAGGAGGCGAAAACGTTCCTCGAAACCGCGGCAAAGCGGCCGACCTTCATGCGGTGGATTGTCGGGGTCGGCATGGGGTTCCGGCAGGGCGAGACGCTCGGGCTGCGCTGGTCGTACGTCGACCTGGAAGCGGAGCTGTTCCGCCCCGAGTGGCAGCTTCAGCGCCTCACGTGGCGGCACGGCTGCGACGATCCGCACGCCTGTGGAGGGCGTCTGCACCGCTTCGAGCCGTGCCCGCCGGACTGCACCGCGCACAAGGGCTACAAGCGTGGCTGCCCGAAGCCGTGCGCCAAGACGTGCACGAAGCATGCAAGCACCTGCCCAGAGCGCAAGGAAGGCGGACTCACCTTCACCCGGCCCAAGACCAAGAAGAGCCGGAACGCTGTGCCCATCCCGCCCGTCTTCGTTCCCTTCCTGCACGACCACAAGGCCCAGCAGCAAGCGGCACGGGAAGCTGCCGGGGAACTGTGGCAGGAGCACGACGTCGTGTTCTCGCGCCCGGACGGCCGGCCGCTGGATCCGCGCGCCGACTACGAGGAGTTCAAGGAACTGCTCAAGGAAGCCGGGATCGATGACCGCCGCCTGTACGACGGGAGCCGCCACACCGCCGGCACGATCCTGAACGAACTGGGCGTCGACATGCCCACGATCATGGAGATCCTGCGGCACACGCAGATCAGTCAGACCCGGCGGTACGTCAAGGGCCGGTCCCACCTGTCCAAGGACGCCATGCGGCGCATGGGCGAGTTTTTCGTACCCCCACCGTCGCCTCCGTCGGCCCCGGTTCTGGGCCCCACTGAGACCAGAAATGAGACCGCCGACACTCGCACGGCACGCGCGTAGCGCCGCCGTCGTATCCGGTAAAAGCAAAAGCCCCAGGTCACGGCGAGTGAGTCCTGAGGCTTCTACAGAGCCGCCTTCGGGATTCGAACCCGAGACCTACGCATTACGAGTGCGTTGCTCTGGCCAACTGAGCTAAGGCGGCAAGCTGCGGACGTACGCGTCCTCGCGGGACACGCTCTCATCAGCAGCGGCGCCAAGTCTACAGGGTTCCAGGGGGTGCCCCGGACCACCCCCGGTCACCCCCGTCGCGGGCCTCAGCAGCGCTTGCCGTCCTTGGGTGCCTCGCCCTCCAGGAGGTAGGTGTTGATCGCCGTGTCGATGCAGTCGCTGCCCCGGCCGTAGGCGGTGTGGCCGTCGCCGTCGTACGTCAGGAGCCGGCCGGACGACAGCTGGCCGGCGAGGCTCTCGGCCCACTTGTACGGGGTGGCCGGGTCGCGCGTGGTGCCCACGACCACGATCGGGGCCGCGCCCTTCGCCTCGATGGCGTGGGCCTTGCCGGTGGCCTCGGTGGGCCAGAAGCCGCAGTTCAGGGAGGCCCAGGCGAAGCCGCGGCCGAAGACCGGGGACGCCTTCTCGAACTCGGGGAGCGCGGCCCGCACTTCGTCGGCGCCCTCGAAGGCGGCCGGGAGGTCGAGGCAGTTCACGGCCGCGTTGGCGAACATCAGGTTGGCGTACGAGCCGTCCGCCTCGCGCTCGTAGTAGCTGTCGGCCATGGCCAGGAGCGGGGCGCCGTCGCCGTCCTGCGCGGCCGTGAGCGCGGAGCGCAGCTGGGGCCACGCGCCGTCGTCGTACATCGCGGCGATCACGCCGGTGGTGGCCAGCGACTCGCCGAGCGGGCGGTCCTCACCGGTCGGCACGGGCGAGGCGTCGACTTTCGCGAAGAAGTCCTTGAGGCGTTCGGTCGCGTCGGCGACGGACGTGCTGCCCAGGGGGCAGTCCGCCTTCTGCACGCAGTCCGCGGCGAAGGCCTTGAACGCGGTCTCGAAGCCGGCTGTCTGGTCGCGGTTCAGCTCGCGCGCCGGGAGCGCCGGGTCCATCGCCCCGTCGAGGACCAGTCGGCCGGTCCGGTCCGGGAACAGTTCGGCGTAGGTCGCGCCGAGGAAGGTGCCGTACGAGGCGCCGACGTAGTTCAGCTTCGCGTCGCCCAGGATCGCGCGCAGGACGTCCATGTCCCGGGCCGCCTCCGTGGTCGAGACATGGGGCAGGACCTTGCCGGAACGCTTCTCGCAACCCGCGGCGAAGTCCTTGTACGCCTGCTCCAGCCTGCCGGCCTCCGCGGTGTCGTCCGGCGTCTGGTCGACCTGGGTGTACGTGTCCATCTCCGGGCCGGTCAGGCACTCGACGGGCTCGCTGCGGGCGACACCGCGCGGGTCGACGGCCACCATGTCGTAGCGGGCGCGGACCGGGGCCGGGTAGCCGATGCCGGCGTACGCCTGGAGGTATCCGACGGCCGAGCCGCCGGGGCCGCCCGGATTCACCAGCAGGGAACCGAGCCGCTTGCCGGGCCCGGTGGCCTTGATCCGGGAGACGGCGAGCTTGATCGAGTCGCCCTCCGGCTTCGCGTAGTCCAGCGGAGCCTTCATCGTGGCGCACTCGAAACCGGGCACGCCGCACTCCCGCCAGTCCAGCTTCTGGCTGTAGTACGGCTTGAGGGCCGGCGACGGCGCCGCCCCGCCGGCCGCGCCTGGTGTGTCACGCTCCCCTGCCGACGGGCCGCCCGCCGTACAGCCGGAGACGAGGAGGCCGACCGTGGCCAGTGGAAGGGCGAAGGTGCGGAACAGGCGCCTGGTGTCCATCCAACGGAGCGTAATGGCAGCGGGCCGCCGATGCCGGTCCCGGCTCGCGCGGACGAACCCGGCCGGGCGGGCCCGGTGAGGTACGTGAACCGCCGCGGTGCCCGTACACGGCCCGCCCGGGCGCGTCAGCCGTCCCGCAGCGAAACCGCCATCGCCTCGACGGCCAGCAGCGGTGCCACATTGCGCTCCAGGGCCTCACGGCAGGCGACCACCGCCTCTATCCGCCGCAGAGTGCCCTCCGGTGTGGAGCTCCGGGCGACGCGGTCCAGGGAGTCCCGCACGTCACCGTTGGCGAGCTCCACGCGCGACCCCATCTGGAGCGCCAGTACGTCGCGGTAGAAGCTGGTGAGGTCGGTGAGCGCGAGGTCGAGGCTGTCGCGCTGGGTGCGGGTCTTGCGGCGCTTCTGTCTGTCCTCGAGCTCCTTCATCGCGCCGGCCGTGCCGCGCGGCATCCGGCCGCCCGCCTGCGCGCCGAGCGCCGCCTTGAGGTCCTCGGTCTCCTTGACGTCGATGGCCTCCGCGACCTGCTTGGCGTCCTCCGCGGCCGCGTCGATGAGCTCCTGAGCGCCTCGGAGGCAGCCGCCGATGTCCTCCACGCGCAGGGGCAGCTTGAGAACCGCGGTACGGCGGGCACGGGCCCGCTCGTCGGTGGCGAGCCGGCGGGCCCGGCCGATGTGGCCCTGGGTGGCACGGGCCACGGCCGCCGCGACGTCCGGCTCGATGCCGTCTCTCCTGATCAGCACGTCCGCCACGGCGGCCGCCGATGGCGTACGCAGGGTGAGGTGACGGCAGCGGGAGCGGATGGTGGGCAGCACGTCCTCGATGGACGGCGCGCACAGGAGCCAGACGGTACGGGGCGCGGGCTCCTCGACCGCCTTCAGCAGAACGTTCCCCGCGCCCTCCGTGAGACGGTCGGCGTCCTCCAGGATGATCACCTGCCAGCGGCCGACCGCGGGCGAGAGCTGGGCGCGGCGGACGAGCTCACGGGTCTGGCCGACACCGATGGAGAGCAGGTCGGTGCGGATCACGTCGACGTCGGCGTGCGTCCCGACGAGCGTGGTGTGGCACCCGTCGCAGAAACCGCAGCCCGGTGCGGCGCCGAGGGCACGGTCCGGGCTGGTGCACTGCAGCGCGGCGGCGAACGCACGGGCGGCGGTGGAACGTCCCGAGCCGGGCGGGCCGGTGAACAGCCACGCGTGCGTCATCTTGGACGCGGCGGGCACCGGTTCGCCCGCCGACTGGGCGGTGATCTGCGCGTCCGCGTCGCGCGCGGCGGCGGAGAGCTGCTCCTGGACACGCTCCTGGCCGACCACGTCGTCCCACACGGCCATGTGCCGTCACCGCCTTTCCTGCTGGGGTCTCCCATTGTGGCGGAGAGCACCGACAGTCCCGTCCACGTCGTCCACAGGTCCGAGACGGCACAGGCGCCGGCGCGGAAAGGCCCCGGCACGGAAAGGCCCCGGCACGGGAAGGCCCCGGCACGGAAAAGGACCGGGTCCTGTGGGACCCGGTCCTCTCCTGTCGCGTCCGGTCCGCCCGGAGCGTCCGTCAGCCGCGCCTGCCCCGGCGCCCGCGGCCGCCGTCGTCCTCGTCGTCCTCACGCGGACCGAGGAGTTCGTCCGCGAGCGTCGGCAGGTCGTCGAGCGGTGTCTCCTCCGCCCAGTCCGAGCGGCGGCGTGAGCGCTCCGCCGAGGGATCGATCTGCGGGAGTTCCGTGGTGCGCTCGTTCCCGTTCTCGCCGCGCTGCGCCTCGCGCTCGTCGCGGAAGATGCCCGGCGGCACACGGTCGGCCGGACCGGACGGCCCCGCGTCCCGTACCGGCGGCAGAACCGCCGTCTCGTCCGCCGCACGCTCCTCACGCACCTGCGGGAGCATGGCCGTCTCCGCCTCGTCGGGAACCTGCGGGAGCATGGCCGTCTCCGCCTCGTCGGGAACCTGGGGCAGCATCGCCGTCTCCGCCTCGTCCTGCACCTGCGGCAGCATCGCCGTCTCCGCCTCGTCCTGCACCTGCGGCAGCACGTTCGTCGCGTCGTGCGCCCCGCCCGGGACCGGGACCTCCTGCGTGACCTCGTCCGGCCTGACTACCGGAGTCGCCACCGTGGTCTCGGCGGACGACGCGGCGGTGACCGAGGCCGCGGCGGCCTCCGCCGCCCGGCGGGCCTCCTCGGCGCGCAGCAGCGCCTCCTCCGCCTTGCGCTGCTTCTCCAGGCGGCGCTCCTCGGCCTCCTTGCGCAGCCGGGCCTCTTCCTCGGCCTGCCTGCGCAGCCGTTCCTGCTCCGCCTGGCGGGCCTTCTCCTCGGCCTCGCGGCGCCGCATCTCCTCGTCGGCACGGCGCCGGGCCTCTTCCGCCCGCTGCCGGGCTTCCTCCGCCTGCCGCTCGGCCTCGCGCTGCCGCGCCTCCTCCAGCTCGCGGCGCTTGCGCTCTTCTTCCTCGGCGCGGAGCCTGGCGAGCTGCTCCTGCCGCTCGCGTTCGAGACGCTCCTCCTCGGCCTTGCGGGCGGCCTCTTCCTCGGCCTTGCGGCGAGCCGCCTCCTCGGCCGCCCTGCGCGCCTCTTCCCGGGCCTTGATCTCGGCCTCGGACAGCGGCAGCAACTGGTCGAGCCGGTGCCGTACGACGGTGGTGACCGACTCGGGCTCCTGGCCCGCGTCCACGACCAGATAGCGGCCGGGGTCGGCGGCGGCCAGCGTCAGGAAGCCGGACCGCACCCGCTGGTGGAACTCGGCCGGCTCCGACTCGAGGCGGTCCGGCGCCTCGGTGAAGCGTTCCCTCGCGGCCTCCGGGGAGACGTCGAGCAGCACGGTCAGGTTCGGTACGAGGCCGTCCGTCGCCCAGCGCGAGATCCGGGCGATCTCGGTCGGCGACAGGTCGCGGCCCGCGCCCTGGTAGGCCACGGACGAGTCGATGTACCGGTCGGAGATGACGACCGCGCCGCGCTCCAGAGCCGGGCGGATCACCGAGTCGACGTGCTCCGCGCGGTCGGCCGCGTACAGCAGTGCCTCCGCCCGGTTGGACAGTCCGGCGCTCGACACGTCGAGCAGGATGGAGCGCAGCCGCTTGCCGACCGGGGTCGCGCCGGGCTCGCGGGTGACGACCACTTCGTGGCCCTTGGCGCGGATCCACTCGGCGAGGGCCTCGACCTGGGTGGACTTGCCGGCCCCGTCGCCGCCCTCGATGGCGATGAAGAAGCCGCCTGCCACGGGCGCCTGCGCCGGGTCCGCCCCGCCACGCAGGGCGTCGCCGAGGTCCCGGCGCAGCGGCACACCGGACCGGTCGTCCGTCTTGGCGAGCACGATCGCCGCGACGGGCAGCAGCAGCGCCCCGACGAGCATGAGCGTGAACGCCGCCCCGCCGTGCGCGAAGACGAAGTCGCCGCTCGCCAGCCGGTGGGGGCCGATCGCGGCGGCGAGCAGTGGTGCGGCGATCGCGGCGATCGCGATGACGACGCGGACGACCGCCTGCAGGTGCGAGGCGAGCCGGTGCCGCCGGAACTCCTCGGTCTCCTGGTCGATGAGGATGTGCCCGGTGTTCGCGGCGACGCCCGCGGAGACGCCCGCGACCGCGGCGAGGAACAGCCCGGTCGCCGTGTCCGGCACGAGGCCCAGCGCGAGCAGCGCGACGCCGGTCACGGCGACCGCGAGCGGCAGCAGCCTGCGGCGGGACAGCGAGGGCAGTACGGAACCGGCCCCCCGGATGCCGGCGGCGGTGCCGCCGATCAGCGCGAGGATCAGCAGCGAGAACGTCACGGGCCCGCCGCCGAGGTCGACGGCGTGCAGCACGGCGACGGCGGCAGCGGAGGCGACGGCTCCGGTGACCGCGGCGCAGGCGACGACGAACAGCGGTATGCCGCCGGTGCGGCCCTTGTCCACGCCGTCGCCCGCGGACGGCCTGCGCAGGCCCTCGAGGGGCGAACGCGGCCGGGGCGTCTGGGAGCCGGGCAGCTCGAGGAAGTACAGGATCGACACGGACGCCGCGAAGAGGCCGGCCGCGATGTAGGACCCGAGGGCGGCCTGATGGGCGGTGAACCAGTTGATGCCGGTGCCCAGCAGATTGCCGATCAGGGTGGCGGCCAGCAGCACCGCGGCGGCGACGGGGATGACCCCGAAGCCGGTGCGCAGCCACAGCCTGCGCAGCGCGTCGAGGTGGTCGGGCAGCGGCCGGACCGCCGCGCCCTCCGGCGGCGGCGCGGGCAGCAGCGACGGCGCGGCGCCTTCACGGGCGACGGTCCAGAAGCGCTCCGCGACTCCGGTCAGGAAGACCGTGACGAGCAGGATCGCCAGCGCCTTGCCCGGCATCCAGTCGATCCACAGCGGTGCGACCACCAGCAGTCCCAGTCGCAGCCCGTCGGCCCCGATCATGGTCCAGCGCCGGTCGAACAGGCCGCTGGGCGCCGTCAGCGAGGTCATGGGACCAAGGAGTACGGCTCCGAAGAGCAGCGTGGACAGCACGCGGGCGCCCAGCACGGCGGCGACCGCGAAGGCCGCCCCGCGGTACCCGCTCCCGAACGCACCCGACGCCACCGCCGCCTGCAGCGACAGCAGCAGGAGGACGAGAACGGCGAGGGCGTCCGCGACGCCGTTGACCACCTGCGCGTTCCACAGCCGCCTCAAAGGAGGGTGGCGCAGCAGGGAGCGCACGGCCCGTTCTCGTGAGTCCGTGGCGAGTGTGTCGGAATCCGATGCGTGTGCGGCAGTCTCTGAAGCGGTGTTCATGACCGCCTGCTGATCGGCTGGCTGCTCGGCTCGCGTCATTCGGCCAGCCTATCCGGAGCCGCACGCTCCCCGGAGGCGTGTCCGAACATACAGGCGCTTTGTGGCAAGGGTGTGAAATTCCCCTGGCACGAAGCGCCTGTATGCGGTCGCGCGGAGGCCTACTCCTCGGACGGCGCGGCCGTCTTCCTGGCCGCGGTCTGCGCGGTCGTCTTCTTGGCCGTCGTCGTCTTCTTCGCGGCAGTCGTCTTCTTGGCGGCGGTCGTCTTCGCCGCCGTCTTCTTGGCTGCCGTCTTCTTGGCCGGGGCCTTCTTCGCCGGCGCCTTCTTGGCCGCCGTCTTCTTCTTGACGGGCCCCTTGGCCCGCTTCTCCGCAAGCAGCTCGTAGCCGCGCTCGGGCGTGATGTCCTCGACGCTGTCGCCGGTCCGCAGCGTGGCGTTCGTCTCGCCGTCCGTGACGTACGGGCCGAAGCGGCCGTCCTTGACGACCACCGGACGCTCGCTCACCGGGTCGGTGCCCAGCTCCTTCAGCGGCGGCTTGGCGGCGGCCCGGCCACGCTGCTTGGGCTGCGCGTAGATCGCCAGGGCCTCGTCCAGCGTGATGGAGAAGAGCTGCTCCTCGCGCTCCAGGGAGCGTGAGTCGGTGCCCTTCTTCAGGTAGGGGCCGTAGCGCCCGTTCTGCGCGGTGATCTCGACGCCCTCGGCGTCGGTGCCGACCACGCGCGGCAGGGACATCAGCTTCAGCGCGTCGTCGAGGGTGACCGTGTCCAGGGACATGCTCTTGAAGAGGGAGGCCGTCCGCGGCTTGACCGCGTTCTTGCCCGTCTTCGGCGTGCCCTCGGGAAGGATCTCCGTGACGTACGGGCCGTAGCGCCCGTCCTTGGCGACGATCTGGTGCCCGCTGACCGGGTCGGTGCCCAGCTCGAAGTCGCCGCTCGGCTTGGCGAGCAGTTCCTCCGCGTACTCCACGGTGAGCTCGTCGGGCGCGAGGTCGTCCGGGACGTCGGCGCGCTGGTGGCCCTCGGCGTCCTTCTCACCGCGCTCGACGTACGGCCCGTAGCGGCCGACGCGCAGCTTGATGTCGTTGCCGACGGGGAAGCTGGAGATCTCCTTGGCGTCGATCGCGCCGAGGTCGGTGACCAGTTCCTTGAGGCCGCCGAGATGGTCGCCGTCGCCGTTGCCCGCCTCCGAGGCGGCGCCGGTCGCGTCGCCCTTGCCGAAGTAGAAGCGCCTCAGCCACGGCACGGCCTGCGCCTCGCCCCGCGCGATGCGGTCGAGGTCGTCCTCCATCCGCGCGGTGAAGCCGTAGTCGACGAGTCGGCCGAAGTGCTTCTCCAGCAGGTTGACCACGGCGAAGGAGAGGAAGGAGGGGACGAGGGCCGTCCCCTTCTTGAAGACGTAGCCACGGTCGAGGATCGTGCCGATGATCGAGGCGTAGGTCGACGGGCGGCCGATCTCGCGCTCTTCCAGCTCCTTGACCAGGGATGCCTCGGTGTAGCGGGCGGGCGGCTTGGTGGCGTGGCCGTCGACCGAGATCTCCTCGGAGGACAGGGCGTCGCCCTCGGCGACCTGCGGCAGGCGCCGCTCACGGTCGTCGAGCTCCGCGTTCGGGTCGTCGGCGCCCTCGACGTAGGCCTTCATGAAGCCGTGGAACGTGATGGTCTTGCCGGACGCGGAGAACTCGGCGTCCCGGCCGTCGGACGCCCGGCCGCCGATCTTCACGGTGACCGAGTTACCGGTCGCGTCCTTCATCTGAGAAGCGACGGTCCGCTTCCAGATCAGCTCGTAGAGCCTGAACTGGTCGCCGGTCAGCCCGGTCTCGGCGGGCGTGCGGAACCGGTCGCCGGAGGGACGGATCGCTTCGTGCGCCTCCTGCGCGTTCTTCACCTTGCCGGCGTACACCCGCGGCTTCTCCGGCAGGTAGTCGGCGCCGTAGAGCTGCGTGACCTGCGCACGGGCCGCGGAGACGGCCGTGTCGGAGAGGGTGGTGGAGTCCGTACGCATATAGGTGATGAAGCCGTTCTCGTACAGCTTCTGCGCGACCTGCATGGTGGCCTTGGCCCCGAAGCCCAGCTTCCGGGAGGCCTCCTGCTGCAGCGTCGTCGTACGGAACGGAGCGTACGGAGAACGGCGGTACGGCTTGGACTCGACCGAGCGGACGGCGAACGACGCGCTCTCCAGCGCGGCGGCCAGCGCTCGGGCGTTCTCCTCGTCGAGGTGGAGCATCTGGTCGGACTTGAGGCGGCCGTCCGAACCGAAGTCGCGGCCCTGTGCGACACGCCGACCGTCGACGGTGTTCAGCCGGGCGGTGAGCGTGGACGGGTCGGACACGTCACCGGCACGGCCGGTGGAGAAGGTGCCGGTCAGATCCCAGTACTCGGCGGAGCGGAACGCGATGCGCTCACGCTCACGCTCGACGACGAGACGGGTCGCCACGGACTGCACACGGCCGGCGGACAGCCGGGGCATGACCTTCTTCCACAGGACCGGCGAGACCTCGTAGCCGTAGAGACGGTCGAGGATGCGGCGGGTCTCCTGGGCGTCGACCATGCGCTTGTTGAGCTCGCGCGGGTTGGCCACGGCGTCGCGGATGGCGTCCTTGGTGATCTCGTGGAAGACCATGCGGTGGACGGGGACCTTGGGCTTGAGGACCTCGAGGAGGTGCCACGCGATGGCTTCGCCCTCGCGGTCCTCATCGGTTGCGAGGTAGAGCTCGTCGGACTCGGCGAGCTGCTCCTTGAGCTTCCTGACCTGCGCCTTCTTGTCAGCATTGACGACATAGATGGGCTGGAAGTCGTGCTCGACGTCGACGCCGAGGCGCCGCACCTCACCGGTGTACTTCTCCGGCACCTCAGCGGCGCCGTTCGGGAGGTCGCGGATGTGCCCGACGCTCGCCTCGACGACATAGCCGGGGCCGAGATAGCCCTTGATCGTCTTCGCCTTGGCAGGCGACTCGACGATCACGAGTCGGCGGCCGCCCTGTGCGGTCTCGCTGGTCGGGGACAACTTCGCTCTTCTCTCCGGTCGACGCTCGATGGGCGCTCACAGCACTGCGGCACGCGGTGGTGGTGCCTTGCTGCGCTGCTGTGGCGCTGCTGTCGCTGCGGAGTGTGACGGTACAACCCGCCCCCGTGTCAAACGGCAAAAGCCCGCAACGGCCACTCGAACGGTAACCCGAGTCCAGCCATTCATGCCGCCCGGACCGGCACGTCGTCTCCCGGGCACCCCCTCAGAGGCGGCTGAAGCACCACACCGCGAGCGTGAGGAATGCCGCACCGAACAGCGTGCCGAAGGTGCCGGCCGTGGCCGCGGTCACTCCGTGCGCGACGGGTCGGCGGTGCGCGAGCCGCGTCCCGGTCCACAGCAGCAGCGCGGCCCCGAACAGCGCGAATGCCGTCCCGGCGAAGATCGCTGGCCCGCTCTCCATACCCGTACCCGGTCCTTCCCTGGTGCCGAGGTCCTTGCAGGGCGAGGCTGGCACCCCTGAGCGTCGTAGGCACGAATTACGGGTGAACGCCGCGGGGGGTTCACCCGCCCGGTGGCGGGCGATGTCACAGGAAACGCGGCCGCAAAACGAACCTTGGCCGGATTTACCTGTGGATTCGGGCCACCGGGGGGTCCGGGGCGGGCGTCTGTGAGCGAGCTCGGGAGGTCCGGGGCGGGCGTCTGTGAGCGAGCTCGGGAGGTCCGGGGCGGGCGTCTGTCACCGGGCGCGGGACGTCCGGTGCCCGCGCCGTCACCCGGAGCGGGTGAGGGCGGGGGCGGCGTGGGCCGGCGCGGGCGCCCGACCGGCAGCCGACCCGCAGTCGACCGGGGCGCAGCGGCAGGCGGCGCGACGGGGCGAAGACCGGCGCGGCCGCGGTCCGCGAACGGACGGAGATCCGGGAGGACCGGGACCCGTCGGCGCGGCAGGCGTCGGCCCCGCCGGACGAGAACCGGGCGCGGCAAGGCCGTCGCGCCGGGCGAAGATCCAACGCGGCTGCGGTCGGCGAGCGGTCACAGGCCCAGGGCGGGTACCCGTCAACGCACGGCGGCCGTTGGCAGCGTCGGGCGAAGATCCCGCGCGGCGGCCGTCAGCGCGCGGCCGGTTCCAGGAAGCCCTCGTCGACCAGCAGCCGCAGCGCCTGCGGCGTGCGGTCGCGCAGCTGGACGGGGTCCTCCCCGAGGAGCTGGGCGATGGCGTCGAGGATCTGCCCGGCGCTCAGGCTGCCGTCGCACGCCCCGGCGAAACCGGCGCCGACCGTGTCGACCTTGGTGGCGCGCCGCATACCGCGGTTCTGTCGCAGCACCACGTGCTCCGGGTCCTCGGCGCCCGGCAGCCCGACCTGCTCCTGCATGACCTCGTCGGCGAGCACGAAGTGGTCCGCGAGCAGCGCCGCGTCGTCCCGCGTCCGCAGATACTCCTGCCGGTCGAAGTGCGCGCGCACGCTGTCGCCGAGCGGCTGCTCGACCGGGTGCGGCCACTCCTCCGTGACGATCGAGGGCCGCTCGGAACCGGACTTCCGGAGGGTGATCCAGCCGAAGCCGACCGCCTTCGTCTTCCGCGCCTCGAACTCGTCGAGCCACGCGTCGTACCGCGCCGCGTACTGCGCGGGATCGCTGCGGTGGTCCCCGCTGTCCCGCAGCCAGAGCTCGGCGTACTGGGTGATGTCCTGCACCTCGCGCTGCACGATCCAGGCGTCACAGCCGCGCGGCACCCAGGAGCGGAGCCGTTCCTGCCAGTCCTCCCCTTCCACGTGCTGCCAGTTGGCGAGGAACTGGGCGTATCCCCCGGCGTTGAGCCGCTCCCCCGCCTCCGACACGAGCGTGCGGCACAGGTCGTCGCCGCCCATCCCGCCGTCCCGGTAGGTCAGCCGGGCGCCGGGGGAGATGACGAACGGCGGGTTGGACACGATCAGGTCGTACGTGTCGGAGCCGACGGGCCCGAACAGCGAGCCCTCCCGGAGATCGGCCTCCATGGCGCCGGACAGGGCGAGCGTGAGCCGGGTGAAGTGCAGTGCGCGGGGGTTCAGATCGGTGGCCGTCACGCGCACCGCGTGCTGGGCGGCGTGCAGTGCCTGGATGCCGGAGCCGGTGCCCAGGTCCAGGGCCGAGGCGACGGGCGTCCGCACCGTGATACCGGCGAGCGTGGTGGACGCCCCGCCGACCCCGAGGACCACTCCCTCGCCCTGGCCACCGGCACCGCCCGCGCCGCCGACCGCGCAGCCGAGGTCGGAGACGATGAACCAGTCCTGCCCTTCCGGCCCGCCGTACGGCCGGATGTCCACCGAGGCCCGTACCTCGTCGCCGTCGCGCATCACCCAGCCGTCGGCGAGGCACTCCTCGAGGGGCAGCGCGGCACGGGCCCGGTCCTGCGGCACGGCGCGCTGGAGCAGGAAGAGCCGGACGAGGGTCTCCAGGGCGCCGCTCCCCCGGGTGGCGCGCAGGGCGGGCACGGTCTCGCTGCGGGCGAGCGCCGCATAGGCGGGCGCGCCGAGCAGGTCGAGCAGCCCGTCCGCGGTGAACGCGGCGGCGAGCAGGGCTTCGCGGAGCCGGGGCGAGCGGTCGGGCGAGGGAAGGCTGGTCGTACTCACCAGCCCATTGTGGCCGCCCCCACTGACAACCGCCGCACGGCCCGGCCCACTCGGCCTCTTCCGAGGCCGCGGTCTACGCGCTGTCGGGGGACGCGGAGGCGCCGCTCGCGGGGCTGGACGTCTTGGCCCGCTGGCAGCCGGGCTGCTTCGCCATGGCCTTGCCCAATTCGCCGGCCTGGAGCTTCTCGAGCGCCGCCTGGTCCATCCGCTCGATCTTCTTCAGACCGTCCGCGACGGTCTGCAGGCCGTCGGCGAACTTCTGCTGGTCCTTGGGGTCGAGTTCGTCGACCTTCTTCTTCAGGTCGAGGTAGGCGCCCGCCGTGGCTTCGAGTTCCTTCACCGCGTCCTGCTGGAGCTTCGCGCCGTTCTCCACCGGGGGCGCTCCGGCGTCGTTGATGCCCTTGGCGAGCGCCTTGTCCGCCGCCGCGATGTCCGCGAACGCCTTGGAGTCGGCCGCCTGGATGTCGGCGGGCTTGCCGTCCGCGGCCGTGGAGATGATGGCCTGCTGGGCGTCGGCCCTCTTCTTGATCTGCGGCTGGGCCTGGTCGCAGACCTCCTTGGCCCAGGCGTTCACTTTTTCCTCGCTGTCGTCGCCGCAGCCCGACAGTGTGAGTACCAGTACCGCACCGCTGGACAGTGCGGCCGCAAGCTTCTTGTTCACCGGATCGGTCCCTTCCAAGGCCTCTCGGCCCCGGAACATACACGCCAACTGGGCGACAACCGCGTGTCGTGCGCCCGATTAAGGTGCTATTGAAGCCATTTGCACCAAGGGAGACAAGCCTCACCCATGCCCCTTGAGCACACACGGACGGGCGGGCGGCCGCCCCAAGGCGCACCGCCCGCCCGTCCACTGACAACGGGTCAGGAAACCACCGCCGCACCGGTCTGCTTCGCGCCGCGCTCCGCCGTACCGCTCTCGTCGTCGACGGCGATGCCGCGCCGCTTCGAGATGTACACGGAACCGACGATGATCAGGATCGACAGGACCGCGATCACGGCACGTACACCGGCGCTGGCGTCGTCCCCGTAGCTGAACTGGACGACCGCGGGCGCGATGAGCAGCGCCACCAGGTTCATCACCTTCAGCAGCGGGTTGATCGCCGGGCCGGCCGTGTCCTTGAACGGGTCGCCGACCGTGTCGCCGATGACCGTGGCGGCATGTGCCTCGCTTCCCTTGCCGCCGTGGTGCCCGTCCTCGACGAGCTTCTTGGCGTTGTCCCAGGCGCCACCGGAGTTGGCCAGGAAGACGGCCATCAGGGTGCCGGTGCCGATCGCACCCGCCAGGAACGACCCGAGGGCGCCCACGCCGAGCGAGAAGCCCACCGCGATCGGTGTCATCACGGCGAGCAGACCGGGGGTGGTCAGCTCGCGCAGCGCGTCCTTGGTGCAGATGTCGACGACGCGCCCGTACTCCGGCTTCTCCGTGTAGTCCATGATCCCGGGGTGCTCGCGGAACTGCCGCCGCACCTCGTAGACCACCGCACCCGCGGAGCGGGAGACGGCGTTGATGGCCAGCCCGGAGAAGAGGAAGACGACCGCCGCGCCAAGGACCAGGCCCACCAGGTTGTTGGGCTGCGAGATGTCCATCACCAGGTTCATCGGGGCGCCGTCGCCCAGTTTCTCGCCGACCTCCGTGGCCGCCGTCGCGATGGCGTCGCGATACGAGCCGAAGAGCGCCGCGGCCGCGAGTACGGCCGTGGCGATGGCGATGCCCTTGGTGATGGCCTTGGTGGTGTTGCCCACCGCGTCCAGGTCGGTCAGGACCTGGGCGCCGGCGCCGGTGACGTCACCGGACATCTCGGCGATGCCCTGCGCGTTGTCGGACACCGGGCCGAAGGTGTCCATGGCCACGATCACGCCGACCGTGGTGAGCAGGCCGGTGCCGGCCAGCGCCACCGCGAACAGCGCCAGCATGATCGACGTACCGCCGAGCAGGAAGGCCCCGTACACGCCGAGGCCGATCAACAGGGCGGTGTAGACGGCCGACTCGAGGCCGATGGCGATACCGGCCAGGACCACGGTGGCCGGGCCGGTCAGCGAGGACTTGCCGATGTCCCGCACGGGGCGCCGGTTGGTCTCCGTGAAGTACCCGGTCAGCTGCTGGATCAGCGCCGCCAGGACGATGCCGATGGCGACGGCGACGAGCGCCAGCACCCGCGGGTCCCCGTCGTGCGCCCGGACCGCGGCGTCGCCGACGCCGTCCAACTCGGCGTAGGAGCCGGGGAGGTAGACGTAGGCGGCCACTGCCACCAGGGCGAGCGAGATGGCCGCGGAGATGAAGAAACCGCGGTTGATGGCCGTCATCCCGCTGCGGTCGGCGCGCCGCGGGGCGACCGCGAAGATACCGATCATCGCGGTGACCACGCCGATCGCCGGGACGATGAGCGGGAAGGCGAGGCCGGCGTCGCCGAACGCCGCCATGCCGAGGATGAGCGCCGCGACGAGCGTCACGGCGTAGGACTCGAAGAGGTCGGCCGCCATGCCGGCGCAGTCGCCGACGTTGTCGCCCACGTTGTCGGCGATGGTGGCGGCATTGCGCGGGTCATCCTCCGGGATGCCCTGTTCCACCTTTCCTACGAGGTCGGCGCCGACGTCGGCCGCCTTGGTGAAGATGCCGCCGCCGACACGCATGAACATGGCGATAAGCGCGGCGCCCAGGCCGAAGCCTTCGAGCACCTTCGGCGCGTCGGCCGCGTAGACGAGTACGACACAGGAGGCACCGAGCAGGCCGAGGCCCACGGTGAACATGCCGACCACGCCTCCGGTACGGAAAGCGATCTTCATGGCCTTGTGCGCGACGGCCGTCAGATCCTTTTCCGGCTCGCCTTCCGCCGGTGTCGCTTCGCGCGCGGCAGCGGCGACGCGCACATTGGCCCGTACCGCAAGACGCATCCCGATGTATCCGGTGGCTGCCGAGAAAAGCGCACCCACCAGGAAAAACACGGAACGCCCGGCCCGCTGCGACCAGTCGTCGGCCGGGAGCAGCATCAGCAGGAAGAAGACCACGACGGCAAAGACGCCGAGCGTGCGCAGCTGCCGGGCCAGATAGGCATTTGCGCCTTCCTGCACGGCGGCCGCGATCTTCTTCATGGATTCGGTGCCCTCGCCCGCGGCGAGCACCTGGCGGACCAGGAGCTGGGCGACGACGAGCGCCGCCAGGGCGACAACCGCGATCACAATAACGATCAGTCGGTTGTCATTCGTGAGTACCGCGGCTGAGAGAGAAGTGGGGTGATCGATCAGGTGTGGGTTGAAGAGCCCCGCCATTCGTCCTCCTTGACGTTCAGAGCTCAAGATGTGGACGGATTGTAGGGAGCGGAACCTGATCAAAACAGGGCGCGATAAATGCAATTGACCTTGACTTGCTCCTCAGGGAACGATCGGGCGCCAAAATCGACCCCGAAAGCGGTAACGGGGCAAAAGCATTGACGCCGGATCGATGATCTAGAAAATACGAAAGAGGCCCTGCTCAGCGGGGCCTCTTTCATTCGGAATCACCGGGAACGATCAACTGACAAAAGATCGGACGCAGCGGCTGGGCGGCCCCGCCCCGTCCGTCCCCTCGGGCACAAGACTGTCCGGCGAACGCGGGAGTGACCGGTAAACCCGCTCGGCGGACGTGGTTCGGCGGGCCGTGGCAAGGACGCCATTCGGCGGGGCCGCGCGAGTGACCGGCGCGGTGGACGCCGTTCGGCGCCCCCGGTGCGGTGGGCCGGTGCCGTGGCGCAAGGCCGTCCGGTCCGGTGCGGGCGATCGGCAGGGGCCCTCAGCGATCCCACACAGGTCCGCAGAGGTCCACGGCGATCCGCTCAGCGAGCGGCGGCGCGACAGAGCTCAGCGAGCGGTCACGACCGATGCGGTCGGCCAGCTCATACGGATGACGCCACCGTCCTCCGTGGTGGAGAACTCCACGTCGTCCACGAGACCGCTGATGACGGCGAGACCCATTTCGTCCTCGCCCTCCGCGTCCCCGGCGTCGGCCCCCACGCCGCTGCCGGCGGAGACTGCCGTGGAGCCGGCGCCCGACGCCGGCACCTCGTCACCGACCTCGATGGAGAAAGTCTTCTCCTCCTCGGCCAGAATCACCCGTACGGGCGCGGTGATGCCGTGGCTGCGATGCAGCCCGACAGCACGGCTGCATGCCTCTCCGACGGCGAGCCGGACCTCGTCCAGCACCGCCTCCTCGACCCCGGCCCGGCGAGCCACGGCAGCGGCGACCAGACGGGCCGTTCTGACGTGCTCGGGCTGGGCGCTGAAGCGGAGCTCGACGGTTGCCATGCATTCCCCCTCGGACGTACGGACGTGCCTCTCAGGGGCCCGGGCTGGATGCCCGGGGCCCCTCTCTGCTTCCGGCAGTCTCCGGCCGACCGTCAGTCGGTCGCGGCGACTGCTTCGTCGACCGTGGTGTGAATCGGGAACACCTTGGTCAGACCCGTGATCCGGAAGATCTTGAGAATGCGCTCCTGGTTGCAGACCAGGCGCAGGGAGCCCTCGTGCGCACGCACACGCTTGAGGCCGCCCACGAGCACGCCGAGGCCGGTGGAGTCGAGGAAGTCCACGCCCTCCATGTCGACAACCAGGTGGTAGCTGCCGTCGTTCACCAACTCGACCAACTGCTCGCGCAGCTTGGGCGCGGTATACACATCAATCTCGCCACCGACCTCGACGACCGTACGGTCACCACCAGGTCCGGACACATTGCGAGTCGACAGGGACAGGTCCACGGATCCTCCAGCACCTTGCTATCGAGCGGCCGCCCTTCAAGTCTCCCCGACGGAGCCGGAAGACGGTCGCCAGCCGCGATGGCATTCAATCACTTACCAGCAGCCATGCACGACGCCTTGGGACCATTGTCCGTCACGCCAGTGACACACTCGGTGCCGATGGCCATGAATCACCGTCCCAGTCGACCGCCCGGGAGCGGGGCGAACCGCCCCTCTCCCAGCTCGGTCCTCGACCGGCTCGCCGCAGGTGCGAGCCGGGCTGCGCGCATCACTCATACGGAGCACCTGCCCCCTCGACCGGGCAGACATGCCGTCTGGCCGGACCGCATCCGGGCAGAAGTGATCAGCGCCGTCCAGCATGCGGGGATCGAGCATCCGTGGGCCCACCAGGCGGCCGCCGCCGAGCACGCCCTGGACGGCGAGTCCGTGGTCATCGCGACCGGTACCGCGTCGGGCAAGTCGCTGGCCTATCTGGCTCCCGTGCTCAGCGCCCTGCTCGACGGCGCGGAGGCCCCCAACGGCCGTGGCACCACCGCCCTGTACCTGGCGCCCACCAAGGCCCTCGCCGCCGACCAGCGGCGCGCGGTGAAGGAACTCGCCGCGCCGCTCGGCAACCGGATCCGGCCCGCCGTCTACGACGGCGACACGCCGGTCGAGGAACGCGAATGGGTACGCCAGTACGCCAATTACGTCCTCACCAACCCGGACATGCTGCACCGCGGCATACTTCCCTCCCATCCCCGCTGGGCGTCCTTCCTGCGCTCCCTGCGCTACGTCGTGATCGACGAGTGCCACACCTACCGCGGCGTCTTCGGCTCCCATGTCGCCCAGGTGCTGCGGCGGCTGCGCCGTCTGTGCGCCCGCTACGGCGCGGACCCGGTCTTCCTCCTCGCCTCCGCCACCTCGGCGCAGCCGGCCGTCGCCGCGGGCCGGCTCATCGGTCTGCCCGTACGCGAGATCGCCGACGACGCCTCACCGCGCGGCGAACTGGTCTTCGCCCTGTGGGAGCCGCCCCTGACCGAGCTCCACGGCGAGAAGGGCGCACCAGTGCGCCGCACGGCGACCGCCGAGACCGCCGACCTCCTGACCGACCTGACGGTGCAGGGCGTACGCAGCGTCGCCTTCGTACGCTCCCGGCGCGGCGCCGAACTGATCTCCGTGATCGCCAAGGAACGCCTCGCCGAAGTGGATCGATCTCTGCCCGGGCGTGTCGCGGCCTATCGGGGCGGTTATCTCCCCGAAGAGCGCCGCGCCCTCGAGCGCGCCCTCCACTCCGGCGAGCTCCTGGGCCTCGCGGCCACCACCGCGCTCGAACTC
Organism: Streptomyces sp. NPDC002835; assembly: GCF_053591995.1. Taxonomy (NCBI): domain Bacteria; kingdom Bacillati; phylum Actinomycetota; class Actinomycetes; order Kitasatosporales; family Streptomycetaceae; genus Streptomyces; species Streptomyces sp. NPDC002835. The sequence goes on along the minus strand of NZ_JBSFUW010000013.1, from coordinate 36,255 downwards.
GGCGTCGACATCGCCGGTCTGGACGCCGTCATCATCGCCGGATACCCCGGCACACGGGCCTCCCTGTGGCAGCAGGCAGGCCGGGCCGGCCGCTCGGGCCAGGGCGCCCTCGCCGTGCTCGTGGCCCGTGACGACCCGCTGGACACGTTCCTCGTCCACCATCCCGAGGCGCTGTTCGACCGTCCGGTGGAATCCACGGTCCTCGATCCCGACAACCCGTATGTGCTCGCGCCGCATCTGTGCGCGGCCGCCGCGGAGCTTCCGCTGACCGACGCCGACCTCGACCTCTTCGGACCGGCCACGGCCGATCTGATGCCCCAGCTGGAGGCGGCGAAGCTGCTGCGCCGACGTGCCTCCGGCTGGCACTGGACCCGCCGCGAGCGCGCCGCCGACCTCACCGACATCCGGGGCGAGGGCGGCCGTCCCGTGCAGATCGTGGAGGCCGCCACCGGCCGGCTGCTCGGCACGGTCGACGAAGGGGCCGCCCACACGGCCGTCCACGACGGCGCGGTCCACCTCCACCAGGGCCGCACGTATCTCGTCGACCGACTCGACCTGGACGACTCCGTCGCCCTGGTTTCGGAGGCGAACCCGCCCTACTCGACCACCGCCCGCGACACCACCGCCATCTCCGTACTCGAGACCGACACCGAGATCCCGTGGGGCGACGGGCGCCTCTGCTTCGGCTCCGTCGAAGTCACCAACCAGGTCGTCTCCTTCCTGCGACGCCGGCTCATCACCGGCGAGGTCCTCGGCGAGTCCAAGCTCGACCTCCCGCCCCGGACACTGCGGACCCGGGCCGTGTGGTGGACGGTCACCGAGAACCAGCTGGACACCGCCCGCATCGGCCCGGAACAGCTGGGCGGTGCTCTGCACGCCGCCGAGCACGCCTCCATCGGGATGCTGCCCCTCTTCGCCACGTGCGACCGCTGGGACATCGGGGGCGTCTCCGTGCCGCTCCATCCCGACACGCTGCTGCCGACGGTCTTCGTGTACGACGGGCACCCGGGCGGGGCCGGTTTCGCCGAGCGGGCCTTCCACACGGCCCGGGAGTGGCTCACCGCCACCCGGGAGGCGATCGCCTCGTGCGAGTGCGACGCGGGATGCCCTTCCTGCATCCAGTCGCCCAAGTGCGGCAACGGGAACGATCCGCTGCACAAGCGGGGCGCGGTCCGGCTGCTCACGGAGCTCCTGCGAGCGGCCCCGGCGACCGAAGCACCGGGCTCGGAAGCCCTGGCGATCGGGACACCGGGCTCGGAAGCCCCGGCAGCACCTGAAGCGCCCGCCCCGGCCGCTTCTGAAACCCCGAGTCCGGGAGCGTCGGGCCCGGGCGGGTCGGGTCCCGGGAGCCCCTGCGTCTCCTGAAGCCCCGCCTCCGGAAGCGTCGGCCCCCGGAAGGTCGGGTCCCGGAGCGTCGGCCCCCGGAAGGTCGGGTCTGGGCGCGCCGGATCGGGGAGCCCCTGCGGCCCCGCCCGCGCCCTGACCACCGGGGCGTAGGGCCCGAACCGGGCCAGTGCCGTCACGTCCGCGACCTCGCCCGTCACGGCGCACCGCACCACCTCGGCGCCCTGGGCCCTGGCCACCCGGCTCGCCTTCGCGCAGGCGTCGGCCGTACCACTCAGGGCGTGGTCGGCCGCGGCCAGCGCCGCCAGGTCGGCGGCAGCTCCGGCCCGGTGGCGGGCCACAACGGCCTGACCCATCGCCAGCACGATCGCGAAGACGGCGCACAGTACGGTCGTCGCCATCGCCACCCACACGGTCGCCGAGCCGCCGTCCTCATCCACGGCGCCACGTACGGTCACCGAGCCGCCTCCTTCCCCCGGACGAGGACCGGACTGCCCTCCCGTACCGCGCTGGGGGCCGTAGTCGGCCCTGAGACGGCAGCCAGGGGCGGCTCCACGGCCACAACCGGCGCCGCACCCGAGGGCGTGGTCTCGTCAGGCGCAGTAACCCGTACGACCTCCCTGCGGCCCCGCCCGCCCGGGCCGGCGGCACCCTCCCGCTCGGTATCCCGGCGGACGACCACCTCGTGCCCCACGGCCCCGGCTGCCGACCCCACGGTGTCCTCTGCCGACGCCACCGCCTCGGCGCTGAGCGTCAGGGCCAGCGCGCCCGGACCGGGAGCATCCGCCTCGACGCGCACACGCCAGAGGTCGCCGCCGCGTGTCAGCGTGACCACGGAGCCGCTCGGCGCAGCCGACCGTGCCGCGGCTACCGCGGCCGCCCGCGGTTCGGACCGTGCCGCCGCCCGAGCACCGGCCCGAGCGGCGTCCACGCACTGGATCTGCGCCGCAGCGGCCGTCAGTGCCCAGACCAGGGCCATGGCGAACACCACCAGCGCCGGCACAGCCACGGCCGCTTCCGCCGTCACCGAGCCCCGTTCACGGGAACCACCGGCACACGGTGCGTCAGAACTGGGCATCGAGCGCCTTTCCGATCACCGCTTCGAGGGCTCCCGACACGGTCCCGCTGGTGACGATCTTGTAGAGGACCGCCGCGAAGGCGCACGCGGCGATCGTTCCCATCGCGTACTCGGACGTCGTCATTCCCTCGTCGGTACGCATCCCGCGCCTCAGCGCCTTCAGGCGGTCACGCATCGCTTTCCACATGTCCCATGCCTCCAGATGTCGAAGTTGTCGTCTGTCCTGGTTGGTGTGTTTCCGGCGATTGCCGGGGGTCGTGCCTCAATTGCCGTGCAGGAGTCCGCCCGCCAGGCCGATCACCACCGGCGCCACCCCGACCGCGAGGAACGCGGGCAGGAAACACAGGCCCACCGGTGCGGTGATCAGCACTTGTGCCTTGCGGCCCTGACGGGCCACGGCGCGGGCCCGCTCGGCGCGGAATCGCTCGGCCAGCCGCGACACCGGCTTCGCGGCCGGCGCTCCGGTGGAGTCGGCCCGCTCCAGACAGCGGGCCAGCGGCTCCGCGCCCGGTATTCCGCCGAACCAGCCCCACGCGGGCGCCGGTTCGGCCCCGAGACGCAGCTGTGCGGCGGTGTGTGCGAGGCGGGCGCCGACCGGGCCACCCAGAGACTCTCCGACCGCCTCCGCGGCCTCCCGCGGGCCCGCCCCGGCCGAGATACACGCGGCCAGCAGGTCCGCGGCCAAGGGCAGTTGACGCGCCGCCTCCCCGTACTCACCGGCCTCGACCGCAGCGGGACCTTGCCGCCGGTCACGGTTCTGCTGCCGGCGCCGGGCGCAGAAGGCGGCGGCGATCCCCACGGCGCCGCCCGCGAGCCCGCCGATCAGGACCCAGGCGAGCACCGCCACGCCCATAGGCGGTGCCCAGCGCTTGCCCCAGCGCGGTAAGTCCACGTGCCCGCGCCGGGGTTCGGGCCCGATGCGCAGGAGGGACCTGATCCTCTTCCGCGCCCTGTTCTCCCGCCGCCTCGCCATCGTCAGCGAGACCAGGCAGGCCGCCGATGCGAGGACCGCCACGGCTGTCCCCAGCCTGTGCACAGCTTCACCGTTCATGACTGCTCCCCGGCACGCACGATCCGTCCGGCCCAGCACAGCCCCGCCGTCTCGAGCAGTCCGCCGGTCACCAGGCACGCGATTCCCGCCGGGGTGTGGAAAAGCACGTACAGCGGGTCCGCGCCGAGTGCCCATCCCATGGCGAGGCCCGCGACGGGAAGCAGCGCGAGCAGCGCGACGGTCGACCAGGCTCCTGCCAACTGCGCTTTGAGGTCCTCATGTTGATCACTCTCGGAACGCAGGGCCGCCTCCAGGCGGTCCAGCCCGGCGGCCAGGCCCGCGCCACTGTCCACGGCCACCCGCCAGCAGGCCGCCATTCCGGCAAGCCCTTCCGCACCCGGCTGCCGAGCCGCCTTGCGCAGCGCCCCGGGTACGTCTCCACCGAACCGGGCCGCCGCCAGCACGGCCGCCTCCGCGTCGCCGAGCACGTCAGTCGCCCCTGCGGCGAGGAGCAGTGCCTGCGCCGGCTGCAGCCCGGCCCGCAGCTCCCCCGCGGTCGCGCCACACAGATCGATGACTCCCTGGACCCGCCGGTCGCGGTCCCTCCCGCGTTCCCTGGCCAGCAGCCACCTCCGCACCAGCGGCACGGCAGCGGCTCCCAGGGCCAGCGGCAGCGGCGACTCGGCAGCAAAGGCCGCCATCAGAGCGACCGGCAGGCACAGCCACTCCCTCCGGAGCCTGATCACGGGCAGCAGCCGCTCCCCCGACCACCACGGAGGCAGCGCCACCGCACCCGCGTCCGCGAAGAGCAGCCGCGCTCTCCGCAGCCCCCGCTGATGGCCCGCCATCAGCCAGGCGGCCCCGGCCAGGCACAGCGCCGCCGCGCACATCGCCTGCATGGCGGTCACAGGGCATCACCGACCAGTGCCCGCAGCCGCTCCCACCCGGCCTCGGCCACGAATGCCGCCCTGCCCCACCGCAGCGCCGGCACCGTCACCACCAGGCCCGCCGCATCCCGCTCCAGGACACGGATCTCGGCCACCCGGCGACGGCCCGCTCTGTCCCGCACAAGATGGATCACCACCGAGAGGGCCGCCGCCAGTTGGCTGTGCAGCGCGGCACGGTCGAGCCCTGCGGCGGTCCCCAGCGCCTCGAGCCGCGCGGGCACGTCCGCCGCCGCGTTGGCGTGGACCGTGCCTTCTCCGAACTTGGAGTTGAGGCGGTGGGGATCGATGGCGCGTGCGGTCGGCAACCGCTCGGGCAGCTCATGGAGCGTTCACTTCGCTGCTGCGCGCGACGACCTGCTCGAAGGAGGGAACGCCTAGGAATACCGGCACATCCTTACGATCTTGCCGCGCGTCGAGTCGAGCAATCTTTTCCTCGGCTGCGGCATGACTCACGGCCAGACCCTCGACTTCGCCAAGCCAGCCTTCACGCTTGGCCTCTTCGATTCGATCCGCAAGGTTGTCGCGAATTTCAACCAAACGCGGCCTGTCCGTGAAGTCAACGATGAGAACCGGGCATCGGACACATGCGTGTTCATGAGCGCAGTCAGTGCCATAAGCCCGCCCACATTCCCCGAGAGCGAGCTTGCGTCGCTCGAAGTGCCCCAGGAACTCCTGCCACTCTTCTGGTGTGACAGCCCTATATTCCTCGACAGGGCGGAGTGCACGACGGCGAGCAATAAAGGCTTGGTGCGCCTCGATGGCATCCGCAGGGGCAGCGTATCCCATCGTCGTGTTGATGTTCCCGTGACCTGCGATGACTTGAGCAATGTGAGGAGGTAGACCGTTGAGGATGGCATCCGTAATGAAGATTCTCCGGAAGTCATGTGGCTGAAATTTCAGAGGATTCCCGGAGATATCAGTGAGGCCGGAGGCTTCTAGTGTTTCATTGAGGGCCTGGCGAATGGTTCGCTCGGAGATCTGTCGATCTTCTCCACTTACGTGCCACTGATAGAGGAGCGGCATGGGAGAGTTCCAGGTCTTCTCATGATGGTCATAGCTGTGAATAATCGGGACGACGCTTTTCCCTCTGCGGATACGTGAAATCACAGCGCTGAGTACATCTGCGAGCTCTGGAATGACGAGCAACAGCCGCTCTTGGTCCGTCTTTGACGGTGCGATTTGCAGGAGGGGAACAACTTCGCCGGTGGCGGGCACCGTATAGCTGATGATGCTGTGATGGCCGAGCTCACGAAGTTCTTCGATCCGAATTCCGGTGTGCCGCAGGATCTCAATCGTTGCCCAGGCCCAGAAGGCCCGTTTCTCCTCGGTGCGAAGATCACGACGGCGACCTTGCGCGTCTCGGACCATCGATGGCCGGCCGTCCGATCGATTGGTGCTCCGGGGAATGGTGAAGGTTTCTCCAAGCACTGAGAAGGTAGAGCCGAGCCGAGCAGAGTTCAGCGCGTCGAGGCGGACTCCGGCTTCCTTGAGCCGACGGTCTGCAACACGGACCAGGACCGGTAGGACAGGGAGCCGTTCCCGGGTGCGCTGGTCTGACCTAGATTTCTGCCTTTTCTCAGCCTTCTTCACCGAGCAGTCGGCTTCGCTGACTGGTGCCCGGGCGGCCCAGGGACCCCATCGGTCGGGTTCGTCCAGGGCCCATTGAGCGATGTCCAGGTAGAACGCGCGCACGGACTGCTTGACCGCGGGTGCACTGATCCGAGGCTCAGTGACCTCGCCGATGGTGCCGTCCGGCTGCCTTCTTCGGACGGTCTTGGTGGCGATTCGAGACTTCCAGGCCGCGCTCGTTTCGGCGCTCAGATGCAGCGAGTTTATGCCGGGTTGATGCTTTTCGAGATCAGCCCAGAACAAGTGGGCCAGGGTCAACGACAGGCTCTTGAGGGAGCTGTAGTCGAGGCTGGCCTGGCGTTCGGTGAGGTAGTCGACGATTAGGTCGCGGACGGGTTTGCACTGGAGGTCGTAGCGGTCCACCAATTCGGCAGGGGTGGCCTGACCAGAACGGTTCTCAAAGTTGGCCAGGGTCGCGGGGGCGTCTGACGAAAACTGGCCCAGGGCTCGCAGCCAGGCGTAGGCAAGGCGGGGGCCCCGGCTATCGCGTCGACTAACCATCAGCCGCGCCAGGCAGTCACCGACTGTGATGTCTTCGACCTTGCCGCCGTAGGTCACGATGATCTGCGCGATGGCTTTGAGGGCAACGGAAGAATCGCGTCCACTGCTGCCGGTGGGCGATCCAGCCGCTTCCAGTCGGATGAATCCCTCGGGATCGCGCGCCACTTGAATGGCCGGCCTGAGGTACCGAGAGGAACTTGAGGCAAGCCAATTCAGGTCCGGACGGATGGCATCGCCGCACATCAGGGCCAGCATTCCGGCTTGGAGCGAAACGGAACTCCTGCCGATCGTCTTGGTCCACTGGAGCACCGTCTCGTGCCAGCGTTCAGGTTCATTTGACACTGGTGTGGCCTGCCAGCGCTCCTGCCAAGTGTCACCTGGGAAGGTCTCCAACCAGGACAGCAGCAGACGGGCGCCGACCATCCGAGTCGATTGCCCGGAGACGCTGCCGCCCCCGGGCAGAGGGACCTCCAAGAGGCGGTTGAGGAGGTCTTCTCGACTCAAGGCGGTTGTGGGCCATGCAGTGGGGCGTGGGCGAGCCGGAAATTTTTGAAGGAGAGCAGCTGCCGCAACTCCAGATAGTGGCCGGAGGATTGATGGTGCAAAGCCCTTAGGGAGGACCGATGTCGTCATGCGGAAGGTCCTCCGAACAGGACGTTGAGGGACTCACGGTTGTAAGCGGGCGCGGGCGAAGCCGACGGTGGGTTGCTGCGCTTCTTCTCTTGCCGGGCATGGTGCGCGAGGCCAGCTGCAATGACGTCGTCTCTGGTGGGACGGCTGTAGATGTCCAAGGTCGACAGGTGCTTGTGGCCGAGGATGTGCTGAACGTAAACGGGCGGCATATCCGGGTCGTCGAGCATCAAGAAGGTCGCGGTATGCCGTAGGTCGTGGAGCGACCAGTTGGAGCCCAGGAGCCCTTGGGCGCGTTTGAACATCATGCGGGCCGCGTCGTACTCCAACGGCCGCCACGGACGCCGCAGGGTCCACCACAGCGGCTGGTGGCGGCCTCGTGGGATCCCCTTCTTCCAGGCTTCTTCCTGGTAAAGCCGTAGCCAGACGAACGCATCCAGGTTGGCGGGCAGTTCCTGGTAGTCCTCGGTACCTTTGCGGATCACGCCGATGGTCTGCTGGCCGACCTTCGCGTCGCCCTGCTTTGGGCTGAGGAGTTCCTCGGCGCGGGCGCCGTTGGAGACCCAGAAGGCCAACAGGGCCCGGTCGCGGTGCGAACGGAGACCCGCGAAGACCTCGGTGTACTTGTCATCGGGGATCCGCCGCGGAATTCGCTTTGGGACCTTGGGTCGGTAGCGGCCTTTCTGATCCGTCTGGAACTCGTCCATCGGGTTGTGGTGGGCGTTCGACCGCTCGCCTGGACGGCCCTGCTCACCCTGGGCGCTGGGACGGCGCCGGCCCCGGTGTCGTGAGCGGTCCAAGGGGAACGGGTTGACCAGCAGCGAACCGGAGTTGTTGTCCAGGTGCCAGTCGTAGAAGGTCCGCAGGACCGTCTCGCAGTGAGCCCGTGTGGTGGGGGCGTACTTCGTCCCGATGGTCGGCTTCCCGGTCACCGGGTTGGGTGTTCCAGGCGTCGGCCTGTCAGTCCTGGGCCGGGGAATTTCAGAAGCCGCCTTGCCACGGTGCCGCCAGTGGACGCGCACTGGTTTGTCCGCCAATTTCATCCACAGCGTGAAGTCCCTAGCGTCCTCACGTGTCGCGCGGTCCCACTCAATCCCGAACGCCCACAGGAAACGCCACCACCGCAGCAAGTCCATTCCGTACGAGCGCGGAGTGCGCGGCGAATAGGGCCCGGCCATCAGATCCTTGAAGTAGACCCTGACCGGATCGACTGGTCTCCCGAATGGGTCAAGCAGCTGGAAGGGTTCCCATGGATCTCCCGTCTCCAGCAACTTGCCCATCTCAGGTAAGACGAAGCTCCTCATGTCCCTTCCGGGACGCTGGTCCTCGGGCATGTCGGGGAAGGTAGCAGAACCCCAACTGACCTGCATAAATGCCCGATTTAGTTCGGTCAATACGCCGCACCCCCCGTCGTGGCCGGTGTTGAGCGCCGCGAGGAGTTCGGTCACCTCCGCGCCACGCACCTCGCCCACCACCAGCCGGTCTGGGCGCATCCGCAGCGCCTGCCTGACCAGGTCCCGGAGCGTCACCCGCCCGGCGCCCTCCTGGTTCGCCGCGCGTGACTCGAGCCGCACCACGTGCGGGTGCTCGGGCCGCAGTTCGGCCGAGTCCTCGGCCAGCACGATGCGCTCCCGCTCCCCCACCATCCCCAGCAGACTGCTCAGCAGCGTGGTCTTCCCTGAACCGGTACCACCGCTGATCAGGAACGACAGCCGGGCCTCGACCAGCGCCCGCAGCAGCCTGTCTCCGCCCGGGGGCACCGTCCCCGCCGCGACCAGTTCCTCCACGGAGAAGGCGCGGGGCCGCACGACGCGCAGCGACAGGCATGTCGAGCCGACCGCGACCGGAGGGATCACGGCGTGCATCCGTGTCCCGTCCGGCAGACGGGCGTCCACCCATGGGCAGGCGTCGTCCAGCCGCCGTTCGGCCACTGCCGCGAGCCGCTGGGCGAGTCTGCGCACCGATGCCGCGTCGGCGAACGTCACCTCGGTGAGCTCCAGGCCCTTGCCGCGGTCCACCCACACCCGGTCGTGCGCGGAGACCAGCACGTCGGTGACCGATGGATCGGCGAGCAGCGGCTCCAGCGGTCCTGTGCCGACGAGTTCGCAGCGCAGCTTCTCCGTACCGCCCAGTACCTCGGCGTCGCCCAGCAGCCGCCCCTGGGCCCGGAGCGCGGCAGCCACCCGGGCCGGCGTGGGATCCGCGCCGCTCTCCGCCAGCCGCTGCCGTACCGCCTCCAGCAGGCCGGAGCTCATGCGACGCCCTCCCCGACCAGCACACGGTCCCAGAAGGCCGTGCAGAACCTGGCCAGCGGTCCACGGCCGTTCCCGCCCGGCGGCGCCCCGCCGCTCTGCGCGGCGGCCAGACCGGGCTCTGTCGGCAGCTCACCGGCGAGCGGCAGCCCGAGGGCGCCGGCCACCCACTGCTCGTCCAGGCCGGGCGCGTACGGTCCGCGCACCACTACCCGCAGGTCGGGAAGGACCATGCCCACGATTGACGCCACCCGGTTGGCGGCCGCGACGGCGCGCAGTTCACCGGGGACGACCAGCAGGCCCAGGTCGAGCTGTGCCAGCGCTTCCGCCACGCCTTCGTCGACGCGGCGCGGCAGGTCGACGACGACTGCTCCACCACGTCGGCGTGCGGCTGTTAGGACCGATCTCATGGCCTCCGGAGGAATGACCACGGAATCACCGCGGTCCCAGCTGAGTACGCGCAGCGCGTGGAGTTCGGGCAGCGACTCCTCCAGTGCCCCGCCGGCGACCCGGCCCTTGGAAGCGGCGAAATCCGGCCATCGCCTGCCCTCGGTGTGCTCGCCTCCGAGCAGCACGTCGAGCCCTCCGCCCAGCGGGTCTCCGTCGACGAGCATGGTGCGCCGGCCGCCGCGTGCCGCGGTCACCGCGAGCGCGGTCGCCAGCGTCGAGGCGCCGGCGCCGCCGCGTCCGCCGATCACTCCGACGGTCAGCGCCTGGCGTCCGACCCCCTCGACGACATCGGCGATCCGGTCGACGAGCCAGCTCTCGGCATCGGGCAGCCGCAGCACGCAGTCGGCCCCGATCTCCACGGCCCACCGCCATACATCCGGGTCGTCCTGGTTCCTGCCGACGAGCAGCACCCCGCGCCTGCGCGATGCCCCGCGGCAGCGTGCGGCGGCGTCGTCACCGACCAGGACGAGCGGCGCGTCGTCCCATCCGCCGGTCCGCTCCGGCAGTGTGTGGTGCACCTCGGGCTCGGCGCCGGCCGCCGCGCAGAGCCGCAGCAGATCGTCGAGCAGCTCCAGGTCCTCGGTGACGATCAAGGGTCCGCCCGGCCGCTTCTCCGCGGCGCGTGAGCGGTCCGATGTGATGGATCCGGCCACGATCTCCACCCCTTCCCTCTGCGATCTCGCATCTCATCGAGATCCGTGATTCCTTCCGGCCCGCGAGTTACGCGGCTGGAATCACGGTGCAGCGCAGTGAAAAATCGTGTGGATCTTGCTGAAAAACTGTGGACAACTAGCCACTTGTGAATATCCCCGTAGCCCATACCAGTGAGTGCGCGGCGGCCCATGGACGGCGCCGGAAGGGTTCCCTTAAGCCGTTCCCGAAGACCTGCCGGAGCGCAGCCCGACCACTACGCGCAGTGACGAAACTGAGGGTCGGCCGTCCGCCGGCATCGAAGCGTGCTGAAGGGCCGTGAAGGCGGCTGCGAGGCGGATCGAAGAGGAAAAACGTGCCCGGACATGCGACGACCCCCGCCGGGGGGGAGAGCGGGGGTCGTCTCTCCGGCCGACTCGGGGGGGGAGGAGCCGGACCGGGTTAGCACGGTCGCGAACGATCCGTGACTTCCATGGTGTACCCGAGAGCCTTCTCAGGCAAACCCACAGGCCCCAGCGTACGCCGAATGGCGGGCACATATGCTCGGCTCGTGGAAAACCACTCCTTGCCGCGCACAGCCGCCTTCTTTGACCTGGACAAGACGGTCATTGCGAAGTCTTCGACTCTGACCTTCAGCAAGTCCTTCTACCAAGGCGGGCTGATCAACCGGCGCGCCGTACTGCGTACCGCCTATGCACAGTTCGTTTTCCTCGCCGGGGGCGCGGACCACGACCAGATGGAGCGGATGCGCGAGTACCTCTCCGCACTCTGCAAGGGCTGGAACGTCCAGCAGGTGAAGGAGATCGTCGCCGAGACCCTGCACGATCTGATCGACCCGATCATCTACGACGAGGCCGCCTCTCTCATCGAGGAGCATCACGCCGCCGGCCGGGACGTGGTCATCGTCTCCACCTCCGGCGCCGAGGTGGTGGAGCCCATCGGGGAGCTCCTCGGCGCCGACCGGGTCGTGGCCACCCGCATGGTCGTCGGCGACGACGGCTGCTTCACCGGCGAGGTGGAGTACTACGCCTACGGGCCGACCAAGGCCGAGGCCGTCCGGGAGCTCGCCGAGTCGGAGGGGTACGACCTGAGCCGCTGCTACGCGTACAGCGACTCGGTCACCGACGTCCCCATGCTCGCGGCGGTCGGGCACCCCTACGCGGTGAACCCCGGGCGCGGGCTGCGCCGCGAGGCGACCGTGCGGGACTGGCCGATTCTCGACTTCAACCGGCCCGTGCGGCTGAAGCAGCGGCTGCCCGGCTTCTCCATGGCGCCGCGGCCCGCGCTGATGGCGATGGCGGCCGTCGGAGCGGCGGCGGCCACGGCGGGACTCGTCTGGTACGCCAGCCGCCGGCGCACTGTCGCAGCACAGGCGGCGGGCCGGGCCACCACCCTCTGAGCGGGTTCCGGCTCCGGTCGGCCTGCGGCGACAGACCTGAAGGTTCGTCCGCATTTGAACTTAAAAGTAAAGAAGCGCGGGCAGGGCTTTCACATCGCTGCTGGTAGTAGTACAAAGGAGTCACGGCCCGCGAGACCGAGGCACATCCGAAAGGATCACCTTTAACGCACAAAGGCCCCACGGACCGAAGCATGAAAACCGAGTACCCACGCGACGTCGACCCGTCGATTACGGGCCAGCCGCACCAGGTGACGGGCAAAGTTCCCGACCTGATGGGCAACATTTCGAGGACGCATGGTAACTCGGCGCTCATGCCAGCGGCGGTACCGGAACCGGTACCGCCGCAACCCTTTGCCCAGGACCTCGCCGCTTCGAGACATCTCAAGAAACCTCAGGCGGCGCCCCGCTGAAGCGCCTCGCACACCGCCGTGGACTCCCTGACACCCAGCTCGACGGCACGGCCGCAGTGGGCGATCCAGGCAGCCATCCCCTCGGGCGTCCCGGTCAGATACGCCTCGAAGGCGGCGACGTACGCGGCCCTTCCCTGCTCCGCGTGCCCGACCTCCGCCGGGCAGATCGACTTCGGGTCGAGCCCGCTGCCGACGAGCACGATCCGTTCCGCCGCCCGCGCGACCAGTCCGTTGTACGAGCCGAAGGGGCGCAGCGCCAGCAGCTCGCCGTGCACCACGGCGGCAGTGATCAGGGCGGGAGCCTCCGTGCCCGAGATGATCAGCTCCGCCAGACCCTCCAGCCGCCCCGTCAGCTCGGCCACCTCCGGCAACGGCGCCCCGATCAGCGGCTCGTCCACCACCTCGCCGGGAAGGCGGGGGCGCCCGACGGTGTCGTCGTCGCCCGCACCGCTCGCCGCGACCAGGTGCAGCCGGGCCAGCACGCGCAGGGGCGACTGCCGCCAGATGGAGAGCAGTTGGCCCGCTTCCGCAGTGAGCCGCAGGGCGGCGCCGACCGTACGCGCTTCCGGCTCACTGCCGAAGTCGGTGCGCCTGCGGACCTCCTCCAGCGCCCAGTCCGCTCCGGACAGCGCGGCGGAACCGCGGGCTCCGCGCAGCGCCGCCTCCGAGGTGATCTCGTTGCTGCGCCGGCGCATGACCCGGTGTCCGTAGACCCGGTCGACGGCTTTTCGCACGGAGTCCACGGAGTCGGTGACACCCGGCAAGGCGCCGAGGATGGCGAGGGGATCGGCCGGCGAGGCGTTCGTACTCATAGGTAGCGAGGCTACGCGCCGCAGCGGGCGCTCCCCACCTTCGAGTGGTGTTCCTCACCCGGCACGAGCACGGCATGCCACCACTCCACTACGCTAGGTGAACATGAAGATCGCTTTCGTAGGGAAGGGCGGCAGCGGCAAGACGACGCTGTCATCGCTCTTCATCCGCCACCTTGCCGCCAACGAAGCCCCGGTCGTCGCGGTGGACGCCGACATCAACCAGCACCTCGGCGCCGCCCTCGGCCTCAGCGAGGCCGAAGCGGCCGAGCTGCCCTCGATGGGCGCCCATCTGCCGCTCATCAAGGACTATCTGCGCGGCTCGAACCCCCGCATCGCCTCGACCGAGACGATGATCAAGACGACCCCTCCCGGTGAGGGTTCCCGCCTGCTCACGGTCACCGAGGACAACCCCGTCTACGACGCCTGCGCCCGCACGGTCCGGCTCGACGACGGTGACATCAGACTGATGGCCACCGGCCCCTTCACCGAGTCCGACCTCGGTGTCTCCTGCTACCACTCCAAGGTCGGAGCGGTCGAGCTCTGCCTGAACCACCTTGTCGACGGCGCCGAGGAATACGTCGTGGTCGACATGACGGCCGGCTCGGACTCCTTCGCCTCCGGGATGTTCACCCGCTTCGACATGACGTTCCTGGTGGCCGAGCCGACCCTCAAGGGTGTCTCCGTCTACCGCCAGTACAAGGAGTACGCCCGGGACTTCGACGTCGCGGTGAAGGTCGTGGGCAACAAGGTGCAGAGCCAGGACGACATCGAGTTCCTCCGCGGGGAGGTCGGTGACGATCTGCTCGTCACCCTCGGGCACTCGGACTGGGTGCGTGCCATGGAGAAGGGGCGTCCGCTCCGCTTCGAGCTCCTGGAGGCGGACAACCGCATGGCGCTGCAGACGCTGCAGAACGCGGCGGAGGATTCGTACGCCGCCCGCGACTGGGAGCGCTACACCCGCCAGATGGTGCACTTCCATCTGAAGAACGCGGAGAGCTGGGGCAACGCCAGGACCGGGGCCGACCTGGCGGCACAGGTGGACCCGGCCTTCGTGCTCCGTGAGCCCGTCCTGGTGCCGCAGCCCGGCTGAGACTCCCGTGCCGCAGCCCGGCCGAGTTTCCCGTGCCGAGGTGCGGCCGGCCGAGGTGCCTGCGGTCCCGCCCCGTGGGCTTCCCCGGGGGCGGGACCGCGGCCCTCCTCCTCAAGGAGCCGTCGCGCTCAGTGCTTCTCCGCCGACTTCTGTCCGGCTCCCTTGGCCGGCTTCCCCGCAGGCGGCGCCGCCGGTGCCACCGGCGCGGTCAGGAACTGCTTCCAGCCGCCCTTGGGCGCCTCGCCGACCCCGAGGCCGCGCAGCTTCTCGAGAACCTTCGGGTCCTGCGCGTCCAGCCAGTCGACCAGCTGGCGGAACGACACGCACTCCACCTCGCGCTTCACGCACACCGTGGCGATCGTCTCCTCGATGGCGCGCATATAGGTGCCGCCGTTCCAGGACTCGAAGTGGTTGCCGATGATCAGCGGCGCACGGTTGCCGTCGTAGGACCGCTCGAATGCCTGGATCAGGCCGTCACGCATCTGGTTTCCCCAGTACGCGTGCTTCGAGGGGTCGCCCTTCACGGTGCCGGACTGGTTGACCATGAAGTTGTAGTCCATGGACAGCGTCTCGAAGGCGCGCCCGGGCACGGGGACCAGTTGCAGCGAGAGGTCCCACAGACCGAGTTCCTTCTCCGGCCAGACCTGGTTGTTGACGCCGCTGGTGTCGTAGCGGAAGCCCAGTTCACTGGCCGCGCGAACGAAGTTCTCGCGTCCTTCCAGGCATGGCGTGCGGGCGCCGATGAGTTCCTTGTCGTAGTCGAAGGGGAGCGGCTCCATGGAGGCCAGATCCGCATTGGTCTTCCAGTTCTTGACAAACGACTTGGCCTGGCGGATCTCGCTCTTCCACTCCTCGACCGACCAGGTGCCGACCCCGCCGTCCTTGCCGCAGAAGTGGCCGTTGAAGTGCGTGCCCACCTCGTTCCCGTCCAGCCAGGCGGCGCGCAGCTCGCGCACGGTGTCCCTGATGCCCTCGACGTCGTTGAAGCCGATGTCGGACCGGCCGGCCGCATGCTGCGGTGGGTTGTACAGCGCCCGCTTCTCCTCGGGCAGGAGATAGACGCCGCTGAGGAAGTAGGTCATCGTCGCGTCGTACTTCTTGCCGACCTCGCGGAAGTGGGAGAACAGCTTCTGGCTGTCCTCACCGGCGCCGTCCCAGGAGAACACCACGAACTGCGGCGGCTTCTGGCCGGGCTTCAGTCGCTTCGGCTCGAGCAGGCCGGGCTGGGCACCCGTGAAGGCGGTGGACCCGTCGCCGATGAGGCGTACGGCGCCCTTGGGAGCGGCGACGCCTTCCTTGCCTCCCGCGGCTCCCTCCTTGGCGGCCGGACCACCCGGTGCCTCGGCGCCGCCGGGCCCGGAACACCCTGCGAGACCTGCGATCAGCGCCGTGGCGACCGTGCCGACGACGACGAGCCTCTTCGTGGCGGTCAACATCCGCCCACCTCATTCCTGTGCCAATACGACTGTCTGACGACCGGTGCATACGGGGCCGTCAAACTCGCATCGCGATGGCTCAGGTAATGAGCGGCGAGCCGATATGAAATGACTAATCAGCAGATCGAGTGAAAGCCTGACCTATTTGCCGCGAAAATAATGCCCGAGTCTTTACTTTGCATTACGATCCATTTACCGAACGTTTGAGAATCCCGCCACTGCACGCCGTGACCCACGGCCGCGTCCCACATTCCGCGACCGCGCTCCCCGGAGGAGACGGGAACCATGTCCTGCGCCCCCATTCGCACCGACGATCCTTCTCACCAGCCCGACAAACCCGCGAAGAACCACCCCGCCCGGCTCGACGGGGTGTCCCCTGCATCTCGCTTCCAGCGTCCGCACGGGCCGCCGCCCGGCGGGATCCGCCGACTCCGCATCCGGGGCGCCGACTTCTCCGCGTCCATCGCCGTATTCCTGATCGCGCTGCCCCTGTCCCTCGGCATCGCCCTGGCCACCGGCGCCCCGCTCCAGGCCGGTCTCGTCGCAGCAGCCGTCGGAGGCATCGTCGCCGGACGGCTCGGCGGCTCCGCCCTCCAGGTCAGTGGGCCTGCCGCCGGACTGACCGTGGTGACAGCCGAGTTGATCCAGCAGTACGGGTGGCGCACAACCTGCGCGATCACCGTGCTCGCCGGGTTGTGCCAACTGGTCCTGGCCGCTTTACGGGTCGCCCGCTCCGCCCTCGCCGTCAGTCCGGCGATCGTGCACGGAATGCTGGCCGGGATCGGTGCCACGATCGCCCTCGCCCAGCTCCACATCGTCCTCGGCGGCACCCCGCAGAGTTCGGCCGTGAGCAATGTGCAGGCACTGCCCGCGCAGTTGAGCGACCTGCACCCGGCCGCGCTCTCCGTCAGCGTCCTGACCATCGCCGTGCTGCTGATCTGGCCGCGTGTCCCCGGCCGCGCCGGCAGGATCGTCCGGATCCTGCCCGCCGCCCTCGCCGCAGTGGCCGCGGCCACCGTGCTCGCGACGCTCGCCGATCTGCACCAGCCGACGGTGGATCTGCCGTCATGGCGTTCGCACGCACTGCCCGGGCTTCCCGAAGGGCCGGTCCTCGGCCTGCTCGCCGCGGTTCTCACCGTGACCCTCGTCGCGAGTGTCGAGTCGCTGCTGTCGGCGGTCGCCGTCGACAAGCTGGCCGCCGCCCGCAAGAAGCCGCACGTCCGCCTGCCTCGTGTCGATCTCGACCGCGAACTCACCGGACAGGGCGCCGCGAACGTCGTGTCCGGCGCGCTCGGAGGGCTGCCGATCACCGGCGTCGCCGTGCGCAGCTCGGCCAACGTGGCCGCGGGGGCGGTCAGCCGTAACTCCACCATGCTGCACGGTCTCTGGATCGTGGTGGCGGCGCTGCTGCTCGTCCCCGTCCTCGACCTGATCCCGCTGGCCGCGCTGGCCGCGCTGGTCATGGTCGTCGGCATTCAGATGGTCAACATCACGCACCTGCGCAGCGTCCGGAAGAATCGCGAGGTCCTCGTCTACGCGGCCACGCTGAGTGCGGTCGTTCTCACCGGTGTACTCGAAGGCGTCGTCATCGGCGTCGCGGTGGCCGTCGCGGTCGCGCTGCACCGGCTGACGCGGACCCGGATCACGGTGGAGGAGCAGGACGGCCTCTACAGGGTCCGTGCACGAGGTCAGCTGACCTTCCTCGCCGTGCCCAGACTGAGCCGGGTGCTGAGCCAGGTCCCCCCGGGAGCCCCGTGCGCGGTCGAGTTGGACGGCTCCTTCATGGACCACGCGGCGTACGAGGCCCTGCACGACTGGCAGACGTCGCACACCGCGCAGGGCGGCACGGTGGAGGTGACCGGCCGCGCCGGGGGCCGGATCAGCGAGCCCGCCGACGAGACCCACGGCTGCTGCCGCCCCTGGACGCCCTGGCGCAACCATCACTGCGACGAGCGGCCCAGAGAGACGGACGCGCATCACCTGGCCAGCGGGCTCAGCTCCTTCCAGCGCAACACCGCGCCGCTGGTACGCGACGAGCTGGCGCGACTGGCGCGCGAGGGCCAGCGTCCGTCCCAGCTCTTCATCACCTGTGCGGACTCCCGCCTGGTGACCAGCATGATCACGGCCAGTGGCCCCGGCGACCTGTTCACCGTGCGCAACGTGGGCAATCTCGTGCCGCCGCCCGGCGAGGAGAGCACGGACGACTCCGTCGCGGCCGCGATCGAGTACGCGGTCGACATCCTCGGGGTGGACTCCATCACCGTCTGCGGGCACTCGGGCTGTGGCGCGATGCAGGCGCTGCTGAACAGCCCGCCGGGCGGCACGCCCACACCGCTCGCCCGCTGGCTTCGGCACGGCCGGCCCAGTCTGCGGCGGATGGAGAGCCGCCACCGGACCTGGGCAAGGATCTCCGGCCGGCTGCCGAGCGACGCGGTGGAGCAGTTGTGTCTGACCAATGTGGTCCAGCAGCTGGAGCATCTGCGGGCCCATGAGTCGGTGGCACGTCGGCTCGCGGACGGATCCCTCCGGCTGCACGGAATGTACTTCCATGTCGGCGAGGCCCAGGCCTATCTCCTCACAAGCACCGCGGAGCACGAGATCGAGGCTGTCTTCGACAGGGTGGCCCCGACCCCCTCGGCGCTGGAGACGTCCCGGGCCTGATCGGCCCGCCGGGCGGCCGGTTCCGGACGCCCGGCAGGCGTGGCTGAACCAGCCCCGTCCCGCGTCCGTGAGAACGTGTGGCCCCTCGTCCCCACCGCCCGGAGGCGAGGGGCGCCCACAGACCCGGGAACGACAGGTCTAAACCAATATCCGGAAGGGCCTTGTCACCCGGCCCCCTGGCTGATGAGCTACGGCCTGGGACACATACGCACGGAAGACGCCCTGGGAAAGGGAGATGTCGTGAGCAACGAAAGCCTGGCCAACCTTCTTAAAGAAGAGCGGCGGTTCACCCCGCCGGCCGAGCTGGCAGCGAACGCCAACGTGACGGCGAAGGCGTACGAGCAGGCCGCGGCGGACAGGCTTGGCTTCTGGGCCGAGCAGGCACGTCGGCTCAGCTGGGCCACCGAACCGACCGAGACCCTCGACTGGACCAACCCGCCCTTCGCGAAGTGGTTCGCCGACGGCAAGCTGAACGTGGCGTACAACTGCGTGGACCGCCATGTCGAGGCAGGCCACGGTGACCGTGTCGCCATCCACTTCGAGGGCGAGCCGGGCGACGGCCGCACCATCACCTACGCAGAGCTCAAGGACGAGGTCTCCAAGGCCGCCAACGCGCTGCTCGAGCTCGGTGTCCGCAAGGGCGACCGGGTCGCCGTGTACCTGCCCATGATCCCCGAGGCCGCCGTCGCGATGCTGGCCTGCGCCCGGATCGGCGCCGCGCACTCGGTGGTCTTCGGCGGCTTCTCCGCCGAGGCGGTGGCCTCCCGTATCCAGGACGCCGACGCCAAGCTCGTCATCACCTCCGACGGCGGCTACCGCCGCGGCAGGCCGAGCGCGCTCAAGCCCGCGATCGACGAGGCGGTCACCCGCTGCCCGCAGGTCGAGCATGTGCTCGTCGTGCGGCGCACGGGCCAGGAGACGGCCTTCACCGAGGGCCGCGACGTCTGGTGGCACGACATCGTCGGCCGCCAGTCCGCGGAGCACACCCCCGAGGCCTTCGACGCCGAGCACCCTCTCTTCATCCTCTACACCTCCGGTACGACGGGTAAGCCGAAGGGCATCCTGCACACGTCCGGCGGTTATCTGACCCAGACGGCGTACACCCATCACGCCGTGTTCGACCTCAAGCCCGAGTCGGACGTCTACTGGTGCACGGCCGACATCGGCTGGGTGACCGGCCACTCGTACATCGTGTACGGGCCACTGGCCAACGGTGCGACGCAGGTGATGTACGAGGGCACCCCCGACACCCCGCACCAGGGCCGCTTCTGGGAGATCGTCCAGAAGTACGGCGTCACGATCCTCTACACCGCGCCCACCGCGATCCGTACGTTCATGAAGTGGGGCGACGACATCCCCGCCAAGTTCGACCTGAGCAGCCTGCGGGTCCTCGGGTCGGTGGGCGAGCCGATCAACCCCGAGGCGTGGATCTGGTATCGGGAGAACATCGGCGGGGGCAAGACCCCGGTCGTCGACACCTGGTGGCAGACGGAGACCGGCGCCATGATGATCTCGCCGCTGCCCGGTGTCACGGCCGCCAAGCCGGGCTCCGCGCAGCGCCCGCTGCCCGGCATCTCGGCCACCGTCGTGGACGACGAGGCGAACGAGGTCCCCAACGGGGGCGGCGGCTATCTGGTCCTCACCGAGCCGTGGCCGTCGATGCTGCGCACCATCTGGGGCGACGACCAGCGTTTCCTCGACACCTACTGGTCGCGCTTCGAGGGCAAGTACTTCGCGGGCGACGGCGCCAAGAAGGACGATGACGGCGACATCTGGCTGCTCGGCCGGGTCGACGACGTCATGCTGGTCTCCGGCCACAACATCTCGACCACTGAGGTCGAGTCGGCGCTGGTCTCGCATCCGAAGGTCGCGGAGGCGGCCGTCGTGGGTGCGACGGACGAGACCACCGGACAGGCCATCGTCGCCTTCGTGATACTGCGCGGGACGGCGACCGAGGACGACAGCCTCGTGAACGACCTGCGCAACCACGTCGGCGCGACCCTCGGACCGATCGCCAAGCCCAAGCGGATCCTTCCGGTGGCCGAGCTGCCGAAGACCCGTTCCGGCAAGATCATGCGCCGGCTGCTCCGGGACGTGGCGGAGAACCGCCAGCTGGGAGACGTCACCACGCTGACGGACTCCTCTGTGATGGATCTCATTCAGACGAAGCTGCCCAGCGCGGCCAGCGAGGACTGACCAGCGCAAACACCCGCACGCGGGCCCCGGCAGACCATGCCGGGGCCCGCGCGCGCCCGCACCCCGCTCACCGGTAGTGCCGGAACGGGCTTGGGTAGAGTGAAGAACGCGTCAGCGAAGCGACGTAGATCCAAGGTGCGCCGGGAAGTCTGGTCGGCAAGCTTGTTGTGCTGCCCCCGACCGGAGGTTTCGTCCCGTGGTTCCGCCCAGTCCCGACCGCAAGTTCCTCGGCCGCCTTTCCCTGCCCGAGCGCAACTACGTCGCCGAAGCCCTGCGCACGGAAACCGTGGGCGGCATGCTGCTGCTGCTCGCGGCAGTCGTAGCACTGATCTGGGCGAACACCCCCCTCAGCGACAGCTACGCCTCCGTACGCGACTTCCACATCGGCCCGGCCTCGCTCCACCTCGATCTTTCGATCCAGCACTGGGCCGCCGACGGACTGCTCGCCATCTTCTTCTTCGTCGCCGGCATAGAACTCAAGCGAGAGCTGGTCGCCGGCGAGCTGAGCAACCCCAAGGCAGCCGCCCTGCCCGTGATCGCCGCGCTCTGCGGCATGGTGATGCCCGCGCTCGTCTACCTGGTGGTCACCATCGTCGGCGGGGGCTCCACCGACGGCTGGGCCGTGCCGACCGCCACCGACATCGCGTTCGCGCTCGCCGTTCTCGCCGTCATCGGCACATCACTGCCGTCGGCGCTCCGTGCCTTCCTGCTGACACTGGCCGTCGTCGACGACCTCTTCGCCATCCTGATCATCGCGGTCTTCTTCACGAGCGACCTGAACTTCTGGGCCCTCGGCGGAGCCTTCGTGGGCCTCGCCGTGTTCTGGCTGCTGCTGCGCAAGTCGGTGCACGGCTGGTACATCTACGTGCCCCTCGCGCTGGTCATCTGGGGCCTGATGTACAACAGCGGCGTCCATGCCACCATCGCCGGTGTCGCGATGGGCCTGATGCTGCGCTGCGCCCGCCGTGAGGGCGAGGAGCACTCCCCGGGCGAGCACATCGAGCATCTCGTCCGCCCCCTCTCGGCCGGCATCGCCGTACCGCTGTTCGCCCTGTTCTCGGCCGGGGTCGCCGTCACCGGTGACTCGCTGACCCATGTGTTCACCAAGCCCGAGACCCTCGGTGTCGTGCTCGGCCTGGTGGTCGGCAAGGCCCTCGGCATCTTCGGCGGCACCTGGCTGGCCGCGCGCTTCACCAAGGCCGAACTCAACGACGACCTGGCCTGGCCCGACGTCCTGGCGCTCGCCACACTCGCCGGCATCGGCTTCACCGTCTCGCTGCTCATCGGCGAGCTCGCCTTCACCGGCGACGCGACGCTGACGGACGAGGTCAAGGCCGCGGTGCTGATCGGCTCGCTGATCGCCGCCGTCTTCGCCGCGATCCTGCTGAAGATGCGGGTACGCACGTACCAGGCGCTGTCGGCGGAGGAGGAGCGCGACGAGGACATGTCCGGGATCCCGGACATCTACGAGGAGGAAGACCCCGCGTACCACCTGCGGATGGCCGCGATCTACGAGAAGAAGGCGGCGGAGCACCGCAAGAAGGCGGAAACGGCCGCGGTTTCGAGCGACAACGGCGACAGTCCGGCATGATCTGACATCGGACCGTACGAACACCGGACCCGTGGAAGAGGAGAGGGAGTCAGCGATGAGCGACCCCGGCAACACCGCAGCGAACGCTGTCGGCGCCGACCGCAGTCTTGGCCAGCTGGTCGCCTCGGCGACCACCGAGATGTCCGCGTTGGTGCACGACGAGATCGCGCTGGCCAAGGCCCAGCTGCGGCAGGATGTGAAGAAGGCCGGGATCGGTGGAGCCGCGTTCACGGCGGCCGGCGCGGTACTGCTCTTCTCGTTGCCCATGCTGAGTTTCGCCCTGGCCTACGGCTTCGAGGCCTGGACCGGCTTGGAACTGGGATGGTGCTTCCTGCTGTCGTTCGCGGTGAACCTCGTTCTGGCCGCTCTGCTCGGACTCGTCGGCGTGGTCTTCGTCAAGAAGGCGAAGAAGGGTCAGGGCCCGCAGAAGGCCGTCGCGTCGGCCAAGGAGACGGCCGCCGTGCTCGGCAACGCCAAGCCGCATCCGCGCGGCGTCGAACTGACCAAGGTCTCGGGCCGCACGAGGGCGGACCGGCTGTCGGACAAGGTTTCGACGTGACCTGCGGGCACCGGGGCGCGAACACCGCGTCCCGGGTTGTGGCACGCTCATCAGCATGACGGTCCCTGATTCCGCTCCCGGCAGCTTCGGCGCCCCTGGCAGTCCCGTACGCATCGACGGTCCCTGGACCCACCGCGACGTGGCGGCCAACGGCGCCCGCTTCCACATCGCCGAGATGGGCGACGGGCCGCTGGTGATGCTGCTGCACGGGTTCCCGCAGTTCTGGTGGACCTGGCGGCATCAGCTGCCGGCGCTCGCCGACGCGGGGTTCAGGGCCGTGGCGATGGACCTGCGCGGCGTGGGCGGCAGCGACCGTACGCCGCGGGGTTACGACCCGGCCAACCTGGCGCTCGACATCACCGGTGTCGTCCGGTCGCTGGGTGAGCCGGACGCCGCCCTGGTCGGGCACGATCTGGGCGGCTACCTGGCGTGGACCGCGGCCGTTATGCGGCCCAAGCTGGTGCGCCGGCTGGCCGTGTCGTCGATGCCGCACCCGCGGCGGTGGCGCTCGGCGATGCTCTCCGACTTCGCGCAGAGCCGCGCCGGCTCCTACGTGTGGGGTTTCCAGCGGCCCTGGCTGCCGGAGCGCCAACTGGTGGCGGACGACGCGGCCTTGGTGGGCGAGTTGATCGAGAACTGGTCCGGGCCGCAGCCGCTCGACGAAGAGGCAGTCGAGGTCTACCGGCGGGCGATGTGCATCCCGTCGACCGCGCACTGCTCCATCGAGCCCTATCGCTGGATGGTGCGGTCGCTGGCCCGGCCGGACGGCATCCAGTTCAACCGCCGGATGAAGCGTCCGGTACGGGTGCCCACGCTGCATCTGCACGGCTCACTCGATCCGGCGATGCGGACACGCAGCGCGGCCGGCTCGGGCGAGTACGTCGAAGCCCCCTACCGGTGGCGGCTGTTCGACGGCCTCGGCCACTTCCCCCACGAGGAGGACCCGGTCGCCTTCTCGAACGAACTGATCAACTGGCTCAAGGATCCCGAGCCCGATCGGTAGCCGGTCGAAGGGTTCCGCTCACCGAAAGTACGCTTGTTCTACGAACAGCCAAATGCCTGGCGCATAAGCCAATTGGCCGCCCCGGGCACGGTTACCGACCATGGGGCCCGGGCACACGTCCGGGTATGGGCTGGACGCACGACTACGGTGACGCAGCACGCAACCGACGCTCGGCCAGCAGGCCGATCACTCGCGAGACAAGTGGCCTTCCGAGCGAGGACCACGAGCATCCGGGGCAGGGGATGGGGATTCCGCGCATCCTGAGGCGCCGCGCGCGCTGGGTGTCCGCGCGCCTGCGGCATCATCCCCGGGACTGACCCTGCGTCGCGGCGCCGCTACAGCGCGCACCCCTGGCTGTCGACCTCTTGGTTGGCGTTGCGGCCGAGTTCGATGTCCTTGCGGATCTCGTCCGCCGTCAGGGCGTAGCCGGTGTCCGCGTCGTCGAGTGACCTGGCGAAGATGACCCCGTAGACCTTGCCGTCGGTGGTGAGCAGCGGGCCGCCGGAGTTGCCCTGCCGCACGGTCGCGAACAGCGAGTAGACGTCGCGGCGGACGGTGCCCCGGTGGTAGATGTCGGGACCGTCGGCGTTGATCCGTCCGCGGACACGGGCGGAGCGCACGTCGTACGCGCCGTTCTCCGGGAAGCCGGCGATGATCGCGCTGTCACCGCTCTCGGCGTCGCCCTCCTCGAAGTCGGCGAACTCGAGCGGGCGGGCCCGGAGGTCCGGGACGTCCAGGACGGCGATGTCGCGCTGCCAGTCGTAGAGGACGACCTTGGCGTCGTAGAGCCGGCCCTCACCGCCTATCTGCACGGTCGGCTCGTCGACGCCGCCGACGACGTGGGCGTTGGTCATCACCCGGCGCTCGTCGAAGACGAAGCCGGTTCCTTCGAGGACCTTGCCGCAGCTCGGGGCCGTACCGACGACCTTGACGATGGACTGCTTGGCGCGCGCGGCGACGGGGCTGCCGACGAGCGCCGGGTCGGGGGGCTGCACCTCGGTGATGGGCTCGTTGGCGAACGGACTGAAGACCTGGGGGAAGCCGTTCTGCGCGAGGACCGAGGAGAAGTCCCTGAACCAGGTGTTGGCCTGATCGGGCATCACACGCGACACCCCGAGCAGCACCTTCGAACTGCGCACCTCCTTGCCCAGGGTGGGCAGCGAGGTGCCGGCGAGCGCGGAGCCGATCAGCCAGGCGACCAGCAGCATCGCGACGACGTTGACCAGCGCGCCGCCCGTGGCGTCGAGCGCGCGGGCGGGCGACCAGGTGATGAACCGCCGCAGTTTGTTGCCCAGATGGGTGGTGAAGGCCTGACCGACCGAGGCGCAGACGATCACGATGACGACCGCGACTATCGCGACGGTGGTGGACACTTCGGCGTCGTCGGTCAGCGCGTTCCAGATCACCGGAAGCAGATAGACCGCGACGAGTCCGCCGCCGAGGAAGCCGATCACCGACAGGATGCCGACGACGAAGCCCTGGCGGTAGCCGACGATCGCGAACCACACGGCGGCGACCAGCAACAGGATGTCCAGCACGTTCACCGAATTTTGCCTCGCAGTGTCGTCGCCGGTGCTCGGTCCGGCTGGGGGGTGGGGCACGGCGAGCCGCGCGGTCGGTGTCACGCCCCCGCCGGGAGGGCATCACTCGGTCAGCCTGTCATGCGTGCCAGTCCAGCGGGACCTTCTTGGTACGGTCCCATGGTCGCTCCCAGCCCGCGAAGTGCAGGATCCGGTCGATCACCCCGGCGGTGAAACCCCAGACCAGAGCCCCTTCGACGGTGAACGCCGGTCCGGCGTGGCCGCGCGGGTGCACGGCCGTCGCGCGGTTGGCCGGGTCCGTGAGGTCGGCCACGGGCACGGTGAACACGCGTGCGGTCTCCGCGGGATCGACCGCTCCGACCGGGCTGGGGGCTCGCCACCATCCCAGTACGGGCGTGACGACGAAACTGCTCACCGGGATGTAGAGCTTGGGCAGTATGCCGAAGGTCTGCACTCCCGCCGGGTCCAGCCCCGTCTCTTCCTGGGCCTCCCGCAGCGCGGCACGCAGCGGGCCGGTCGTCGCCGGGTCGCCGTCCTCGGGATCGAGCGCACCGCCGGGGAAGGACGGCTGTCCCGCATGCGAGCGCAGCGTGCCCGCGCGCTCCATGAGCAGCAGTTCCGGCCCCTTGGCGCCCTCACCGAAGAGAACGAGGACGGCGGACTGGCGGCCGTGCCCGCTCTCGGGCGGCAGGAAGCGGCTGAGCTGGTGCGGCTGCACCGTGTCGGCGGCGCGCACCACGGGGTCGAGCCACTCCGGCAGACCGTCGGTCGTGACGACGACGTCACCGTCGACGACCACCTCACCGTCGCCGTGCTGTTCGAATCGCTGGTACGTCTCTTCTCCAGTACGTGTCATCGGCACCCCCTCACGCACAACGTCCCAAGGCGCCTCGATCGTTCCGCTCGCGGCAGCGTCACCCGGTCGCGCCCAGCGCCGGGGCCGGTTTCCCCGGGTAGTCCGGGGGCGGCTTGAGACGCTGGCCGGGCTGGCCGCCCTTCTCGTACTTCAGCAGCTTCGCGGCCTTCTCCGGATCGGTCTCGCCCTCCCCGTAGGCGGGGCAGAGGTGTGTGATCGGGCAGGCGCCGCAGGCGGGTCTGCGGGCGTGGCAGATACGGCGGCCGTGGAAGATCACCCGGTGCGAGAGCATGGTCCACTCGCTCTTCGGGAAGATCGTGGCGATCTCGGCCTCGATCTTCACCGGATCGTCCTGGTCGGTCCACTTCCAACGCCGGGCCAGGCGCATGAAGTGCGTGTCCACGGTGATCCCGGGAACACCGAAGGCATTGCCCAGGACGACGAACGCGGTCTTGCGGCCCACTCCGGGCAGGCTCACCAGGTCCTGGAGCCGGCCGGGGACCTCGCCGCCGAAGTTGTCCCGGATGGCGGCGGACAGGCCCATGATCGACTTGGTCTTGGCACGGAAGAACCCCGTCGGGCGGATGAGCTCCTCGACCGCTTCCGGCTCCGCCGCCGCCAGGTCCTCGGGCGTGGGGTACTTGGCGAAGAGGGCGGGCGTCGTCTGGTTGACCCGGAGGTCGGTGGTCTGCGCGGACAGGACCGTCGCGATCAGCAGCTGGAAGGCGTTCTCGAAATCGAGCTCCGGATGGGCGTACGGATACACCTCGGCGAGCTCGCGATTTATGCGGCGGGCGCGCCGGACCATGGCCAGCCGCGTTTCCGGCTTGGGCGTTTTATCCTTTTTGCCCGAGGCGGGTGATCGCTGTTCGCCCACAGCGGAATTCTGCTTACCGGACACGCTCCCAGCCCCCTCGGCCTGTGCTCTCACCGGCGAATTGGACACCCGGCCAGCCTAAAGGCCCCCACCGACATCCGCCCCGGCCACCCTGAATCAGGACCCGATCGGGCCCCTGCCGTAGGGAGAGACACGCCAGTACGTCAAACTTGTTGTGACTGATCGCACGATTGTTTACCACCAGGGTCCGTGCCCGGGTGGAGCCCCACCGGGCACAGTGTCCCCAGGCCGGCACAGCACAGTCCGGCATCATGGGACCAACGTCCCCTGAGCAGGTCGACAAGGAGAGAACTCGTGGACGACGTTCTGCGGCGCGCCCCGCTCTTCGCGGCGCTCGATGACGAGCAGGCCGCGGAGCTCCGCGCCTCGATGAGTGAAGCGACGCTCGCCCGCGGCGACGCGCTCTTCCACGAGGGCGAACCGGGCGACCGCCTCTACGTGGTCACCGAAGGCAAGGTCAAGCTCCACCGCACCTCACCCGACGGCCGCGAGAACATGCTGGCGGTCCTCGGCCCCGGCGAGCTGATCGGCGAGCTGTCCCTCTTCGACCCCGGCCCCCGCACCGCGACCGCCTCCGCGCTGACCGAGGTCAAGCTCCTCGGCCTCGGCCACGGCGACCTCCAGCCCTGGCTGAACGTGCGGCCCGAGGTGGCCACGGCGCTGCTGCGCGCCGTCGCCCGCCGACTGCGCAAGACCAACGACCAGATGTCCGACCTGGTCTTCTCCGACGTACCGGGCCGTGTCGCCCGCGCGCTCCTCGATCTGTCGCGCCGCTTCGGCGTGCAGTCGGAGGAGGGCATCCACGTCGTCCACGACCTCACCCAGGAAGAGCTGGCCCAGCTGGTCGGCGCCTCCCGCGAGACTGTGAACAAGGCCCTGGCCGACTTCGCGCAGCGCGGCTGGCTGCGTCTGGAGGCGCGTGCGGTGATCCTGCTGGACGTGGAGCGTCTGGCCAAGCGTTCGCGCTGAGGCCGCCCGCTCAGGCACACCCTGTCCCGTGCGAAGGGGCCGCCCGCGTGACGCGGGCGGCCCCTTCGCGTGGAGACCGGCCTCCTGGGGTGCCGCTAGGCGGCGGGCCCGATGAGGCCGTGGTCCCGCAGATACTCCAGCTGTGCCCGTACGGAGAGTTCCGCGGCCGGCCACAGGGACCTGTCCACGTCCGCGTACACCTGCGCCACCACCTCGGCGGCCGTCGCGCAGCCGTTCTCGACAGCCGTCTCCACCTGAGCGAGCCGGTTCGCGCGGTGCGCGAGGTAGAACTCGACGGCGCCCTGGGCGTCGTCGAGCACCGGGCCGTGGCCGGGGAGCACGGTGCGGATGCCGTCGTCGACGGTGAGCGAGCGCAGCCGCCTCAGCGAGTCGAGGTAGTCGCCGAGCCTGCCGTCGGGGTGCGCGACGACGGTCGTGCCACGGCCGAGGACCGTGTCCCCGGTGAGCACGGCCCGGTCGGCCGGCAAATGGAAGCTGAGCGAGTCCCCGGTGTGGCCGGGCGTGGGGACGACCCGCAGCTCCAGGCCGCCCGTGGTGATCACATCCCCCGGGGCGAGCCCCTCGTCGCCGAGCCGCAGTGCCGGGTCGAGGGCCCGCACGTTCGTACGGGTCAGGGCCGCGAAGCGCGCGGCGCCTTCGGCGTGGTCGGGGTGGCCGTGGGTCAGCAGGGTGAGGGCGACCCGCTTGCCCGCCCGTTCGGCGGTGTCGACGACGGCCCGCAGATGGCCGTCGTCGAGCGGCCCCGGGTCGACGACGACCGCGAGATCGGAGTCCGGCTCTGAGACGATCCAGGTGTTGGTGCCGTCGAGGGTCATCGCGGACGCGTTCGGGGCGAGGACGTTCACGGCGCGGGCGGTGGCGGGTCCGGAGAGCACACCGCCGCGGGGCTGTCCCGGCAGCGTGGCGGCATCCGTCATCGCGGGCCTCCGGTGGGCACGTGCTTGGTGAACTCGTCGTGTCCCGGCCAGCTCAGGACGACCCCCCCGCCCTCCAGCCGGGCCTCGGCCAGCACCGGGGTGAGGTCCTGGTCCGCCGCCGCCTCCAGGGCCCGCGCGGCCGTCCCGTACGGCTGGAGCGTGCGGAGCGTCGCGACGGTCGGCGGCATCATCAGCAGGTCGCCCTTGTCGTACCCGGCGGTGGCGTCCGCGGGGCTGATCCAGACGGTGCTCTCCGCCTCCGAGGAGGCGTTGCGGGTGCGCTGGCCCTCGGGGAGCGCGGCTACGAAGAACCAGGTGTCGTACCGGCGCGGCTCGAACTCCGGCGTGATCCAGCGCGCCCACGCGCCCAGCAGGTCCGAGCGGAGCACGAGCCCTCTGCGGTCCAGGAAGTCCGCGAACGACAGTCCCCGGTCGACCAGTGCCTGCCGGTCCGCCTCCCAGTCGTCGCCCGTCGTGTCGCCGACGACCGTGTCGTGGGTGGCACCGGCCAGCAGGACGCCCGCCTCCTCGAACGTCTCGCGCACCGCCGCGCACACGATGGCCTGGGCGGACGCCGTGTCGTCGACTCCGAGGCGCTCCGCCCAGACCTCCAAAGAGGGGCCCGCCCAGCGCACCGGGCGGTCGTCGCGGGGGTCCACGCCGCCGCCCGGGTACGCGTACGCACCGCCGGCGAAGGCCATGGAGGCGCGCCGGCGCAGCATGTGGACAGCGGTGCCGTCGGCCGTGTCGCGCAGCAGCATCACCGTGGCGGCCCGCCTGGGGGCCACGGCGGTGAGCTCGCCACTCGCGAGCGCGCGGATGCGATCGGGCCATTCCGGCGGGTACCACTGACCATTCGACATGGGCGGATGCTATGCGCTTCCGCGTCGATGTTCGAGGGCTCTCTTCCCGCCGGACCGCGGGCGTACGGCAACGGCCCCGTGCCCGCCGGAAGGGCGGCGGGCACGGGGCCGTCCTCGTACTGAGGCGCTCGGTCAGCTTCCGCCCGGGACGAGCTCCACCTGGATCTCGACCTCGACCGGAGCGTCCAGGGGCAGCACGGCCACGCCGACCGCGCTGCGCGCGTGGACGCCCTTGTCACCGAGCACTTCGCCGAGCAGCTCGCTGGCGCCGTTGAGGACGGCGGGCTGGCCGGTGAAGTCCGCGGCGGACGCCACGAAGCCGACGACCTTCACCACACGCGCGATGCGGTCCAGGTCACCGACGACCGACTTCACGGCCGCCAGGGCGTTCAGCGCACAGGTGCGGGCGAGCTCCTTGGCCTCCTCGGGAGTGACCTCGGCCCCGACCTTGCCGGTCACCGGAAGTTTGCCTTCCACCATCGGGAGCTGGCCCGCGGTGTAGACGTACGCTCCGGACACCACGGCCGGCTGGTACGCGGCCAGCGGCGGCACCACCTCGGGCAGCGTCAGTCCGAGTTCGGCGAGCCGGGCGGCGACGACGCCACTCACGAGGACTTCTCACGCTTCAGGTAGGCCACGAGCTGCTCGGGGTTGTTGGGTCCCGGTACGACCTGGACCAGCTCCCAGCCGTCCTCGCCCCAGGTGTCCAGAATCTGCTTCGTCGCGTGCACGAGAAGGGGCACGGTCGAGTATTCCCACTTGGTCATGGAGCCGACTGTAGCCGCACCCCCGGCATGGTCCGTGACGCAGGCGGACGGTTCGTGACGCAGCCCGCACACAGCCTCGTGCGTAGGGCGGGGCGCGACTGGTTAGGCTCGCATACGTGAGCAGGCTCCAGGTCGTCAGCGGCAAGGGCGGGACCGGTAAGACCACGGTTGCCGCCGCCCTCGCGCTCGCCCTCGCGACCGAGGGAAAGCGGACTCTCCTCGTCGAGGTCGAGGGCAGGCAGGGCATCGCCCAGCTGTTCGAGACAGAGGCACTTCCTTATGAGGAGCGCAAGATCGCCGTCTCCTCCGGCGGCGGGGAGGTCTTCGCGCTGGCCATCGACGCCGAGCGCGCGCTCCTCGACTACCTCCAGATGTTCTACAAACTCGGCGGCGCCGGCCGCGCCCTGAAGAAGATCGGCGCGATCGACTTCGCGACGACGATCGCCCCGGGCGTCCGCGACGTGCTGCTGACCGGCAAGGCCTGCGAGGCGGTCCGCCGCCGGGACAAGCAGGGGCGGTACGTCTACGACCACGTGGTCATGGACGCCCCGCCCACCGGCCGCATCACCCGCTTCCTGAACGTCAACGACGAGGTGGCGGGGCTGGCGAGGATCGGCCCGATACACAATCAGGCGCAGGCGGTGATGCGGGTCCTCAAGTCCCCCGAGACGGCGGTCCACCTGGTGACCCTCCTGGAGGAGATGCCGGTGCAGGAGACCGCGGACGGCGTGGCCGAACTGCGCGCCGCCGATCTGCCGGTGGGCCGGGTCATCGTGAACATGGTCCGTCCGCACCTCCTCGACGAGGACACGCTGCGCGACGCGGCGGACGGCCGGCGCGGCGCCGTCACCAAGGCCCTCAGGGCGGCCGGCGTCCCGGGCGCCGCGGCGCTCGTCACCCCGCTGCTGGAGCAGGCCGCCGAGCACGCGCAGCGCGTGGAGCTGGAACGCGAGCAGCGCGGGACGCTGAACACGCTGGAGCTGGGCGCGTACGAACTCCCCATGCTGAGTGAGGGCGTCGACCTGTCCGGCCTCTACCAACTGGCGAAGGAACTGCGCAAGCAGGGGGCGGGCTCATGACACTGGACCCATCGGCCCGGCTCGAGATCGACCCGCTCATCGACGACCCGGCCACGCGCATCATCGTGTGCTGCGGCGCCGGGGGCGTCGGCAAGACGACGACGGCCGCGGCCCTCGGCGTACGGGCGGCCGAGCGCGGCCGCAAGGTCGTCGTCCTCACCATCGACCCGGCCCGGCGGCTCGCGCAGTCCATGGGCATCGACTCGCTCGACAACACCCCGCGCCGGGTCAAGGGCATCGAGGACCGGGGCGCGGCGTCGCGGAAGGGTTCCGGCAAGGACGGTGACGGCCGGCCGGCGGGCGAACTGCACGCCATGATGCTCGACATGAAGCGGACGTTCGACGAGATCGTCGAGTCGCACGCGGACGCGGAGCGGGCGCGCGCCATCCTGGAGAACCCCTTCTACCAGTCCCTGTCCGCCGGTTTCGCGGGCACGCAGGAATACATGGCCATGGAGAAGCTGGGCCAGCTGCGGGCGCGGGACGAGTGGGACCTGATCGTCGTCGACACCCCGCCGTCGCGTTCGGCGCTGGACTTCCTGGACGCGCCGAAGCGGCTCGGGTCGTTCCTGGACGGCAGGTTCATCAAGCTGCTGATGACGCCGGCGAAGGTGGGCGGCCGGGCGGGGATGAAGTTCCTCAATGTCGGCATGTCGATGATGACGGGCACGCTGGGCAAGGTGCTGGGCGGTCAACTGCTGAAGGACGTGCAGACGTTCGTCGCGGCGATGGACACCATGTTCGGCGGGTTCCGTACGCGGGCGGACGCCACGTACCGGCTGCTGCAGGCCCCGGGGACGGCGTTCCTCGTCGTCGCGGCGCCCGAGCGCGACGCGCTGCGGGAGGCGGCGTACTTCGTGGAACGGCTGGCGGCGGAGAAGATGCCGCTCGCCGGTCTGGTCCTCAACCGGGTGCACGGCAGCGGGGCGGCGGGGCTGTCCGCGGAGCGGGCGCTGGCTGCCGCGGAAAATCTTGACGAGGTCGGCATTGTGGATCAGGGGCCCGGGAAGACTGGTGTTCGTGACGCCGCGGCCGTCTCTCCCGAATCGCCGTCCGCGGGTCGCTCCCCCGAAGCCCCACCGGCTTCCGGCACGTCGGCGGCCGGCGCACCGGAAGCCGTATCGGACCCGCTCGAAGTGCCCGACCCACCCGCAGACTTGAAGAGTTCGACGGAGCAGACCACCGAGCAGATGACCGCCGGTCTGCTGCGGCTGCATGCGGAACGGATGCAGGTGCTCGCCCGCGAGCAGCGCACCCGTGACCGTTTCACCGCGCTCCACCCGGAAGTGGCGGTGGCCGAAGTACCCGCGTTCCCCGGGGACGTCCACGATCTCGCCGGCCTGCGCGCCATCGGCGACCGCCTCGCGGCGGGCGGGGACGCGTCGGCCGGGGCGGCTTAGGCGCGTCGGAGCTCAGCACGCGGGCTCGTGCGCGCGCGGCGTTGCCGCATCGGCCCTCGGCACCCGCCCCCGGATGCGGGCCCGACGCGTGACACCCGTACACACTGCGGCTGTCGGCGCCCGTACGGGCGTGGCCCGGTGTGAGACGTATCACGCCCTCCCGGGGCCCACGCCCCCCGCGCTGCCGGCACATGCCGAAGGCGCACGTCGTGCACTTCCCAAGGCCGCTGACCGGCCCGCTAACCCACTGCCGCGTACGCCTCGTAGGTCTCGTCGTCGTCGAGGGCGACGGGAAGGATCCCCGCGCTGCGCTCGTATTCCGTGCGTGCGGTCTCGAGCAGTCGCCGCCACGAGGTGACCGTGGGCCGCCTGCGCAGCAGTGCCCGCCGCTCCCGCTCGGTCATTCCGCCCCACACGCCGAACTCGACGCGGTTGTCGAGCGCGTCGGCCAGGCACTCCGTGCGCACCGGGCATCCCGTGCACACCGCCTTGGCCCTGTTCTGCGCTGCCCCTTGTACGAACAGTTCATCCGGATCCGTCGTGCGGCAGGCTGCCTGCGCACTCCAGTCGGTTACCCAGCCCATGCCGGCGCCGTCCTCTCCCGAATCGAGGCTCCCCCACGGCGGCAGCGGCATATTCACCGCTGCCAGTTGAGGACGTTACGGAAGGTGGGCACAGCGCAACACCCCCTTGGGGCCCAATCTTGAATGGCCCGAACGGACTATGCGTACGCGGCAGATCACCCAGGGGAGTGACCTGGGGACATAGCGGAAAAGCCCGGCAAAGCGGGGCGATTCAGCCGGGTCACACGGGGCACATCACCACGCATGCGCCGGATTCGGACATGACTCGCGGACACAACTTCGCCGGATTCGGGTACAGCGGGAGTCGTGTCAAGTACTTGATGCAGAACCGCACTGCTGTGACAGTTGTGAGCAGCTTAGGCCAAGGCCTTTACGCCTGTCCGGCAAATGAGAACGTAGGCTGCCCTCATGCCAAAGAAGCGCTCGGGCGGCGGTCTGACAGCGACGCAGCAGGCCGCCAAGTTCCTCGGTGTCAGTGTGCTCTCCGGAGCGGTGCTGGCAGGCATCGCCCTGCCCGCGGCCGGAGCACTGGGGCTGGCGGCCAAGGGGACGGTCGAAGGATTCGACACCATCCCCGCCAACCTCAAGACGCCGCCGCTGAGTCAGCGCACCACGATCCTCGACTCCGAGGGCGGCAAGATCGCCGTGGTCTACTCGCGTGACCGCACGGTGGTGCCCCTCAAGGACATCTCGCCGTACATGCAGAAGGCGATCGTCGCGATCGAGGACGCCCGTTTCTACGAGCACGGCGCGATCGACCTCAAGGGCGTGCTGCGCGCACTGAACAAGAACGCGCAGGCGGGCGGCGTCTCCGAGGGCGCCTCCACGCTCACCCAGCAGTATGTGAAGAACGTCTTCGTCGAAGAGGCCGGCGACGACCCCGACAAGGTCGCCCAGGCCACCCAGCAGACCCTCGGCCGCAAGATCCGCGAACTGAAGTACGCGATCCAGGTCGAGGAGGAGCTCGGCAAGAAGAAGATCCTCGAGAACTACCTCAACATCACGTTCTTCGGCCAGCAGGCGTACGGCATCGAGGCCGCCTCCCAGCGCTACTTCTCCAAGCACGCCAAGGACCTGAAGCTGGAGGAGGCGGCGCTCCTCGCCGGCGTCGTCCAGTCTCCGAGCCGCTTCGACCCGGTCAACGACTCGGAGGAGGCGACCAAGCGCCGCGACCTCGTGCTGCAGCGCATGGCCGACGTCGGTGACATCTCCCGGGCCGAGCTGGAGAAGGCCAAGGCCGCGCCGATCGAGCTGAAGGTGAGCAAGCCCAAGAACGGCTGCATCACCGCCGTCGACGGCGCGGGCTTCTTCTGCGACTACGTGCGCCAGATCTTCCTGACCGACCCGGTCTTCGGAAAGACCCGCAAGGACCGGCTCAAGGTCTGGAACCAGGGCGGTCTGACGATCAAGACCACGCTGAAGCCCCAGGCCCAGAAGGCGGCGCAGCAGTCGATAAAGGACCACGTCTACCAGACCGACAAGGTCGCCGCCGCGGTGACGCTCGTCGAGCCCGGGACCGGCAAGGTCGTGGCGATGGGCCAGTCCAAGCCGTACGGCTTCGGCAAGAACGAGACCCAGATCAACTACTCGGTCAACAAGGCGATGGGCGGCTCGAACTACGGCTTCCCGGTCGGCTCGACCTTCAAGCCGTTCCTGGCGTCCGCCGCGCTGGAGCAGGGCAAACCTCCGACGCAGATCTATCCGTCGCCGTTCAAGATGCCGTACCCCGAGCGCATCATGACGTGCAGCGGAAAGCCCTGGGTCAACACCGACGGCGCCGTGCTCGAGAACGAGAACGAGGCGGAGGTCGGACCGTACCCGCTCAAAAAGGCGATGGAACTGTCCGTCAACACCTACTTCGTGCAGATGATCTCCGAGATCGGGATGTGCCCGATCTCGGAGATGGCCACCAAGCTCGGTGTGGTGCAGGGCGACGGGAGCAAGCTGCCCGAACTGCCCTCGGCCCTCACTCTCGGCTCCACCGGCATCTCGCCGCTCAACATGGCCAACGCCTACGCGGCCTTCGCCAACCGGGGCAACTACTGCACGCCGACGGCCATCGAGTCGATCAAGACGGCGGACGGCAAGAGCCTGAAGGTCCCGCAGACCCAGTGCTCCCGGGCGATGTCGGAGCAGACCGCCGATACCATCAACACGCTGCTGCGCGGAGTGGTCGACTCCGGTACCGGCCGGCAGGCCGGTCTGCAGAGCCGCGACAACGCGGGCAAGACCGGTACCACGGACTTCCGCAAGAACGCCTGGTTCGTGGGCTACACCCCGAACATGTCCGGCGCGGTCTGGGTCGGCAGCGCCGACCAGCAGGTGGAGATGGTGGACATCACCATCGGCGGCCAGTACCACCCCAAGGTCTTCGGCGGCGGCGTCCCGGGTCCGATCTGGAAGGACGCGATGGCGGGCGCGCTGGAGGGTCAACCGGCCCTTCCGTTCAACACCGTCCACATCCCGGATCCGAAGAAGGACGAGGACAAAGAGAAGGACAAGGACAAGGGGAAGCCGGGCGACGACAAGCCCGGCGACCAGGAGCCGTGGCCCGGCATCTCCATCCCGCCGGACCTGATCGGCGGCGGCAACAACCGCGGCCAGGGCAACGGCGGCGGTGACGGCGGCGGCGGCAACTGGCCGTAGGAGTCCGGCGACGCACGAGGGGGGGGGGGCGGGGCGGGGGGGGGGGCGGGGGGGGGGCGCGCCCCGCGGGGCGGGTGGCACGAG